>JAAEUI010000235.1 GCA_024227475.1 Paracoccaceae bacterium | reverse complement strand
TCGTAGTCGAACCCGAAGGTATCCAGAAAGCGCCGCAGCATGGCGTTGTTGTGATGGCCAAAGCTTTCGTGGGTTTCAAACGGATCAGGGACCGAGGTGAGGGGTTTATGCATGTGCTCGGCCAGCATGTCCTGTTGGGGAACATTGCCCGGAACTTTGCGCATGCCATCCAGATCATCGGAAAAGCAGATCAGCTTGGTCGGGATATCCGATATCATCTCAAAAGCGTTTCGCACCATGGTTGTGCGCAGGACTTCGCCAAAGGTGCCGATATGGGGCAGGCCGGAGGGGCCATAGCCGGTTTCAAACAGCACAAAACCGTTGGCTGGCGCGGCTTTCTGATAGCGTTTTACCAGCTTGCGGGCCTCTTCAAACGGCCAGGCTTTGCTGTTCATCGCATGTTCACGCATATCAGACATCACGGAATTCCATTTCGGTGGTTTAACGCTCACTCCCTATTGCCCCCGGCGCGTGCGGTCAATAATGTGACGCGGATTAAACTTTGTGAGGCTGCATATGAGTGCGCAAGATACCCAACCCACCCCGTGGTCGTTGCAGGATGCTTTGGTGGCGATGATGGTGGCGACGTCGATTTCGGATGAACGCATCCGGACGCTGGAGCTGTTGTCGATTGAACGTATCGTCAACCACCTGCCTCTGTTTGCCGCATATGACGCAGACCGGTTGCAGGTAATCTCGCAAACGGTGTTTGACCTTATGGAAGAGGAAGACGGGCTGGATGCGCTGTTCGGGCTGGTGCGTTCGTCATTGCCTGAGAAGTTTTTCGAAACCGCCTACGCGCTGTGCTGCGATGTGGCGGCGGCGGACGGACGCCTGCGCGAAAGCGAACTGCGGTTTTTGGAGGAAACCCGGTATGAGCTGACGATCGACCGCCTGCACGGGGCGGCGATTGAACGCGGGGCCAGGGCGCGGCATTTGGTGGAGTGAGGGAGCTCGGGACTGATGGAAGAGACAAATTGTAGAAATGCTGAAATTTGTTAAATTGATTTGGCTTGGATTGTGTATTTGGGTTCTGATTGACGCGCTTTTGGACCCCAAAATATTTTCCAACGGAGAACTTATCACAATTTTTGAGCTTAAGGTTCTCGCGCTCACATCTCCATTAGGCTTTGTTTTAGAGATGATACTTCAAGGTCTTTTTGTTGTTTTTGAGAGTTTTGCCGAGTTATGGAAAATGAACGTATCGCTGTGGGCCGACTTAGTTGTTTTTTGGGCAATCATGGTCAGTGCCGGGTACCTTCAATGGTTCGTCCTGCTCCCCAAAAATGTTAGAAGGCTAAAAAACCGAGCGCGCAGCGTCTGATCAATTTTACACCCCATACTCCAGCGCCCACCTCCTGAGCAGCTTCTGCTGCATCCGGCGCGAGCGTTTGCCCCAGCTGCGTCCGCCTTCGGGGCGCTCCCGCTGGGCCTTTGAAATCTTGCCGCGTTTGCCCATATCGGCAGTGAAAATCGA
Source organism: Paracoccaceae bacterium (assembly GCA_024227475.1). Classification (GTDB taxonomy): domain Bacteria; phylum Pseudomonadota; class Alphaproteobacteria; order Rhodobacterales; family Rhodobacteraceae; genus Amylibacter. Next base: position 68,828 of record JAAEUI010000235.1, on the reverse strand, counting down.
AAACGCCAGTTTACGGCCGTTGGGGCAGTCTACGTAGCCCGACAGGGCAGAGGCGAAATTGAGGGTGCCGGTTTTGGCAACCACCCTGACCCCTTCAATCGGGGCTTTCTTGTTCTTGGAATTCACCAGCGGAATCTCTTTCAGCACCGGACGCAAGGCGCCGTTCCAGCCGGATTTCACCAGCACTTTGGTCATCTGCCCGGCGGACACCCGCGAAGCATCGCCGAGCCCCGAGTGATCAACAAATTTCGCGCCGCTGATCCCATAGGCTTTATGCGCCCAGTTTGTCATTTCCTTGCCTGAAGCTGACAGGGTTTTGGCCTTGGCCCCACGCTTGCGCGTCGTTGTCAGGCCGGAAATCTCGGCCGTCAGATTGGTTGAGTATTTCATCATGGCACGCAGCACCGCCCACATCCGACCGCTGTTTTCCTGTGCCAGAACCGTTCCTTTTGGTGCCGCCTTCTTGTCCACCGGCTTGGGCAGGGAAATCCCGTATTGCGCGGCGATGGAGCGAAAAACCTCACCCGCATAGCCCGCCGTATCACGCACCGGCAGCCAGCGCCCGCCACCCTTGCCAAGCGCCTTCCTCATCACCGTCCAGTATTCCGTCTCGCCGCCGTTTTTGTAAGTAAACAACGGGCCCTCGCGGTTGACAATCGACATGCGGATGCCGCGCACGGTGGGGCGGAAGCGTTCAGTGCGGGCATCCATGGCCACGGTGTAACCTTCGCCAGCGCGCTTCCATTCAAAATACACCCGGTTGAAATTCAGGTTGAGGCCGGAAATCGCCGGGTTATAGCCCACATGGTCGGGTTGTTTGGGGTCGATCACCCGCTGATAAGGCAGCGCCCCGGCGTAGGTTTTGAACTTGCCGGTGATCTTGCGTACGCCTTTGGCTTTCAATTGATCCGCCAGTTCGGCCAGCCCGTCGGTATCAAGATTGGGATCCCCACCACCGGCGAGGATCAGATCACCTTGCAGGACTCCACTAACCACCGGCCCGGTGCCGATCAGGCGCGTGGTAAACCGATAGTCCGGGCCCAAATTGTGTAGCGCATAAAGCGCGGTGATGGATTTGGTGACGCTGGCAGGCGGCAGTTTTGTGTTGGTGCCGCTAAACTCCAGGATTTTGCCGCTGGCCACGTCAGCCACAACGATGCTCTGTTTGCCCGACAGCCCCGCTTCGTCGATGATCCGCGCCAGGCCGGGCTGGGTGTGGCGGCGCTTGATCGATTGGGCTTTGCGCTGGCCGCGCGGCTTGGGGTGCAGGGAAGTGAGCGGAGCCCCGGCCAAAGCGCCGGTGGCAGCGCTTGCCAGCAATCCTGCCAAAACCACCCGTCTGCTTGTCTTCATCCTGATACGCCCACTACGCTGTCGCTGCCAGTAAACCCTTCTAACCGGCTAGCTTCAAGGCCTCTGTATTACCCCAGGACCTGCCTTCTTTTCAATGTTCCGCCAAATTCTCCCTGCGTCGAGCGCTTTATTCTGTTTCCCAGCCGCCCGCTTTGCGGATTGCGGTGGAGGAGACATTCACCATCGGCCCGTTCAGCAGGCTCCAGCAAGGCGCGGCACGAAACGGCAGGGCGGTGGAGCGCCGGGCGGACAGGCGGTAGCGGCGAAACCGGCGGGCAGTTGGTGAACATCCGGCAGCCAGTTGTTCGCCCGGTCGGGCCAGAACGCCAACCGGCACCGTCTGCATGATCCAGTCCCAGTCTTTCCAGCGGTGGAAATCTGCGAGGTTATCCGCCCCCATCAACCATACAAAGCGCACGTCCCGATACCGTGGCAGCAGTGCCTGCAGGGTGGCCGCAGTGTAGCGCGTGCCAAGTTGCGCCTCGATGTCCGTAACCTTGATACGCGGATCGCTGACCAGCGCTTTACAGGCCGCCATGCGTTTTGCGAGCGGCGCCGGTCCGCGCCGTTTCAACGGGTTGCCGGGGCTGACCAGCCACCAGACCTGATCAAGGCCAAATTCCCTCAGCGCCCAGCGTGAAATATGCAAGTGGCCGCTGTGCGGCGGATCAAAGGAACCGCCAAGCAGACCAACGCGCAGGCCGGGAGTGGAGAGGGGGAATGCGGTTGTCAGGGTTCGCTTCCGTTTGATTTCATTTTGGTTTGTATGTGATTTTGGGAGAGTTTTCGCAAGTCATTCAACGCGGGTATTATTTCAGCCTTGATCAGAATTCGCTACGAGTTAGACTTGCTCAACAGCGGTGCGGTTTAGATTTTCGGGACCACAAACCCTGAAAGCGGCGGGGCATCCCCGCCGATATCACACGACCTGTACATTCAAAGCACAACCGTTGCTGGGCGTTGCCCAGTGCTGGTTATGCGGAACAAGATTGGTGAACCGCACCGTTGTGACAAAATACAGAGACAGAATTTGTGATTAGAAAAGCCTCTACCCGAAACCTCGCTGTCTCCCTGTCCAGCCTGCGCTGGACACGGGAGGAGATCGAAAGCTGCCTTTCCCGGCGATTTCCGCTGGAAGCAAGAAAACTGGTTCCAAAACTTGCACGGGCGCTAATGGCGCAGCATCCCAAGGCCTATTCACCGACTCCAGGCCGTGCGGCCCAGATACTGGCTGGGTCGGACGGTTTTGAGCGCTTGTACCGGCTGTGCAAAAAGGGGAACCATTGGCCGGGACACCCTTTCGAGCGGGCGACGATGATGCCGACCAGGGCTTTTGTTGATTTACCCCTGCCCCATCTCCTCAGCGAGGCTGAGGTTGCCGACTGGCTTCTTCTGCCGCTGGAGCGGTTGCAGTATTTCGCCGATCCATATGGATTTGCAGCGCGGTCGCCTGAACCCGCGGTGACCCATTATGTGACGCATTTTCTGGATAAGAAATCAGGCCGCAAACGTCTGATTGAAGCTCCTAAGACGACGCTGAAGACGATCCAGCACCGGATCAAATCGCAGATACTTGACCACATTCCCCAACACCCGAATTGCTTTGGTTTCATCGCTGGTAAGAATTGCTGCCAGGCGGCCCAGAAACACGCGGGCGAGGCCGCTTTGCTGTCGCTTGATATCCGGGATTTTTTCGCAAATGTTGGCAAGGCCCGCGTCTATGCTCAGTTCCGTTGTTTTGGCTATCCCCACAGTGTGGCGGAAGGGTTGGCCAATCTTTGCACAACATCAACCCCGCCAGACATTGCCGCTCAGCTCGAATGGCATAGCGCCAAAACTCTGATGTCACGGCATCTACCGCAGGGCGCGCCCAGCTCTCCGGCTCTGGCCAATCTTGCGGCATATCGGCTGGACTGCAGGCTGGCCGGGCTAGCGGCGCGGTTTGACCTCAACTATACCCGCTACGCAGACGACCTTGCCTTTTCTGGCGACAAGAAATGTGTTCGGGCCGTTGCCGCTATTGCCCCAAAAATCGTGACAGCGGAGGGGTTTACCGTCAATCCCCAAAAAACCCGACTGCGGCTGGCGCATCAACGGCAGGTGGTGACGGGTCTGGTGGTTAATCAACTCCTCAACATTCCACGAAGGGATTTCGATTTACTGAAAGCAGAGATTCACGCGCTGAAACAGAACGCCGGTCCGGCCAGATCTGATCCCAGGACCCTTTCAAGGCTGGAGGGTAAAATCGCCTGGGTTGAGCAGGTGAACTTACGGCGGGGGGCAAAATTGCGCCGGGCGTTCAATCAGGTGGTCAGCCCGCTGTTGTGAGTTGATTGAGGCCAGAATATCTATTTTATCAACTTTTTGGGGTCTTTCCTCTCTGTTGGTCGGGTGAACGGATAACCTGCGTGCATGCCCCAGAAATTGCCTGAGATGTGCTCCAGCGGGCGCGCCTTGGTGCCCGGCGGGGCACCGGTTTGAATCAGGCGGGCGATATCGGACAGAACGTCCGGGTTCTTGCGAAAATAGGAATGGTCGCGCTTGCCGATGACCTTTTCCACATTGATGAAATTCACGTTGCCGACCGTACCCAGCATCCGCTGCTGACGCGGGTTCAGATCGTTTGGTGACAACCGCCCGAAGCGTTTGCCCGGGGACAGCATCTGCGCCAACCCCAGCGTGCCGTCATTGGGGTTGGTATAGACGGTCAGCTGGCCAAAGGAGGGGCCGACCCGCTCGGCAATCAGCCGCTGGGTGACAACGCCGAAATCCAGATCAGGCGCGGCCAGGATCAGGTTGGCAATTTTCAGGGTTCGCATTGGGTTGCGACCGGCAGCGCTTTCTTCGATGATAATCTCCCGTAGGGCCGTGGTGATCAGTTCAGTCCCTAGGCTGTGGGCGATGATATGCAGCTTTTTCAGCTCAGGCACCGCTGCCAGCATGCGCAGGGTCTCTTTGAGGTGATAAACAGAATATTCCGCTGACTCCTTGTCTCGGAAATAGCCCAGCAGGCCTGGATTGCTGCCCGGCCAGCTGTAAAATACAGGCACCCCGACCCGACCGGAATAATGCCAGATATTGGCCGTCGTGCGCCCGGCGTATTCAAAGTCGTTGTAAAACCCATGCACGAAGAATGTGATCTCCTTGCGGCTTGAAGCACGCAGCTGGCGGGAGATTTCCCGTTTAAAAACAAACGTCTGGGCGTTGTACTTCTTCAGCGCTGCGGAGGAGATCCGAACTTTGCCATTACGCGCGTCAAAAGGCAGCGGTGTGGGCTCAAATCGCACAACTTCCCGGGCCGCGTGCACATCCAGCCGGACCTTTGCCGCCGGCTGTTTGCCAGCACTGACCTGTTTCAGCTGTTCCCAGGTCATATCTTCGCCAAAGGCGGCGGTAACGTGGCCCAGGGCCATCGACGCTGAGCGGGCGTAATCATACCGGCGGTTGTTTGGGGTTCCGGGCAGGACCATACGGTCAGTCACATAGTAAATCCGGGCTTGTGTGGTGCGTTTGGATGCTGGGATATGGGCGTCCGGATAGACACCGGGAACACGGTAGATATTCGGTGCCGTGGCAAATACGTTGTTGGCAGCACAAGCGGAAAGGGTGATCAGCACCAGAGCCAGCGAGACGGCGCACAGGGCCTGCGCAAACTTGTTAAACGAACCATTCATTGGGACTCCCCTTGCGGTTGCTTTTACCTGCTCAGGGGCGGACTAACCAGAGGCTGCGGGAGTGATGTGCGGAAAACGGCTCCCTGTCTGCTACGCGCTGCGCTGTGGTAGGATTTTCCCGTTTGCCAAGCCTGCGCGGCTTTCGTAAAACACCGGCTGAAATTACAGTTGCAAAAGGGTCCGCATATGGCTTCGCATCAATACGTTTACCACATGGACGGCGTCTCCAAGACCTATCCCGGTGGCAAGAAGTGTTTTGAAAATATCCGCCTGAGCTTTCTGCCCGGCGTGAAAATCGGCGTGGTTGGGGTCAACGGCTCAGGGAAATCCACTCTGATGAAAATCATGGCGGGGCTCGACAAGGATTTCACCGGCGAGGCCTGGGCGGCCAAGGGCGCCAACGTTGGTTATCTGCCGCAGGAACCGCATCTTGATGACAGCCTCAATGTGCGCGACAACGTGATGCTGGCGGTGGCCGGCAAAAAGGCGATCCTGGACGAATACAACGAACTGGCGATGAATTACTCGGACGAAACCGCCGAGAAGATGGGCCAGTTGCAGGACCAGATCGACGCGGACGACCTGTGGAATCTGGACGCCAGTATCGACATCGCCATGGAGGCGTTGCGCTGCCCGCCGGATGACGCTGCGGTCGACACCCTGTCGGGTGGCGAAAAACGCCGGGTGGCGTTGTGCAAGCTGCTGCTGGAAGCGCCCGACATGCTGCTGCTCGATGAGCCGACCAACCATCTCGACGCGGAGACCATCGCCTGGCTGCAAAAGCACCTGATCGAGTACAAGGGCACCTGCCTCATTGTCACCCACGACCGGTATTTTCTCGATGACATAACGGGATGGATTCTGGAACTGGATCGCGGGCGCGGCATTCCATACGAGGGCAATTATTCGGCCTGGGTCGAACAGAAGGCCAAACGCCTCGCACATGAGGAAAAAGGCGACAAATCGCGGCAGAAAACCCTGGAGCGCGAACTGGAATGGATGCGGCAGGGCGCCAAGGCGCGGCAGGCCAAGCAGAAGGCGCGGATCAACGCCTATAACGAACTGGCCGGCCAATCTGAGCGCGAGAAAGTCGGGCGGGCTCAGATCGTGATTCCGAACGGGCCGCGTCTGGGTGGCAAAGTGATCGAGGTTGAGGGGCTGGCGAAACATTACGGCGACAAGCAGCTGATCGAGGACCTGACATTTTCGCTGCCTCCGGGGGGCATCGTCGGGGTGATCGGGCCGAACGGGGCCGGGAAATCGACGCTGTTCAGGATGCTGACCGGGCAGGAACAGCCGGACAGTGGCACGGTTTCTTACGGGGATACCGTGAAGCTGAGCTATGTTGATCAGTCGCGCGATGATCTGGATGACCAGAAGACGGTTTGGGAGGAGATTTCCGACGGGCTCGATATCATCAAGCTGGGGGATGCGGAGATGAACAGCCGGGCCTATTGCTCGGCGTTCAACTTCAAGGGCGGCGATCAGCAGAAGACCATGAACCTGCTGTCAGGGGGTGAGCGCAACCGGGTGCATCTGGCCAAACTGCTGCGCGAAGGCGGCAATGTGCTGCTTTTGGATGAGCCGACGAACGACCTCGATGTCGAGACCCTGCGAGCGCTGGAGGACGCGCTGGTGAATTTCGCCGGCTGTGCCGTGGTGATCTCGCACGACCGGTTCTTTCTGGACCGGATTTGTACGCATATGCTGGCGTTCGAAGGCGAAGCGCATGTGGAGTGGTTTGAAGGGAATTTTGAGGATTATGAGGAAGATAAGGTAAGAAGGTTTGGAGTGAATGCGCTCGAGCCAACGCGGGTTAAGTACAAGAAGTTTACGAAATAAGGAAACGAAACTACGGATACGTTTGAGCAATTTGCATTTCAAATCCCTTTGTATTCAAAGCAAAATCTGCCTAACGACGGGAAACTGAAAGCGATCTTGGCACATGTGGCCTCGGCCAAAATCGACGGCCACTGCCCGTTTTGCCAAAAGCTGTCTACCTTTTCCAAGGTCTCCAGCACCAACTGGAACTTGCAACCCGCGAGCGGGAACTTACCAGTGTTGATGGCGAAAGAAGGGTTTTATGAACTGTCTATTACCTGCGCCCGCGATTCATCTCACAAGATCAGATATTTTTACCTACTTGGGAAAAACAAGGTTGAAAAAGTCGGTCAACACCCTTCGCTCGCCGATATTGCAAACGATGAAGCAGCAACCTACCACAGTGTTTTGAGCAAAGAAGATTCATCCGAGTTGCACAAAGCAGTCGGGTTGGCGGCGCATGGAGTAGGAATTGGATCCTTTGTTTACCTGCGCCGTGTATTCGAGCGTTTGATTTACCGTCGGTTTTCCGAGTTCAAAGAGATTGAGGGTTGGAACGAAGAAGAGTTCTTGAAATCTCGGATGGACGACAAAGTCAGTCAACTGAAGGGGCATGTTCCCGAATTTCTTTACGAAAACCGAAAAATCTACTCAATTCTGAGTAAGGGGATTCATGAATTGTCGGATGAAGTCTGCCTCAGGGCACTCGAGTTCTTGAAACTATCAATCAAGATTATTCTCGAAGAGGACAAAAAGAAAAGGGAGGAACTCGAACTGAAGCAAAAGGCCGCGGACGCAATCAAAGGATTTGAAAGCTAACAAGCAAGCGTAGGCCGGGCTTCAGCCCGGCATGTTTTCGCAATTTCAATCCACGGGTGCCGGGCTGAAGCCCGGCCTACGGTGCGGCCCCTGCGCCGTTCATTCGGGACGAAACAGGCAGATCAGCAACGAATGCGCTTGCCTTTTCCGCAAACATATTACATTTATCGAATATGTAATGAATGAGGGAGCCACAAATGGCCTATACCATCGACCGCATCATCACCGACGCTGATATTGACACCGTTGACAGCCGCACCCGCACCGCCCTGGCGGACAAGGGGTTTGGCGTGCTGACCGAAATCGATGTCGCCGCCACCATGAAAAAGAAGATCAACAAGGATATGCCGCCCTATCGCATCCTTGGGGCCTGCAATCCTGATATGGCCTGGCAGGCCATCGGCATGGAGCCGCGCATCGGGGCCATGCTGCCCTGCAATGTGATCCTGCGTCAGGTCGACGGCGGCGTCGAAGTCAGCGCGATTGACCCGGGGGCCTCAATGATGGCGGTAGAAAACCCCGGCCTGACAGCCGTTGCCGGCGAGGTGCGTGGCATGCTGGAAGAGGTTGTTGCGGCGATTTAGTTAGGGGATTCCAAAAGCTAAAACCGGGCTGGCCCCGGGGTTTGAGGGTGCGTCGGTAAGGCAGGGACTCTCCCCTTCCCACCGGTCCCGGCCCGCAGTAAGCTGCCGCCATGCTCAGCACACTCATCTCCGGGGCGCTGGCCTCTGCTGTTGTCATTCTGTTCGCCCATTGGGGCGGGGCGGAGGCTTTGGGGGCCCATCCCTGGTGGGCCATGAAAACGGCTATAGGCGGGGCACCGGCCGGGGCACTGGTGGCGGTGTTTCTGTGGGCGGTGTGGCGCGCCAAACGGCCGCGGGTCATCCTGTTCCTGGCCCTGCTGGCAGCCGCCTATGCCGCCGCATATTTCGGCAAGGAACAATTCGCCGCCTCGTACGGGGATGATGCGCAGGCCGGGCGGTTCTGGTATTTCGGCTGGATCGCCACCTGCGGCGCGGCCTCCGGATTGCTGACATCGATCCTGGGGCGCAGCGAACGGCTCAGCTGAACAGTCCCTCGGTTTTAGTCCTGGCTGTGGCCAGGGACGCGCTCATATTCTGCATGATTTTAACCATCCTGGCTTCGGCTTTGGCGCGGTTGCCGTGCACATTTATCTTTGGCACTGTGGCCAGTTCCACCCTGTAGTGTTTGGCCACCATGCGGGAATGATAGTCGGATTTTTCAACAAATTTCTTTTTGAATTCCGCGTGCATCTTTTCAATAGCCTTGTCGCGTTTGCTCTCGTCATCGACACGGACATGTTCGGCCAGCAAATCGATCGACTCGTCAGGCATTAACTTGGAGTAACCCAAAACCTGTTTTGGTCCGCCCTTTGCATTGGTGTCCGCCGTCACTTTCGCTGCAACAGGACGGTACAGGGTCACGGCATGGCCATTTTCCTTGGTATATGCTTGCATGGCGGAACCTGCCGCGAACATCTTGAGCTTGCTCACGGCACTCATGCGTTTGCCCTGCAGTTTGCCCATTTTTGCCGCCTTGGTGCCTTTGTCCATAACCTTTTTCTGCTGCGCCCGTGTCAGCAATTTCATGCCCTGGGCCTTAAACACATAAGCCTTGTCTATGATATGGTCATTCTCATAGAACTTCCCCTTGCCCTTGGGCAGGCTGCTGTATTCACCGCCCTGCCCTTCCTCGCCCAGGAAATCTGCTGACCCGCGTGTGCCGTCGAACGAGAAAATGCTGGTACCCAGGTTTGCCTTGAAATCATCACGGCCAGCCTCTTTTGCCGTATCCGTACGGGCCGTCACATTTTTGAGGTCATAAATTTTGTCGTTCTTGGCCTTGGCATCGGCAAGGCCCTGTTTCAGGTTTGAGCGGATTGTCTTGGTCACCGATTTATCCGCATTGAACTTTGTTTGCATTTCGTCGAGTTCGGCGTCGAGCTGTTTCTTTATCGAAGAGCGGACATGCGCATGGGGGTCTGGAGTCTTGTTTTTCGCTGCATCTTTTTTCGCCTGATCCCGCGCCAATTCCAGAATGCCCTCGTGATTGGTCAGCCCTTTGCCTTTGTTCTTAATGTGGTTTCCATGATAGACGCCAATGGCGGGAAAAGCAGGTGCGGTTTCCGGGATGGGATTGTAATCGCCTTTACCCACCAATCCGAAGCTCTTGCCCTGTTTGTTACCCTTTTCCTGGCGCCGCGCAGATTTCTTGCCGATTTTTTTACCGGTTGCTTTCGCTTCGGCAATATTGCGGCCCTCGCGTGTCGTTGCACGCACCAAAGGTTCAGCGCCGCGACTAACAACTTCCTTGGCCGACAACAGGTGCAGATTTTCAATAATTGCCTTCGGGAAGCGTTTTTCGATCGTGTGGTCAAGTTCGTAGAACTTTGACATCTTCACCTTGACATGGGTGCTGAAATTCTTTTTGGCAAGCTTTTGCAGGTCACGATAACTGCCGTGTTTGCCTTCTATTTTCGGCGATCTCGGCTCGGCTGCGCGGACCAGTGTCGGATCCGTCCCACTCACTGAAGAGGACGCATGTGGCAGGTTGTCCACATCAATTCCGGCCACCAGCAGACGTTTGGCAGCCTTATCCAGTTCTTCGTTCATTTTCGTAAGGTGATCGAGCTGGTTTTTCTTTTGGCTGTTGAGGTCGATCTTTTGCTCCCAGGGGTCGGTTTTTTCGCCCGCTTCTTTAGCCATCGAGGAAATTTTCGTAACCGCGGCCGTAGCTTCGGCGTTGTTGATTTGTTTCATGACCTTTTTATGCAACTTGTCGTATTTTTCGAGCCGGTGACCTGTTCCCGATGCTATGTGGATTTCCACCTTCTTGCCCTTCTTCTTGGCAAAAATTCGGTGTTGTGTAAGCCCGATTTTGAAATTCTTGTTGGGTAGTTTGCGCTTGCCATTCAGCTTTTTAATCAGCTTGGAAAACAACTTCTTGGCCTTTTTGACAACAAAGCCAATCAGCTTGCCCATCGCCTTTTTTACTGGTTTCTGCAGATTGTTTATGACTTCGCGAATCCGGCGCGGGATCCCGTCAAGCCCGAGCAGGGCAGCCAAAAATGCCAACACAACCGGGATCGTCCTGCCAATCGCCTTTTCGATGAAATCCGCCGCCTGTTTGACCTGGCCCTTGGCTATGTTGGTAATCGAACTGAAGATTGACTTGGCCACTTCCGCGATCTGTTCCAGACGCTCCAGAAACGCCACGATCAATTTGTAGATCGCCAGCACAACTTTGATGATCGCACCAACAGGATTGGACAGGCCAGCCAGCCAACTCAGCCCGGCCTCGACAACGGTTTTGATCACCATCTTGGTCATGCCACCGATAAATGTCTTTTTGAAATCGTCGATCATCTGCAGCATCTTCTTCCAGATACCGGCAAAGCCCTCTTTTAACAGAATCTTCACGATCTCGACCGACTTTTCGATCATCGAAACCTTTTTCTCGCCATTGGGGCCGAGTTTTTTGACCAGTTGTTTGCGGAAGTTCTCGTAAGTGATGCCCAGGATTTGCAAGGCCAAAGACACCAGGCCTTTGAAATCCAGTTTTTCGGGCAGGGTGATCCCGGCCTTGTCGATGGAGCCAAATATCCAGCCCAGCAATCCTTTTTTCAAGTGCTCCAGGATGTTTTTGCCGAACTGCTTGAAACCGCCGACAATGCCTCCGATTAGGTTTTTTGCAAAACCGAGCGGGTCCTCCAGGATCAGGCCAATGGTATCGCGGGCCTGTTGAATAACGCCCCAGACCTTGTCAGCATATGGTCCGGCCAGCTTCAGCGCGCCGCGGACTATGAACTCCAAAACCTTGATGGCGATGGATTTTACAAAGCGGATGATATCCTTGACCAGATTGACCAGCATGTTCTTGACGTTTCGCGCCGCCTTGAACGGGTTCCAGGTGTCGAGCGCGTCGGACAGGTCACTTTTGATCCGCGACCAGGTCAGGTTCAACTCACCTAGTTTGCCTTTGACCCAGTCAAACGCCTCCTGAATAACCCGCGCTTCTTTCAGCCGGTCAAACATCAGCGTGCCACCGGGGATCAGGCCCATGAAGCCGCCCAGCAAGTTTTCAGCAGTCATATGCACCTTTTTGCCGCTGATCAGCGTACGGCCCAGCAGGACGGTAATCAGCGTGTAACCGGGAACATGGCGAGCGACGCTTTCGGCCTTGTTGGCAAAGTAACCACGACGGATCTCCGGTTCGCGGCGCAGAGGCAGGGCTTCAGGACCTTTGGTCTGCTGCACAACATGGGTCAATTCATGCGCCATCAGCCGGGTGTTGGTGTGGCTTTCGCCTTGGCCCAGCCAGATATGGTTTTTATGGGTAAAGGCGCGCGCCCCGATACGCCGGGCAGCGCGTTGATCCGCTGAACCGTCGTGCAGGCGAACGTCTTTAAAGCTGGTGCCGAAATGCGGTTCCAGTCGGTTGCGCAAGCCAACCGGGAGGGCCCGACCCGGCCCTGGATGCGCCACCAGATTGGTAACGTCGGTGGGGGCAGCACCACCCGAGCGCCCCACCACTGCGCCCATTCCATCACCCCGGGCAGGCATTACCGGCGGTGGTGCGTCCTCGATCGGAGGGCTTTCCGGAGCCGGAGCTTCGCCGCCGGTGTCCACCGGATTCGGGCGGTCGAGTTCGTCGGTGTTTTCCTTGTCCAGCCCTTTGGTCGACACATCCTGGGTTTTGGGTAGATCAAAGTCCTTTTGCTCAGAGGGTGGTTCGGCGGGTTGCAATTCGTCCAGATTGGGCTGGTTTTCAGCAGAGCGACGCAGTGGGGCGGCAGCCGGGTCGCCCTGCCCGCCTGAGCCGGAGGGAGCATCTGCCATGGAAGGGGTGGAAGAGGCGACAACGCGAGAGGCCATGATCTCGGCCTCGCGTTCTGCCGGATCATTGACCGCGCCGACACGCAGAGCTGGTTGGAGAAGATTAGCCCGCGCAGTACCCGGCGGTTTTCCTGCCGGTTTGCGGCGCAATTGCGGGGTGCGGGGTTTTGCCGGCACCTTTGCCGCGAGGAGTTTGACCGCCCCCATCAGACCAACCCTGCGGTCGGGATCGTTCGCTGGGTTTCCAGCTGGGCCTTGCCGTTCCAGCCTTCAACCATGTCAAACAAAACTGTCAGGGTCTGGATCGGCGTATCGGGGTCGTAATGCGCCCAGAACTTGCCCTGGCCGAGCGACACAATATTTTCGCCTTCCTGTCCGGCCTTGATGGTTCCCGCCCCCTGGTTGCTGATGTAACCCCAATCCCCCGGGATCCAATCATCCCAGGTCATCGCATCCATTTTGTCTTTGGTGCCGGGGATTCCATCGAGGAACGAAACGCTCAATTTGCTGCGCGAGCCACCGGCCATCACCACCAGCGAAGCGCGGAAGCAGGCCATGGCATAAGGCCGGGCTTTGCTTGGATCTTTGGCGGCGTCATAAGCCTTGCTTTTGAGGCTGATATCGTCGAGTAGGTCATTGAGTTCGGTGGTTCCAACCTGGTTGTTCATGGCAGTTATCATGATCAGAAGCACCGCACTTTTAAGTTGGGCCGCCCGTTCCGCCTCGCTTAGCCCTTGATCTTTCAGGTTTTTATCTAATTCTGCTTCTACTTTGTCATATTCATCATCGAAAACTTTCCACTTGGCCTCATCAACTTTTGGGGTCCCGGTTGTGAAGCCAAGGCGGATGGATTTCGCATAGTCGATGGTGCTCAGGCGGGCGTTGACGTGGGTTCCCAGGCTGTCTTCAACCTCGGACCGGGTACTGCCTTTGAGCGTGAACACGCGTTGCGACCCAAGCATGGTTTCGACAATTTCGGTGCGAGAATCAGAGGTGCCGGATGAACTTGAGACCGACAACAAGTGGCCTTTGGAATGCACCCCGCTGGCACCGTAATCGGTTTCAAGAGTGTGGGTTATGTCAGCGCTCATTTCACTACCGGGTTGGATGTAGCGGTGGATTTTCGGCCCCGGCGTTTCGGCAATATGCGCCAGTTCATGGGCCATGGTCCGGCGGTTCAACCGGTCCCTGGCAAAGGCGATGTCATCGCCATTTGCAAAAGCCTGGGCGTCGATTGACCGGCTGGCTGTGTCGGCAGTTTCGCCGTCATGGACCCGGACGTTACCGAAATCCCGGTTGAAGCGCGGCTCAAAAAACGCCCGTTCGCCGCGGTTCATTTTCCGTCCGCCGCCAAGGGATGAAATTGCCAGTGCCGCATGTTTCGGGGCCGGTGCCGGGGTTGCACCGGGTGCGATAGCTGTGGATGTCGTGCTGCGTCTGACTGAGGAAGCATTGCTGCCGAGCACCTGCGCCGCCTTTTGGTCAGCGGTTTTCTCCGCCGGATCATGGGCACCGCCGATCAACGGACCACTGCTGTCGCTCGTTTCCGATTTGGCTTTGGTAAGACCCGCATCACTTCGCCGCCGCACAGACGGAGATTTGCGGCGGATTTTGCGGCGGATTTTGCGTTTGAGGGCCAATGCGGCCTCCTATTTCAGATGAGCCTCAAGATGCCGGAGCGTCTTTCTTCCAGTATTCCTTTCGGTCCCGCGTGTATTCCTTTCGATCCGTGCGGCGGGACGCTTTAAGTGACTTTGAGATACTTGCTGTTCGATGTGATCTTGTGATTTTCCGCGTGAACCTTGCCGGACTTTGCGCTTGCCGGAATGTCAAAGGTAATGGTGTTGCCCGATGCACCGGGATTGAACCCCCAGCTTGTGGTCGCGATCTTGGTACCGCTAAGGAACAATTTGTGCTTGTCGTCTTCGGCAGGCCCCATATCGCGACCGGTGATCGTGATTGTATCGCCCGCCGTGCCAGTCACCGGCGTGATGTCGTCGATCCACGGCGTGTAGAAACCGCACGCCTCGGCGGCCATTTCGGCAACATGGTGTTCGTTGGCAATGGAGCCAAGGATGCAGGTGTGGAACAACTCGTGCATGAAAGTATTGCCGAGCGACCAGACACCGTCTTTCCACCGGCTGGTGGAATAGGCAATCGTCCGTTCGTCTGCATCCGTGGTGCGAGGCATCGATCCACCGGTCGACGAACCGGTGTGATCCCAATGGAAAACTTCGGCCTTTTCCCATGCAATCTTGGAGCGTTTAACCGCATCCCCGGCATCCGAGGAGCATTTGTCTTTGAAGAAAGCCTTGCATTTCTTGAAGTTTATGACTTTTCCGATTTTATCCATCGCGCTTTTCACGCGCGGTCGGTGAGCCTTGGGAACGGCCTTGAATTCGGCGAAGGAGGGATGATCGGTCTTCATGATCGTGTAGCGCCGCACCATGCGCTGTGCCTTGTCACCGCCATCCTGCACCACATGGGCCAGTTCATGCGCCATGGTTGCGCGGGTGTTCTGCCCCTTCGCAAGGGCAACGTCCGTGCCATTGGTAAATGCCTGGGCATCAATCGCGGCATTGGCCTTGTCAGCCGCCACCCCTTCGTGAATGCGCACCTCCGAGAAGTCCCGGTTGAAGCGAGGTTCAAAAAATGCCTTCTCAGAGCGATTCATCCGGCGACCGCTGGTCAGGTTGTTAACTGCATTCGCCGCGGACCTTGTGGCAGGAGCAGAGGTATTTCCCGGAGCCACTGGCAGGCTGGCAGCTTTGCGCTTGACCTTATCCTTCTCCTCAGCCGCACATTCGGCGCACATGCGCTGAACGGTTCCGCCCGGGGCACCAGTATGGCTGGCTGAAACGGGGCCTGCACCGCTCAATACCTGCGCTGCCATCCTGTCCGCCGCCTTTTCCGCCGGATCGTGCGCCCCGCCGATCATCAGACCGCTTGTTTCACGCGCGTCTGATTTTGCACTTGCTGTTCGCGCGTCAGTGCGGCGGCGGACGGCCGGAGACTTTCGACGGATTTTGCGACGGGTTTTTCGTTTTAGTGCCATTCCTCAGCCGCACCTATCTGTTAATGAAAGAATCGGCATTCGACTTGATTTCCGCTGCCTGTAATCCGGTATTTCTGAGAACAGCTTTCAAGGTGTTGGTGTTCATCTTGCTAAGTTCTGCAACCGTCACCACACCCTTGGCTTTCAGACCGTCAATCACCCGTTTGTCGGCAACAACAGCTTCGATTGGCTGCGATCTACGCATGTCTTTCACAAAAGTTTCCTGATTCCTCTTGGCATCCTCAAACTCCCGCTTGGCTGCACCAATACTTTCAAGTGTGCTGGTTTTCAGTTCTTCCATTTCAGTAAGTTCTGCGCGGGAGGCGTCTAGCGCCAGCGCCGTTTCCCTATGGTCGGCAACCAGACGAGAGGCGACCCGAGACAGGTCCTGCAGGTCCCTTTCGACGACATTGCGCTCTTCGGAAAGCGTCGCAATATCGGTCTCCATCGAGGCCTTAATTGCAACCATTTCGGTCAGTTTGGCTTCGAACGCATCCAGTTCGGCCGTCGGAATACCGGACGGCGCGCCTGCGGATGCCAGTTTTGCCTCCACCTCAGCCTCAACGATGCTTTCGACCCCCAGCTCGGCCACCGCCTCATTGACCCTCGCCTCGATCTTGTCCGGGGTTGTGGCGGTTTTAATCTCCTTTGCCAGCTTGTTGGTCTCGGCCAACTTCGCTTCAACACTCGCCAACTCCTCGCGGGAAATCGACCCTTCTTCTTTGTCCTTCAACACTTTTGAAAAGTCGATTTTTTCTATGGCGGCGTTGACCTTGGCGTCGATCTTGATCAGTTCGGACTTCTGCGTATAGGGCAGCAGTCCTTCGCCCTCTTCGACCACAAGATAATCAACCGCAATGCCATCATCGGCCAGCAGCACTACCTTGTCGCCAGGTTGTGGGTTGCGGGTGATCAGGGGGGCTGCTTTTCCATCTGCCGAGTATTTTGCCATGATGTCCAGCGGGTTAGCCCCATCAATAGTGGCCGTTTCAACCACATCATAGCCGTTGCCAGTCAGCAAATCCTCAGCCTCCTGAATGCCCAGATGGTCGACATTGGGCTTGTAATTCAGCAAGCTCTCATCAACGCCGGTGAACCGCCCGGGATCAATTTGCGGCCCGAGTTTGCCGGGCTTGAGGTAGTAGTCGTCCGGCACCCGTACCGGCGGCCAGATTTCGAGCGGCGGCAGGTCCGGATCCTTTTCCGGGATTTTGGGGAAAACAATGTCCGGCCTTTCCCAAACGTCGCTGATGTCGCCGACCCAATCGGTCACATCTCCTGTTGGCGGGACGTCCCTTGAACCACAGCACTGCTCGGACAACGCATCCAGCGCGTCCTGCAGCCGATCACCAAAATAATACCTATAAGACCGCCAGTTCATCGATTGCTTGCGGCAGCACAATTCACAGAACGCCTGAACAAAAAGGTTTCCGGGATCGAATGTTTCAAGCTCCAGACACCCAACCGGCACCAGGTGCGGGCCCTTCTTTGGCTTTGTCGGGCAGGGAGTTAGCGCATTTTCGCATAGGCAGGCGCGGCGGTGATCCTCTTGTTCGTTTGCCAGCGCGGCCATTTTGGTGGTTTCGAGCTGCATCCTGCGCGTGGCCCGCGCCTCGCCGCTGACCCGATCCGGGTCAAGTTCAGCATCAAGACTGCTCCAAACCTTTTTAACGCGCTCCGCCGCTTCCGGCGCATCCACAGCAAAAGTCTCCAGCAGAGCTTCATTGATGCCCTTTGCAATGACCATTTCGTTGGAGGACATCGGGACATGGCCATTCAGCACATTTCTGTTGCGCCAGACGTTCACCATATCGCCCAGAACTTTGGTTTCATCGTCTTTGAAGACGCGGAAACGGTCACCGAACTTCAGGCCCTTTTTGCCTTTGATGCAAAGCTCGACAGTTTCCTGGAAGGTCAGATTACCCGGCCCAAAAGCGGTATCCCGGTCTGACAGGTGCAGGGTAAGAACCCCAGTCTCATCAACAGCGACGGACAGACAGACCTCTCCGTTGCGTTTTTGGATTTCAATCAGATCGCCGTGGATCTCTTCCGGGGTGAGTTCGTTGAGGCTCATATTACCGTTGGGAATTTCGATCAGACGCCCGGCGCGGTCCAGAATAGTTCCGGCAGTCCAATGGATCAGTGACTGGTCCCCTTTGTCGAGCGTCAGGCGCAGGCCACAGACCACGCCCCAGTCCATCATCGTGCACAAAACCCGGGTCAGCGAACTGTTGTCCTCAATCTTGCACAACTTGCCGAGGGCTTCGGCAACGGTGTTGGTTCCAGCAAAGCGTTCGCAATTGTCCGGTGGAGTGAAGCCAATCTGATCGGCGCTCAGGTCGCACAACTCATCCAGCGCTTCCTGAACATCATCGCTGTCGCCGAAAATATGGGCGCAGTTGTTCTCGAACTTGATTTGCGACGCCGTCAGATCACACAGAGTATCCAGCGCTTCCTGCACGTTTTCGGCGTGCTTGAAGATATGCTGACAATCATTGTCAAACGACACATGAGTGGCTGGCATATCAGAGAGCGCCGGGAAACTCAGCCAGCGCTCAACTTTATCGGACAAGGCAGCCGGGGTTTGGTTTTCAACCAGAAACAACGGGCAGTAAGAGTGCCGAATGCCAACGGGCAGCGCCCGCCCGTTCCGCACCCCTACCAGATAAAGCCGGTCCGCTTCTTTGGCATAGCGGCGGACTTCTACCAACCAGTAATCCCCAGTGATGAAGCGTTTGCCCGTAATCGTGAGTTCCAGCGTGAAATAATCAGTTACCAACTGTAATTTGTTGTTTTTAAAAGAAAGACTCCCTGCCCCAATTTCGTCGCTGATACCAGACGAGGCAATAGTTGCCGTCGCAACACCATCCCAGCGGCGGATGTGGGTGAACGCCTGCTTCTCGCTCGCATCGTCCGGGGGATTGGGAATTTCAGTCAGATTGTCGGTAAATACCGGGCGTTCGGCGACGTGGTCACCATGGAAGATGCCAATCTGCGCGTCAGTTGATTGCGAAAAATACTCATAAGCAGATTTACCAACGGCGAAGGCCTCGCGCGCTGAATCATCGGAGGTGATTTCAGCTTTTGCCACCGCTTCGGCATTTTCCAAAGACCACGCGCACTGGATCTTTTCGGCCACGCCGGCTTTGTCCGCTTTCACGTTAACCACCTCGAACCGGAACAGGGCATTGGGCAGGGTTTGCTCCACCGAAATCTGATCGGCGCAGGGATCGCAGTCATCAACAGCAATATCCTTGTCTTTAGGCTTCAGAACGGCCAGGACGTTGCCGGTTTTGCCGAAGGCTCCACTATGCTCCTTCATCTCGACCAGGGCGTTAACGGCATCCTCTTCACTTTTAACCGGCAGCGCCTTCACTTGGGTCATAGTTCGGGTGCGATAGCTGGTTTCGCTGCTGTGCAGGCCCGCGTCAGTCAGGTAATCGTCTTCGAATGCGAATACCGGCCGCTCCCAGAGATCGGCATAGAGCAATACCGCTTCATCAGGGAGTACCGGGCCAAGAGGGAGATCTGCCTGATCCTCAAACAGCGACAAGGCGTCATCCGGTTCATTACCGGAAGCTGAGTCCAGGAACCCCTGTTTGCCGTCGGCAAAAATTGTACCTATCTGCAGGCTGGGCCTGTGGTTCTCGATTGCAACCGCTCCGCCGTTAGCCGGGACGCCGCAGTTCACAGTCGCCTGACTGACCATTTCCCCGCGCCGCTGATGGATCTGACCGGTTTCCGTCAGGTCCGCATCGGTCACCATTCCGCCCATGACGTGGGCCACGTTAGAATACCGTTGCCCTGGTCGGTGGCTGAATCTTGAGTTAGACCCTTTCATGGCGACACTCCTTTAAATAATCGTTCAATCTGCCGGCAGCTTAGGCGGAACCTGAGCCAGAAGCGGATCATAGAAAAATGCGATTTCCTGCCCGAGCGGCAGAAAGTTCTGTAGTTTTTTGTCCAGAGCGCGCAGTCCGGCAGCGTGATAGAGGCCATGACCGGCGCCCATTTCGCCGTCGTCCTCTGCGCCTGCGGTTAGGCTTGCCGGGGCTGCGGTATCCAGCACGCCGTATCCGGGTTCCCCGTATTCGGGCAGACGCAGCACGCAGTTGCCTGCGCCATCATCGAACCAAAGCCTGATGAAGCGCGGCATATCGCTGGTGTTGGCTGGTGCGCCCAGGAGGAAACAGGCCCGCAGCTTTTTGGCCGCACTGGCAAAATCCAGACGGCTGTAGCGCAGGCAACTCACCGGCTTCGGGTTAGCTCCGGGATCGGCTTCCGGCAGGCTGCAAGACAGGTTGTCAGAGAGTTCGGCAAAAATGCAGTCAGAGGCATTCAGCCGTGCCAGATCGGTCAGCCCGGTCACGGTGCAGTATTCCATTTCCGTAAAACTGTCGCCGCCAGTGACCGTTTCAAAAAGGCTGTTGCGGGCTTCCAGCGCAGGTTGACCGGCCAAATCCGGAACCGGCTCTAGAACCAGAGACCTGATGGCACAAACATCCAGCCGCAGGAAACCGCCTTGTTTCACGATGAATTTTCCGGCTCCGGTGAACAGGAGGTTGCGCAACGTCACCCGGGCGGCAGACGCAATTTCAACATCGTTATTGAGTTGGATTTGCAACTTGTCCGGCGCGATTTCGTCTTCACCCAACATGCCAAGGTGGGACAGAACCTCGTGCGGGGTGAGGGTCGCGCGGCCGGTCAGGTCAAATGCACTCAGGTCATCCAGGTCCACCAGGCGCAGGCCATTTTCGAAAAAACCTTCGGGTGGTTGAACATGCACGATAGAGCGGCGCGGATGCGGGCCGATCTGGCTGTCCAGCCGCATCTCGCGCATATCCGGGCAGCGGGCGGTGTTGTCGTCGTAGTGGCCGGGAAAGGCCGGAACTCCGCCAGGATGCAGCGGGCGCCAATAGACAACGGTGTTTTCAGCGGGATGACCATTTGCATCACGGGCCGGATATTGAAGTCGGTAGAGCGGATTAGCCCCTCCCGGATCCTGAACTGCGCGATCGACATGGCGGAAATCAGGGCAGCCGGTATGGCCGGTTGCCCCGCTCATTGCATCCATGGTCAGGGTTACGCGGCGACGATCATCCGGGCCGGTGGCTGATAGGCTGCCCGACGGTGGATAGGTGAATGGTGGCAGGTTCATGCGCGGTGTTGTCAGCACGTATCGCCAGCCTTCACGGGTTACAGTTTCAGCACCCGAGACCACGTCAGAAACTTCATCAACCGTTCGCAGCGTGCCTTTGGATTTGTACCAGAGAACCGAGTTGTTCAGTTCTTCAATCCGCTGATCTGGGTCCGGCGCCAGCAGTTCCGCACCTACCAGTTCCGCGAGATAAGGCACCAGCCAGGGCTGGATTGACCGCCCGTCAATTTCCTCAGCAAAAGAATCCGCATGGGCCTGTTCGGTGGTACCACGGATCAGGTCCAGCAAATGGCCCGCTCCGTGCAAAAACGCATCAAGATCGCCCAGTTCATCTTTTTTGGGCGGCTGGTCGCGATAGCGGTACTCTTCGGGCAGCTCGCGGTACAGGATGCGTCCGGCGCGGCTCTTCAGATCATCGGGGGTTACGGCATTCATACCAAATCCTCCACTTCGATCGCGATCAGGGATGTGCCCGGTTCAAGGTCGTCCGGTACAAAGGCAACCTGGTTGTCTCCGGGGTAAATTGCTGCCACAGCGTCGTCCCTCATGGCGACATTTTTTGGCCGGGGAGCATCGGTATCCGGATCATCAAGCAAGGGCCAGAGGTCAAACCCGGTCACCACTGCGGTTTCCACGCCAGGCACGGTTTCCAGAGCTGCCAGTATTTCAGAACGATACACCGGTTGTGCGAATTTTCGGGCCTCCAGCCCAAACGCCCGGCGCACAACATCGGCGCACTCCACCGCCAGTTCCGTGCGCTCAAAAGACGTCAGATCAGCGCGCACCCGGGCAGACAGTTTCAGGTGCAGGGCCTCAAACTGATCGAAGTTCAGACGCACGCCGGGCAAGGCACGGCTCAGCACTGACGAACGCAGGTCTTTCTTCAGTTTGTCGGTAAGCTCTGCGCCATTGGCAGGCACCAGCGTTACCAGCACCTCGCGTTCCGCACTTGCGGTCGCAATCTCTTCGGCCCAGGCTTGCCAGATCGAAGCATGCCCCCGGATCAGCCGCTCAAAATCCGCCAGACTAACCGCGCGTCCATTGGCAGCCAGCCGCGAAGGCGTGCTTTCTCGCAAGGATGAAACCGGCTCGCGGTCGGCCCCGCCCGAGGTTTCAAAGGGTTGGAAAACACCTGCGACATAGGGCGACTTTTTCATCGGCTTGGTGAAGCTATAGGGTGGAATGCCACTGCCCGCTGCCCCGGCACCGATGCGGTAACGTTTGACCTGCACATTGTTGGTTCCGGTTGGCAGTCGGCGGCGGAAATAAATTTTCAGGTGGTCGTCTTCGCTCAGGACACTGGACCAGCTTTTGCTGCCTTCAGCCGCTGGATCAATGAAGTCCGCATAGGTCCAGGCAATTCCGTCTACGGTGACATCCATATCGGGTGCAACGCCGGATTCGGCAATCGTGGAGGGGACGTGACTGACCTGCGAGACTGCAAAACCGAAGAACTGTACATTGCGTTCACCATCACCGGAGCCAAGAATTTTACCGTCCTTGGTCTCTCCATGCGAAACGCTGACGCAGTTCATCAGCAAAACCAGCTCGCCTTTGCTCCATTGTGAGAGATCGTCAAGAAAATCGAGCGTTACAGAGATTCTTGTGTCACCGTCACTGACGGCCGATGCAATCGTCGCATTAGCGTTTTCGGTTGGCAGGTCATCTTCCAGACGGCTGAGGACAACCGGACGGCCAGGTTTCAGCAGTGCCTGTGCGTCCCGGCTGACATTTGTCAGTTGCACAGTGGTTGTGGTCAGCGCCTTGACCGGGTTTTTATCGTAGTTCTCCGGGCGCAGAACGCGTTTCATCGGGCCGTGGAATTCGGTTTTCGGCGGCGATGTGTTGACGTTTCTGTGGAACCGGAGGTGGTATTCGCTAGGGGACGTGCGAACCCCTTTAACCTGCAGCGCTACAATTGCGTCGTTGGCTGTGTTTCGCGCGACATACCAATCGCCGGCTGTCAGCCCCTTCGGCGGTTTGCCAGAAAAACTGACGGTTTGCTTTTCACTAGTTGCAGATCCACTGACAACCTGGGGCGGGTCACCTTTGATCGCCAGATCATCAAGCTTCGCCGCATCGGTTTCGACAAAGCCAGTGTCCGTGTCGAACCCCATTGGGTGGAACCAATGTGAAATCGTTTCCCCGTCGACCTTGTTGGCCCAGAATGACCAATTGCCGTGTTCGTCCCAAACTGCGGTAGTGCCGTCATTGATCGGAGTCAGTTCCCCAATTCCTGTGTTGGTCTCTGAGCGGGAACTGATGTACACTGCCCCTTCGTAGGCAAAATACATCGTTTCAATTGTGTCTGGCGTGGTGAAATAGTCATGGGATTCCCTTGGATATTCCGCCAGTTGCGCTAAGGAAACCGTGCCAGATATATCCAAATCGGTCGTGACAATAAGGTGGCCGTTTTCGACTTTGCTGATCACCAGATAATGGCTGTCGCTTCCATGCGTCACCTTCACGATTTGGCCGGCTCTGAAGCTCGCAGCGCCCTCGACCTGCACGATAGCCACGCCTTCCTCACTGCGCGGCAGGCCGGTGAGCACATCGTCCGGTTCGCTGTGCAAATAGGCATCCCAGAATTCCGGCGTGTCAGTGAGTGGCGGGTCAAAGGTGAGGTCGGCCTGCTCAGCATCGCTGTCGTGCGAGACTTCTTTCAGCGTCAGCGCTCTGGATGCTGAACCGAAGGCCAGAACCCCGAGATTGCCTGGGGAAAGCTCTGCCTTTTTGGGCGCGATCCAGCTGCTGGCAATTGCTGCACCGGCGTTGGAATTGGCCATATTCGTGTGGTTTTCGTTCCATTTCACTACCCGCGCTGCGTTCAGATCTGGGTGCGCATCCACCGCCTCCAGCGTTTCAAACACCAGCGGCGCGCCACCTGCGGGTTGGGTGTATTTCATCGCCAGGCCGCGACCGATTTCGATGGCATCGGTGCCCTCTTTCAGCTCCAGCGCAACCTGCGTCGTGGCCGAGGCCTGCGGTGTTGGCTGGTGATTGACCATCGCCGCCAGGCGCCTCAGGTTGTCCCATTGGGTTGCAGTGCGCAGATATCCCTCGTTGGCATAGGCGTCTGCATGGCCCAGCAGCACGTGCGAAGCGCGGGCAAAGGCGCGCAGAACCTCCCAGCTCAGATCATCACGCGGGGCATTGTACTGATCCAGCAACCGGGCATTACGCTGGCCTCGCAGTTCTTTTGTCGGCGGCGCCTTGGGCGCAAGTTTTTTCCAGGCCACTTTGTCTGCGGCTTCTGCCATTTCTGCCGGTGAAGGCCACTCAGTCTCGTCTTTGGTGAACACGTCGCGCCAGATTTCCGGCGCCCGAAGATCGCCATCGCTGCCGCGCATGTACAATCCCAGCAACGCGATTTTCATTTCCTCCAGCCAAACTGCGGCGTCCCCGTCCAGATAGTCAAACCGGGACAGTCCAGCACGGTTCCAGCGGGTCAGATCAAGCAGCATATCAGGGCGGTTGGGGACAGGTGCGCTCATCCGGCTTCTCCTGCGTTGACGAGGATGCGGAAGGTGCCGTGATCCGGGCGGGACCGGTTGTTCATGCAGCGGATGTACTCATCCTCTTCGATTTTGATCACGCCATCGGCAGACTGGTCTTCAAAGCCTTTGCCGACGCGGCGGAACAGATTGAGGCAGGCCACCGCCACACCTTCCACGCCCATCGCCGCTTCGATCACATCGGACGCGTAAAGCGCTTCGCCGAATTCCAACCGACCCGGTTCAAAGAAGGCGCCCTGATCCGCAGCAAACACCTGTTCTAGCGCCTGCCTGAGTTCGGAGCGAAAATAACCCGGTTTTGCCCGCACTGAGAGGGTCATGGTGATCGAGGCGGCTCGCGCTTCTTCCAGAAATACCTCGGTGCCGATCAGGCGGAACTGGTCGATCAGGCTGCGCAGGATGCGCCGACCAGTCAGGTTCTCGTCGATGGGCGGCAGGGGCAGGTGTTCATCATCGTGCCATTTCACGATCTCTTCCCACAGTTCGCGGCGGATGTTGCTGGCAAACTCCGGGTCCGGATTGCCGGGATCAGGATCGTGCAGTGCACCGTCAGGGTGAATGCCATCCTCCAACAAAACCGACACCAGAACCGTGGACCACGCCCCGGTCCAGACCAGCTTGGCTCGGGCCAGCGCTACCAGCGGGTGCGCTTGCAATGTGGTCGCATGATCCGCCAGCGTGACCATCCGGCGTTGTTCGGCGATCAGGCGCGGGCCTTCCCAGCGGGCCATTTCCATGACCTCGGGTCGTTCGCGCCAGTAGTTTTCGACCAGCACCGCATCAGGCCGCAGCCCCTGTTCGTCCTGTTGTTCGGAGGACAGGGCGTCAAAGCGTTTCTGTTCTGCATCGCGCAGGCTGTCGAGCGTTGACTTGGGCGTTTTCTGCACCGCGTCATAGCCGATGATCCTGAGCAGGCGCCGCAAGCTTTCGGGCCGCCGTGCTGTATCCAGGAACCGCTCCGCCTGCACCCGGTCAACCGCATGGCTGGCCCGGTCCAGCCCGGCGGAAAGTGCCTCGACAATCACCACTTCCATGTCCGCAGAGGTCCAGCGGCGGCGCTGCGGGAACCGGCTGGCGAGTTCCTGCATCATGAACAAGCGGAAGCTGTCATAATCCCGCGCCTTCCAGTCAAAATCATCTTCCACACCGGGAATCGGGAGAGGTAGAACGGCAGAGCGCTCGCCGCAATCAGGGCAATTGCCGTCGAAGATCAGGTCTGCCGGGGCCAGTTCAGCCATTGCGATTCAGTCCTTTCTATCCCACTGCGATTTCATGGGTTTCTTCTTTCTGCAGTGCGGCGATCACGTAGGATATCCGCACCATCAGAACCTCAGGTTGCCCATCACCCGGACCAACCGTAACTTTGAGTGTTTTGGGGTCGACCTCACCGGCCAGTGCCTCGGCCAAAGTGCCGTAAAGCCGGTTCTGCGCGTATTCCCAAAGCGCGGTACTGTTGGGCTCAAACACATGTCGCCGGGCGCCAAAGCCGAATTCGGGGCGAAACACCCGCTCGCCCGGCGAGGTAAAAATCACCTGTTCTACCTGCTGGCGGATATGGGCAAACCGGGCCACGGTGTCCGCGCCTTCGTCTCCCATGCGGAACGGGAAGGCCATGTATTGCGCGCGCGGCAGGTTATGGGTTGGCTGGTCGGTCATTGGGCTGTCGATTTCATGGTCAGGGCAGCGGGGGTCAGCGGCACAACCGGCGGGCTGGTCGGGCCGACAGGGCTAACGTGTGTATGGGTGTTGAACATGGTCATGAAAGTGGTGCCCTTGACCAAGGGTTCACCGCCGGACCCGGCGATGGTGACCATTGATCCTTCGACGTTCACAACAGCGGAGCTTTTGATATCGACGCCAGAGCCTGCCGTTTTGATCTCGTTACCGCTGGCGTCGGTGCAGGTGATCCCGGTCGAGGACATCACAATCGAATTGCCGTTGGCATCTTCAACCAGCAGTTCCGAACCAGCCGCGTCAAGGGTGACCTTGGCCCCGGCCTGATCTGTCAGGATGATAGAGCCGTCCGGATCAAGGATCATCTCGGCTTCTGTCGCGGCCTTCAGGGTGATCTGTTCCTCGCCTTCCTTATCCTGAAAGGTCAGGAAGTGGCCGGAATCGGTTTTCAGAACTTTGATCTTCGGCCCCTCGCCATCGGTATATTCAGCGGGCAGCTCATCCTGTTTGCGCCAGAAGGTGCCGGTCCACATTGGAGAGGACGGGTCGCCCTCCAGAAATTCCGCCACCACCTGCGCATCGGGCGGTGGCACCATCAGGAAGCCAAGATCGCAGGCCCCACCATAGGGCGTGCAGGGCAAGGCCCAGTCGCTGTCCTCTTCACCCAAAACCGAAGGGATTTTCAACGTCACCCGGCCCAGCCCTTCCGGGTCTTCGTTATCCACCACGAAGGCGCGGTATTTTCCGTAGTATTTCGTCTTTTGCTGACGAATGGTCTTTTCAACGACCCCGAAATCTTCCGGCATATGTCTTTCCTCCTAGAA
Source organism: Paracoccaceae bacterium (assembly GCA_024227475.1). Taxonomy (GTDB): domain Bacteria; phylum Pseudomonadota; class Alphaproteobacteria; order Rhodobacterales; family Rhodobacteraceae; genus Amylibacter. The sequence goes on along the minus strand of JAAEUI010000235.1, from coordinate 42,079 downwards.
CAGGCTCGCAATGGCCGAAAATGTGTTGGAAACCGGCGCGGCACCGGGCGCATCACTGTCGCCTGTTGCGTTGCGGATCAGTTCAAAACTCTGGCGATAGCCGTCTGGCGTGAAAGCATGGGATACCTTGTCGACGTAGTAGAGGCCCCCGTTGCGCTCGCCGGTGCCATCCACCTGGACCACTGCGCCAACACGCAGGACATGGCCGTAAAGCGTTCCATCCAACTCGCCGGTGGCGCGAATCTTAAAGCTGTTTTCATTGGCCAGGGCGACGGCGCGGGCGCGGGTCTCTTCTTCGGTTTCGTCGCCTTCTTTGGATATTCGCCAGATCGACGGCGTGCCCAGTCCGGCGCCTTCTGCCGCCGCTTCTGTTGTGCCCAGCAAAGGTTGATCCGGCGTGACAACTTCGACAACTGGCTCGGCCCCCTCCTCGCGCGGCGCGTGCTCAAAGCCAACCGCATCGGGTTTTTGTGCATCATCGGCAACCGCCCAATTCAGGCAGTTGGTCGCGGAACCGGCGTAAACCATGATCGGCGACTGGGCTTCACCCTCCAGCCGCATGGGGCCAAAATAGACCTCGCCCTCCTGAAACAGGATCTCATAGCCATTTGCCTTGGCTCGTTCGCGCAAGAACTGAATCGGTGTCGCGTCCTGTGACAGCGAGCGGGACGATTGCCCGTCAGCGCTGTCTGCATGGGCCGACAACGGCAGGGTTGATATCAGATCGGACAGGATATCCTTGTCGGTCATCGGTGCGTCTTTACCCCAGACCGTGCGCATCTGTTCGCGGTTCAGGGCGGCGCTGTCATCCTGCAGTTCCAACACCAGTTTGGCCTCGCCGCCGTTTTGCGGCAACTGCGGTTTAAGCTGGGTGATGTAACCGCGAAAAACCTCTTCGGTATGGGTCTGAAAATCGGTGGTGATCAGGATCGGCTCCCAGCGGGCGAACAATCCGCTGTCTGCGACCATCCACTGGCCGTCTTCCTTGCGCCGGTCATCAAAGGTGATGGTCCCGATGGAAGCTTCAGCGCGGCCGATCTGCAATTCGACAGAAGCCGCCAGATTGGCCAGATCACCGATATCGGCTGGCGAAGTGCCAACCTCGATAATGAGCGAAGCCGCCTGACGGAAACCCGGATCCAGAAGGTTTGACAGGAGCGACATCTAGCGGCCATCCCTTCTGCGGGGCACCAGAACCACATTGCCCAGCTTGTCAGTCAGCGGCTGGTCGCGCGGTGGGGTGTCTTCGTCGTAAATCAAGTCTTCGGGGAAAAGGGCAAAGGGGTTGCAATCCACCATCCGCCGCCAGTCGCGCGGATTGGCATAGTAGTGCTGCGCCAGAGCATCGAGCCGATCGTTCACCGCCACTGCGTGTTCCAGGATCGGTTCGGGATCAGCGATCGGGCGGGCACGAACACCGCGAAACGGAGTCGAGCCATCTTCGGCCGGGTCAAAAACCTTGAGCTTTTCGTAATATGAACCTTTGAAGAAAGCCATGTGTCCTATCCTGTCTGAAAGCCGCTTACCAGATTGAGAGCCGCACCCACTGTCTGGCGCACCTTATCGGCCAGGAAGAACGGGTTGGCGCTTTCGATCACCTGCATGGTCAGCCCCATCTGCGCCCGGTATGGCATCAGGTTGGGCAGGTGCATGCTTTCCTTTTGCGTCACGCCGGTCAGGAACACCGGCAGCAACTGCATGCCCCAGGCGAACACCAGCACGCTGGCGGTTTCCTGTTTCTCAAAGGCACGAGTGCCGGATAAACCCAGCGAAGACAGCACCTTAACGCCACCAGGACCCTGCGATTTTGGCTCCGCCATGGAACGCAGAGTATCGATCTGCGGTTGCACGCCAAAGGTTTTGGCAATCGCTTCGCCATCGTTAAGAGCGTCTGTGGCATCAAGCAAAATATCGATTGAGAAACTCTCGGCATTCATTTCGACACCCTGCGCCACGCGGCTGGTTTCCAGTGGTGACAAAAAGTCATACCCCCCCCGCGAGCCCGGCGCATTGCCGGTTTTGACTGTCACTGTGCGCGACCGGCTGATTTCCTGAGGGTTGAAATTGAAGACCAGCGCGAGTGGTGGAATCGACAATCCGTATTCAAACAGCACTCCGCGTGTTTCAACCGCCATTGCGTCCTCCTTTCGCCAACTGCGCCCCGACCTGTGAGGCCAGAACCGCCCCGGCCTGGCCCTGCCCCTGCAGGTTCACCGTCACCGGTCCGGGATCACCTTTGCGCCCGGCAAGCGCCTGCCCCACCGCCTCGGCGATGGCGCGGGCATCGTGGTGCGCGGTGTCTTTCAGATGCGGCGGCAGGATTATGCGCAGACGTCTGATCCTCATGACCGATCCTCCAGATAGTCCTGCAGAAAGCCGATTTCGTTTTTGCGCACTTGCCGGGAGTCTTTGTTCAGCTCGGCCCAGGCGGCGCGGGCGATTTGGGGCAGGTCGATTGGAGCGCCCTTGGCAGCCGCAAGAACCGAGGCGTAATTGGCCGCGTTCTGGATCGAACCACCCGACAGACGCACCGCACTGCCGATTTCAACCAGGTCCAGCCGCTCTGCCTTTGGCGCTTCCGGGGGCAGCAGAACCTGCCACAACTGGCCCCGTGCTGTGGCGTCCGGGGCAGGAAAATCCACGACCATCTGGAACCGGCGCAGGAAGGCGGCATCGACGTTGGAGCGCAGGTTAGTCGTCAGAATGACCGGCCCGACGTGGCGTTCGAACCGCGACAGCATGTGGCTGACCTCAAGGTTGGCGTACCTGTCCCTCGCATCGGAAACCTCTCCTCGTTTTCCGAGCAATCCGTCGGCCTCGTCGATCTGTAACAGGGCGTTCCGGCCCTCAAGAGCGTCCAGGAGTGCGTTCAGATTGGCCTCAGTCTCGCCCACGTATTTCGACATGATCCGGCCCAGATCGAGGGTATAAAGCGACCAGCGTTCGCCGGTTTTTTCGCTGAGGGAGGCTGCGATCACGCTGGCAGCAAAGGTCTTGCCAGTGCCCGACGCGCCGGAAAACAGACCAAGCGGCCCGTGGATCGGCTCTGCGCCCCAATCCCGCGTCAGGGTTTTGGCGTGTTCGACCCAATCAGTGAAATCCTGCAAATGCCGCAGTGTCGCCCGTGGCAGGATCAGCTGGTCCCAGCGGCCACGACGATCCGAAAGCGTGGCCCCGGGTGGTGGGGCAAGTTCCGCGTCGCGCCCCAGCAGACATTTGATCAGCAGTGGGCCGGGACGGATGATCTGGGACGGCGTTGTGCCCTCAACCTTGATAAGACCGGCCGCAACCAAAGGTGCAGTGGGATGCAGGCGATCAAACATCAGCGCCACATCTGCAGCGCCTTCGACCATCAGGAGTTCCTGCGCCAAAGGCACGGCGGCCCAGGGCTGCGCCATTTGCGGCTGCAGCGACTGGATGCGCGGTGCCAATGTTGGCCGCGCCACCGGAGCCAGCGCAAGAACCAGCAGATCAATGTCCATCCGCGTCAGTTCGTCCAGCGTGTCGCGCGGCATCGCCTCGACCAGGCCAAGCCATGCCCCCGCCGTGCGCGCTGTTTCCACTTCATCACTTACCGCCTGGAACCGCTCGGAAAACGCATCGTCCAGGGTGTCGCCAGTCCGCACTGCTTCTGCCAGTTCCAGCAAACACAGCATCCGGTCCCACTCCGCATCGAGCAGAGCCGCGGAAATGTTCTTTTGTTCAGCAAGAGCGGTCATGTCATCCCCCTCCCACTGTCAGTGTAAGCACATTGCCGTTAGGGGCGTCGGGAACCGGATCACCATTGGCAAGTGCCGGAACCGTTGTCAGCGTCGCAGTGTCGCCAACAGCTGCATTTATAAGGGCAACCGAAACAATCGCTGCCGGATCATCCGGCCGGATCGCACTGACGGTGAAATTCTGCACCGCCTGAACATCCGTTGTGCCGTCATCGCGGGTCCAGTCCACGCTCAGGGCAACCTTTTCCGATTCCTGTCCTGTCAGCGCCACATCAACGTTTGCAGTTCCACCCGCGACATCCCGCACAGAGGACAGCTCACCGGCATCGCTGAATAACTGGATTGGCAGCCAATTGGCACCTGGTGGCGTATCTTTGGTTTCACCGGCCAGTGGAATTCCGATGTCCCCGGCTTCGGTCCTGACCAGCCCGTCAGGCCCAATAGTCGGTTGGGAACTTGCCGCGACCCCGAGGATTGCGGCCCGCGCCGGCGGGGCTTCAATCCTGTGGCTCAAAGGTTCAATCGGGATCAGTGCCAGCTCATAGGCCGCAGACAGCCGATACGCCAGATCACCGCCCTGCGTGGTCCAGATGTGGTTCATCTCTTCCATCGTCGGGGCCTGAAGAACGGCGTCGAGTTTGTAGGTGATATGTTCAAGCTTGCGGAAATCCTCACCCGGGCCGGGCGGGGCAACACCGGGCAGTTCAACCGGGATAACCGGGAAGCTCTGCAAAACAGCGAGGGCGTGGCCCAGAACCCGGAGATCAAGATCGGGTTCTGGTTCTGCGGCACCACGGGGGAATGCGGTGAGCAGAATACTGGCCCGCAGGAACAGTTGATCCTGATGCCCCGCGCTGGCATGAAACCCCGAAGGTGCGAGCCGATAAACGAATACGTTGAGTATGTCGGCAGCGGAATCCTTGGCTTTGTCCTGCGCCTTTTGCGCGGTATCGACCGTCACCACCACATCCTCGCCGAACTTGCTGTCAAGGAACTCGGCGAACTCCTGAATGGCAATCGAAAGGGAGGAGACGGGTGTCGGCATAACTCACAACCCCCCGAGGTAGCGGGCGCGGGCAGTCGCGGCGAAACCGGACAGGGAGCTTGCCGGTTTCGTCGCCGGAGCACTGGGTTCGTGGATCACAACGTCGACCTGTTCGATGGTGACGCGCGGGCGCTCGGTTGACAGGGTTTGAAGTGGTGTGGCGGAATCGCGGGGTTGCGTGGCATTGAAATCAGGCACACCGTCGTGCGGTACGGCAAACGGGCGTTCACCAGCCAAAGGCGGAAACCCGGCTTCACCGCCAGTGGCCATCCCGCCGCTGCCTGCCCCTTGCCCGGAATCTCCTGCAGGAACGGCATCACGGCGCAAGGCCTGCATTTCCCCAGGCTCCGGTTCTGCTGACATTTCTGCCGGTGCAGGGTTGTTTTCCGCGTCCATTTGAGCCGCTGCGGGTGGTGTCAGGCGGCGCATGGGCTGGGCTGCTTCCTCCTCTTCTTCCATCCGGCGCAGGGTCTGAAGTTCTTCCTTTTCTTCCTCCTGGCGGCGCAGCAGTTGGGCGGCCTCCTCTTCCTCTTCCTGGCGTCGCAAGGACTGTGCTGCCTCTTCTTCTTCCATCCGGTGTAGTGGTTGAGCTTCCTCCTCATCTTGTCGGCGCAGCGGTTGAGCTTCCTCTTCCTCCTCTTGCCGACGCAGCGTCTGGGCGGCTTCTTCTTCCTCTTCCTGCCGGCGTAATGGCTGGGCCTCCTCTTCTTCCTGGCGACGCAGCGCCTGGGCTTCCTCTTCTTCCATCCTGCGCAGCGGTTGAGCCGGTTCTTCTTCCTCTCCCTGACGCCGTAAAGCCTGCGCCTCTTCCTCCTCCTGCCGCCGCACGGCTTGAGCTTCCCCTTCTTCCTCTTCCTGACGGCGCAAGGGTTGTGCCTCATCTTCCTCTTGTCGGCTCAGCGGCTGAGCTTCCTCTTCCTCCTGCCGGCGCAGGGTCTGTGCCTCCTCTTCCTCCTGTCGGCGCAGGGGCTGGGCCTCCTCTTCTTCCTGGCGGCGCACTGGTGCCATGCCCTTGGGGTGGGCACGCGGAGCAGAGCAGAAGGCCGGGAGGGCAGCGCGGCGGGCAACGCGGGAAAACAGGCTCATCGCATCCCCCTTCCCCGCCTCATGTCGGCGGCAATCAGGTTGGCATATTGGCGGCGGCGTTGGCTTGGCAGGGTCATGATCGTCGCCTCTTCCCAGCCATAGGCAGAAGCAATTGCATGGGTTTCACGGATCAGACTTGCAGGCTCAGGAAAAGAAAACTCCAACGGATCAATCACAGCAGAGGTGTTCGCCTGGCAGGATGGGCATTGGGTGTTCAATTCCGATGCAACGTCTGGCGCAATCGCGTCCAGCCCGGCATCAATTTGTTCGACGTCCACTGCGCTAAACTGCAGCGCCTCCTGAAACGCGTGATCGCTCAATCCGCACAGTCCGAGCAACTGGCGTGACGGATCACCCCCCTCAGATCGGGCCAGCTTCTCTTCGTGCAATCCGTTTGGCACTTCAAAGGTGCGAAGACCCAGTGAGGTCTCGATCTGGGCGGTGGGATAGCCGCGACCAGCCGGACTGCGCGGCGCATCAGCCAGCGACAGAGGTAAATCAAAGCTTTGTCCGCATTCCTGGCAACTGGCTTCAAACCAGCCTCGGTCCCTAAGAAACAGACCACCAGCGCGTTGCAGCAGCCACTCCCTGGCACCGGTCGCCAGGCGGCGGATCAGCTCTGGTGTGGCTGCTGTCCCGCCGACGTAATCAAACACGCAGTCCAGAACCCCAGTCACCCGTTCCGGGCGCGTCAGACGGGCTGACAGAATGGATTGCAACTGCAGTTCCAACCGTCCGGTCAGACGTGCAGGCACAGATGACGGGAAGGCCACCGCAAGGGTTTCAGGGCTGCGCATCGGGGTTACGCCTCAGCCGGTTCCGCCACTGCCAAGTCGCGCACGAAGCCCTCATAGGCGACCGTAAGGGTCTGAATGCCGACAGTGTTCATATTGTTGGCATCAAACTCCGGCAGAGCCTGATACTCGCTGACCCAGGCCCGTTTCAGCAAATAGGATATCGCAGGTATGCCTTGCAGGTTCATCACGTTCACCACAACGTCGCGGCGGTAGTTTACCAGCGACATGCCGGCGTCACCCTCGGCCACGTTGTTGACCGCGTTGGCCCATTCCTCGAACACCGGATCATGGCTCAGGCCCTGTTCCAGCGTGACATTCTCGAATTTGGTGCCACCGGGCATGGCGCGCTGATAAGAAGGATCACCTGCTGCACGCCAATTGACCACTTCGGTCGATTTCTTCAGCGCCCCCATCTTGGTCAGACCGGCAACGGTCTTACCGCCGATCACGACCTGAAATTTGAAGGTACGATAAGGATCATACCGATGGCTGTTAGTGGGGAAGGTTGGAGCTGGCATTGTAATGGCCTCCGTTAGAATCTGGTTTCAAAGGGTGCAATCAGGCTTAAGCTGCCTGGCCCACCTTCTGTTGAATTTGAACGACGACGAACTCCGCCGGTTTCAGCGGTGCGAAGCCGACCACGACACGCACAATGCCGCCGTCGATATCACCTTGGGTCATGGTTGACCCCAACCCGCAATTGACGAAATAGGCGTCCGAGGCCTTAGCCCCCTGGAAGGCACCAGCTCGGTGCAGCCCATCCATGAAATCGCCAACCGATGCGCGCAGCGCGGACCAGAGTTTGTGGTCGTTCGGTTCAAAAACTACCGCCTGTAACGCACCATAAAGGCTCTCGCCGATCATGTTCTGGGTGCGGCGCACCGGTATGTAGCGATACTGTGGCTTGGACTTGGTCGCCAAAGTGCGACCACCCCAGATCACGCTCGGCCCGATGATTGAGCGAATGCAGTTCACGCCCCATTCATTGAGGTTATCCTGCAGATCGTTGCCGATCAGAAGGTTGGGACCAAGCGATCCCCGCACAGTTGCCTCAAGCCCGGCCGGGGCTTTCCAGACACCGCGTGTTCCATCTATCCTTCCCCACAGGCCAGCTGCTGCACCGGCAGCACCAACGTCAAATTTGGCGGGCAGGTTGGCGGCGGTTTCCGGATCGTGATAGGGGTTTTGCACTGTCAGATACGGATAATACAGCGCCGTGTATGGAGACGTGGGGAATCCTGTAGTTTTAACGTCATTGGGGGTTTCCAGTTTCGAGGTCGCGGGGGCAACCGGATCAACGATCACCATGCGGTTCTGCATGTATTCCGCATGCGCGATCGCGGCATCGTAGGACACCTTGTTGTTGGTCCAGTTCAGCCCCGGCAGCACCATTATTGATATGTCGCGATAGTCCCGAAGCCGGGCGCAAGCATCTTTGAAATTGGTTGAGTTTGGTGTTGCTGTGTCTGCGCCTCCGGCAACTTCCAGGTTCAGAGGAAGGTCGGCGTGCCCGGCTCCGCCGCCGTTGGTAAGGCTGGCGGTCACCAGCGTTGAGCTGCCATCCACCTGGGGTTCAAGATACTGGCCGCTGTTGGGATCGAGTGACAGGCCGGTGAAGCTCTCCAGAACGGTTTCAAATTCCTTCAGCGTCAGATCCGCCTCGGCCAGACTGTCGGCTGTCTGAATACCGATTTCCAGCTTGTATTCACCTGCGATGCCATCGTCAGACAATGTGACCATCAGTTTGTCGGCCCATGTCCCGGGTGAGTTGGCCGTCAACACAAGCTCGAAATTTGTTTCAACGGCTTCAAAATCGGTTTTGAAATTAATCGTCGCGGTCGAGGCTGTTCCTGCCGAGTTTGCAACCGGAACAATATAGGCCTTACTGCCACCGTTGGCGTAAAACATATTGATCGCCTGGCCAAACTGGTCCGCCGAGCTGCCTTTATCGAATATTCCTCCGTTGCCCCCTCCCGGAGGGCCGAATTTCGATGCGTATTGCGTCAGCGAAGAAATGAAGATCGGTTTGCCGCTGTCAGCCCTGACCCGATTGCCACGGGAGGTATGGCCGATAAAGGCCGTTACCGAGGTTGATGCCGCTTCGATGGATAGTGCATTTGACGGGACATGTTCAATATAAACGCCGGGGTGTTTGTACATAATCATCGTGCTCCCTTGCCGGGTTTCAATAGGTTTGCCGGGGTCCGGCGGTGACGGGCAGAGGCCAGCCGACGATGATCTCAGACAATAAGCAACCACCCCGCAAAAGCGGGTTTTTCCAAAAGAAAGGGGCCGGTTTAGCCCAAAAACTGGCGTAGGAACGGCATTTTTCGCGTGCGGTCCCGGGCCGAAAATTCTCCGGCCTTTTTACTGCAAATCGTCACTAGAGCGTTTCCAGTTTTTGTAGAAACAAGAAACATCGCAATTCAACCGCAAAAGGGCTGAGGGGCGATTCCAGATACACTGGAAACGCTTTGATCATCGAAAGCACTAAGTGCCTCTAATACCACCCAGAGTAGTCACTCTGTGGCGTCGTTGCAAATAGGGAATTCTGGAGAATCCCCTCACCGGCGAAATTCATCCGCTTCTTGAAATTTGAGTCAGGTAAGGAAAGTAGCAGTAATACACTGTTATTTAATCGATTTTACCTGCAATAAGGTGCTAAGAATTTTCTTCATTATTTGTGACTTTGATCACTACTTGCCCCCGGAAGGCCCCGAATACCCAGCGGCTTTGATGTTCCTCAAGACCACAATCGGTCGCGGCACAACCCAGAGATACGTGCAAGTTTCCTCCAATCCTGACTTGTCAGAAGAGAAATTTAGCCAACCGACGAATCGATTAAAAAAAAAGGAGCACAAAACCAGCGCCCCTTTTTCACTCTCTATTGAAATTGGAACTACCGATTCATCCGGTTCTCAATCAAATCATCAACAACGCCCGGATCGGCCAATGTTGAGGTATCGCCCAGTGCTCCCCAATCATCCTCTGCAATTTTACGCAATATGCGGCGCATGATTTTGCCCGAGCGGGTTTTTGGCAGGCCCGGGGCCCACTGGATGTGGTCCGGGGTGGCGATCGGGCCGATTTCCTTGCGCACCCAGGTGCGCAATTCGGCGCGCAGTTCTTCGGTGTATTCCTCGCCGTCCATCAGGGTGACATAGGCGTAGATGCCCTGCCCCTTGATGTCATGCGGAAAGCCAACCACGGCGCTTTCGGATACCGCCTTATGCGCCACAAGTGCGCTTTCCACTTCGGCGGTGCCCATGCGGTGGCCTGACACGTTAATCACATCATCGACACGACCGGTGATCCAGTAATAGCCATCCGCGTCGCGGCGGCAGCCGTCACCGGTGAAGTAGTAGCCCTTGTAGTCTGCGAAATAGGTAGACACGAACCGGTCATGATCGCCGTAAACCGTGCGCATCTGGCCTGGCCAGCTGTCTTTCATGCACAGCACGCCTTCCGCCTCCACAGATGTGATTTCTTCACCCGTTGTCGGCTCCAGAATGACGGGCTGCACCCCGAAAAACGGCACGGTGCACGAGCCGGGCTTGGTGGCGGTGGCACCGGGCAGCGGGGTCATCAGATGACCACCGGTTTCGGTCTGCCACCAGGTATCGACAATCGGACAGTTCCCTTTGCCGACGACATCGTTGTACCAGTTCCAGGCTTCCGGGTTGATAGGCTCGCCAACCGTCCCCAGCACTTTCAGGCTCGACAGATCGTGTTTTTCCACCCAACGCGGCCCATGCGCCATAAGCGCCCGGATAGCAGTGGGAGCCGTGTAAAACTGGTTCACCTTGTGCTTGGCACAGACCTCCCAGAACCGACCCGAATCCGGATATGTCGGCACGCCTTCAAACATCAGGGTCTGAGCCCCGTTGGCCATTGGCCCATAGACGATATAGCTGTGGCCGGTGACCCAGCCCACATCAGCGGTGCACCAGTAAACGTCTCCATCATGATAATCGAAGACGTACTCATGGGTCATGGCAGCAAACAGCAGGTAGCCACCGGTGGTGTGAACCACGCCTTTTGGCTGGCCTGTCGATCCGGATGTATAGAGGATAAACAGCGGGTCTTCCGCGTTCATTGGCTCTGGTGGACAGTCTGCCGATGCATTTGCCATCAGAGCATTGTAGGAATGGTCACGACCATCCTTCATCGGCACATCACCACCGGTGCGCTCGACAACCAGCGTGGCGACGTCCCCGGCGATTTCCAGCGCCTTGTCCGCATTGGTTTTAAGCGGCGTGACTTTGCCGCCGCGCGGGGCTTCATCGGCGGTCACGATCAGCTTTGCACCGCAACCTTTGACGCGGGCCGCCAAAGCCTCCGGCGAAAATCCTGCAAAAACGATCGAGTGTACCGCACCGATGCGGGCACAGGCCAGCATCGCATAAGCCGCCTCGGGGATCATCGGCATATAAAGGATGACGCGATCACCCTTTCCAACACCTAACGATTTGTAAACATTGGCCAGTTTGCTGACTTTTTCGTGCACCTCGTTATAAGTGACCTTGCTGTCAACATTCGGATCATCGCTTTCCCAGATGATCGCTGTCTGATCTCCCCGGGTTTCCAGATGCCGGTCCACACAGTTCGCGCAGACATTCAGCACCCCGTCTTCAAACCAGTTTATCGACACATCCGGATGGGCAAAGGAAACATTCCTCACCTTGGTCGGGGTCTTAATCCAGTCAAGCCGTTTGGCTGCTTCACCCCAAAAGGCGTCCGGATCATTAATCGAGGCCTGATACATCTCTTCGTATTTTGCCGCATCGATATGGGCATTGGCGGCGAATTCAGCCGAGGGTGGATAGAGGTCTTGGCTCATGGGGTCCTCATAGTTTTGTTAAGCGCGCCTGTGGCAGCAAATTTCGATGATGGCGGAAATGGCGATGCGCTGCAAAACAGCGCATCAGCAATTGGTCACAAATCAGATCGCCAGATATTCGTGGCGCAGCTCTTCGTTGTCCAGAACGTCTTGCGCAGTTCCGTCAAACACCACTTTGCCGGTGTCCAGAATGACCGCTCGGTCAGCCAGATTAAGCGCTGCAATGGCGTTTTGTTCAACAATGACGGTGGTCATGCCCTGCTCGCGGATATGATGCAAGGTTTTTTCAATTTCCTGCACGATAACAGGGGCCAGGCCCTCGTAGGGTTCATCCAGCAACAACAGCTTGATATCACGAGCCAGCGCCCGGCCGATGGCCAGCATTTGCTGCTCGCCACCCGACAGGGTTGTGCCCTCTTGCTTGCGACGCTCACCCAGCCGGGGGAACAGATCATAAATCCGTTCGATTGACCAACCAATCGGCTTCTCGATCTGCGCCAGCTGGATATTTTCTTCCACCGTCAGGCCCTGGATGATGCAGCGGTCTTCGGGCACCAGTTGCATACCGAGCTGGGCCGCTTGATACGCCTTCATCTTGTGCAAAGGCTGGTGGTCCAGCCAAATCTCGCCGTGGGTCACCATCGGGTCCGCCAGCCGCGCGATCGCCCGCAGGGTTGAGGTTTTACCGGCGCCGTTCCGTCCCAAGAGGGCAAGAATTTCGCCTTCGTGGATGTTGATGTTGACGCCCTGAACAATATAGCTCTCGCCATAATAAGCGTGGATATCATAGGCCGAGAAAAACGCCGGCGCTGTGGACGCGTGGTTGGCGTTTCTTTCCTTTTCTTGTGGTGACAGATCATCCAACATTAGTGTGCACCTCCCAGATATGCTTCCTGAACCTTGGGATGTCCCTTGATATTTTCAGGCAAGTCTTCAACAATTACGGTTCCCTGTGCAAGGACCGAGATTTTTTGCGCCAGCGAGAACACCACATGCATATCGTGTTCAATAACAGCCATGGTGATATCACGCTGACCTTGAATCTTGGCTAGCAGATCAATGGTGTTGTTGGTATCAGCCCGCGCCATGCCAGCCGTCGGTTCGTCCAGCAACAAAAGCTTGGGATCCTGGGCCAGGCACATCGCCATTTCAAGCCGCCGCTTGTCGCCACGTGACAGACTGTTGGCGTTCATTTCCTTTTTGTCGATCATATCGACATCAATCAGCATCTGTTCGGCCTTGTCGCGAATGTCAACTTCGGCTTCTACCTTTTCGATAGCGTGCATCCGGAACGACCCGTCCCGTTTGGCAAAACATGGGATCATGACGTTTTCGAACACCGTCAGATCGCCGAAAATCTCCGGCGTCTGAAACACCCGGCTCACGCCGGTCTGGTTGATTTCATGCGGTTTCTTCCCAAGCAGGGAATGGCCGTCAAACATGACTGTTCCAGTGTCCGGGATCAACTTGCCGACAAAGCAGTTCAACAGAGTTGATTTGCCTGCACCGTTGGGGCCGATGATCGCGTGGATCATGCCCTCTTCGACGTTCAGGTTCACGTTTTGCAACGCTTTCAAACCGCCAAAGCTTTTGTTTACATTCTGGACTTCAAGAATTCCCATCTTTGAGGTCTCCTTATTCAGCAGGGGTTGTGGAAGTTTCAGAAGAGGCGGCACCGCCGCCCTTTCTGTTTTTGTACCATTCCCGAATTCGGCTTGCGCCATCGACCAGACCGCCTGGCAGGAAGATCACGATCAGCATGAACAGCATGCCAAGTGTCAGGTGCCAGCCCTTGCCTACGAAGAAATGCAATACCCAGACAATGGCGTCTTCCATTCCGTCAGGAAGCCAGGAGAACCAGCTGTGCAGCACGGTTTCGTTGATCTTGGAAAAGATGTTCTCGAAGTACTTGATGAAACCTGCGCCTAAAACCGGGCCCATCAGGGTTCCGGTACCACCCAGGATGGTCATCAGAACCACCTCGCCAGATGCAGTCCATTGCATCCGCTCAGCACCTGCCAATGGGTCCATCGAAGCCAGCAGACCACCGGCCAGACCGGCATACATGCCAGAGATCACGAAAGCGGCCAGCGTGTAGGGGCGCGAATTCAGCCCGGTGTAGTTCATCCGCTGCTGGTTGCATTTCACTGCCTTCAGCATCAGGCCGAAAGGCGAGCGGAAAATCCGCAGGCTCAGGTAAAACGCCAGGATAGCGATGACCGCACAGAAGTAATAACCGATGTTGAAGGTGAAAACCCAGTCACCGACATTCAATTTGGCACTCTGGTTCATTACGAGACCAAACAGATGCGGTGAATTGGGCTCGTTGGCACCCAGCAATATCTGCTTGTCACTGGTGTAAACCTGCAGGCCGGTTTCTCCATTCGTCAGCGGTGTCAGAACCGAATAGGCCACGTTGAACGACATCTGCGCAAAGGCCAATGTCAGGATAGAGAAGTAGATGCCTGAGCGGCGCAGCGACACATAACCGATAGCCAGGGCGAACAGGCCCGAAGTGATGATCGCCAGCGGAAGGCCCCAGATCACGTTGTAATCCAGCAGTTTGTACATCCAGACGACCGAGTAGGACCCGACACCCAGAAAGGCTGCGTGACCAAACGAAAGATATCCGGTCAGGCCAAAGAGAATGTTAAAGCCGATTGCAAAGATGCCGTAGATGGCAAACCGCTGCATTAGGTCCGGATAGCCAGCGTTAAACTGTGCCAGACCGGAGCCTTCAGGGAAGGGCTGCAATAGGATCGGTGTACAAACTGTCAGCGCGATCACGATCAGCAGGAACTTACTGTCCTTTTTGTTAAGTCCAAGCATGTCTTATTCCTCCATCACGCCTTTGCGTCCCATCAAACCGCGTGGGCGGGTCATCAGGATCACAATTGCGACTAAGTAGATGATGATCTGGTCGATACCCGGAATAATCGATTTGATTTCGTTCATCGAGGCAAAGCTCTCAAGGATACCAAGCATGAAGCCGGCCAACACAGCACCGGGCAGCGAGCCCATGCCACCGACGACAACCACAACAAAGCTCAGAACCAGAAAGTCCATACCCATGTGATAATTCGGCGAGTTGATCGGGGTGTACATCACGCCGGCCAAACCGGCCACCGCGGCCGCCACGCCAAACATGAAGGTGAAGCGTTTGTCGATGTTTATGCCCAGAAGGCCAACGGTTTCCCGGTCGGCCATACCGGCCCGGACAACCATCCCGAAGGTGGTGAATTGCAGGAAGCTAAACACAGCCGCAATAACCACCGTCGAGAAAGCGAAGTATATCAGGCGCCAATAGGGGTAGATCACGGCATTCGGGTCAAACCCAAGCAGCACGCCGAAATCCAGAGAGCCGCGGAAGACATCAGGCGCAGGTGTCGGGATCGGGTTCGCGCCGTACATTGCTTTGATGATTTCCTGCAGGACGATTGCCAGACCAAAGGTCACCAGGATCTGGTCCGCGTGCGGGCGCTTGTAGAAATGTTTGATCAGGCCGCGCTCCATAACAAAGCCGACCAGCAGCATGATCGGGATGGCAAACAAGATCGCCAGAGGCACTGACCAGTTGATGATCGCCTGCCCGGTGACTTCGCCGAACCATGCCTCTACATAAGGTGTTTTAACTTTCAGTGGATTGCCCAGAAAATCTTTCTGTGTCTCGTCGATCGTGATTGACGATATGTTCAGAATTTTCTGCAGGGTGACAGCACAAAACGAGCCAATCATGAACAAAGCGCCGTGCGCGAAGTTCACAACACCCAGTGTGCCAAAGATCAGCGTCAGGCCAAGGGCGATCAGCGCATAAGCACTGCCCTTGTCCAGGCCGTTCAGAATTTGGAGAAGGATTGCGTCCATCATATCCACCATTTGTTAGATAGGATCCGCACCGTTGCGGGGTTTAAGTGGTCACGCCGGAATTCCGGCGTGACCTGAGTTGCAAGTATTTGGGAGACCTTAAGCGCCCGGGTTACAATCACCCAAAGCGCCACCTGCAAACATCGGGTGATCCGGTGCGTATTCAACCTGTGCACGCGGGGTTTTTTCGACGATTTCAAGTGTGTCGTAAGCGTTGGTCGGGTTTTCAGCACCCTTCACGACAAGCACGTCCTTGAAGCACTGGTGGTCGTCGGCACGATAAAGCGTCGGGCCATTACCCAGGCCGTCGAACTCAAAACCTTCCAGAGCTTCGGCAACGCCACAGGGGTTGTGTGTGCCGGCACGCTCACAGGCATCTGCATAAAGCAGGGTCTGTGCATAGCAGGTCTGAGCCGAGTTCGAAGGCGGCTTGCCGTACTTCTCACCAAACGACTTAACGAAGGCTTTGGTGCCATCGTCCTGCAGTTGCCAGTTCCAGTTCATCGAACCAAACACACCTTTGATGTTTTCGCCTGCACCAGCAGCCATCAGTTCGGAGTAAAGCGGAACAACGATTTTGAAATCTTTTCCGTTGACCTGTTTATCAAGCAGACCGAACTGGATCGCGTTGGTCAGCGAGTTCACCATGTTACCGCCGTAGTGGTTCAGAACCAACACGTCAGCACCAGAGTTAAGAACCGGCGCGATGTAAGACGAGAAGTCTGTCGATGCCAGCGGTGTCAAAACGTTGTTGACGGTTTCCCAGCCAACACCTTCAGTCGCAGCAGCGATCGATTCCTGCTGAGTCCAACCCCAGGTGTAGTCGGCGGTCAGGTGATAAGCGCGGCGATCTTTTCCGTATTCTTTTTCAAGCACGGGTGCGAGTGCAGCACCAGACATGTACCCGTTGAAGAAGTGACGGAAGCCGTTGGCCTTTTTGTCTTTACCGGTTGTGTCGTTGGAGTGGGTCAGACCAGCCATGAAAATAACGCCAGCGTCCTGACACAGGCCCTGAACAGCAATCGCAACACCCGACGAAGAACCACCGTTGATCATGATCGCGCCGTCTTTTTCGATCATCGACTTAGCCGATGCCCGTGCAGCGTCTGATTTGGTTTGGGTGTCGCCGGTTACGAATGTAACCTTGTTGCCCAGAATGCCGTTGCCCTTCAGAGCTTTCGACGTGAAGGTACTGAGGCAGCCGCCGTCGCCCTCACCGTTCAGGTGCGCAACAGCCAGTTGCTGAGCAAGAAGCTCGTCATTGCCTTCGTCCGCATAAGGACCGGTTTGCGGCACGTTGAAACCAAGTGTTACAGACCCACCTGTTGGTGCGTTGGTGTATGCGTTCGCCATGCTGGTGAAGAAGGTCGGCGTCGCCAGACCTACACCCACTGCAGCGCCACCTTTCAGCACACCACGCCGGGTTGTTTTAATATGAGACATAGATTTCCTCCCAATGATCCCAATAAGCGAGCCGGAGAGGCAAGCACCCCAAGAATCCGACTCATGATGTCAATACTGACGAGGTCATATGTATCAAAACCAGTGAAAAAAGCAATAAACTATTGCTTTTTCTTGATTTTTTTGTAAATGTTTTTCGTGAGTGTTTTGCAAAACTGTAAAATTCTTTACAACTGCATCACAAGGTGAGGCAAACAAAGGAAATATTATGGCCCGTAGTCTGGTGGGAACCCGCATCCGCGAACGGCGTCGCAACCGGCGAATGACCCAAACTGCTTTAGCGGCTGCCGCGGGGATATCTCCGTCCTACCTGAATTTGATCGAACACAACCGCCGGGGAATCGCCGGCCGCACACTCCAGGCCATCGCTGCAGAATTGGATACCGACGTCGCGGCCCTGTCTGATGACGCAGATTTTGTTCTGATCAACCGATTGACCGAGGCTGCAAAAATGGACCACAGCAATTCGGCGGAAATCGAGCGTATCGAGGAGTTTGTTGGCCGCTATCCCGGCTGGGCCCGGCTTCTGTTACAGGTCTCTGAGTTATCCCAGCAACAAAGGGAAAAGTTGCGAGCGCTTACTGACCGAATGACCCATGATCCATTCCTGTCGGAAACCATGCATCAGATTCTGTCGAATATCACGGCCATCAGGTCCACTGCCGGTATCCTGGACAGCATGTCAGATATTCCACCAGCCCTGCAGCAAAAGTTTCTCGCCAACCTGCGCAGTGAAAGCCAAAGATTGTCAGCCACCGCCGAGGCGATGGTTGATTTTTTTGACACCCCAACCGAAGAGGCAGCAACCAGTGCCGCCAACACCCCAGAGGCACAGGAGTTTTGGAGTGCGCGGGGTTACTATTTGCCCAAACTTGAAGCCGGCGAGACCACAATTGAAAACTTGCTTGAAAACACTGGCAGCCAAGCGGCTACAAACTCGCAGGTGCTGCGACAATCGCTGGAACGCTATGAGCGGATAGCCAACACGCTGCCCGTAGATGTGTTTATTCAATCGGCAAAGGACACGAACTTTGACGCGCTGAAACTTTCGCAAACCTTAAAGGTGCCGGTCGGATCAATCCTGTACCGCCTCGCACATTTGCCGCCAGAACCGGGCTTTCCATTGTTTGGCCTGCTTGAATGCGACATGTCGGGCGCAGTTCTGTTTCGCAAGGAAATCCCGGAGTTTGCCCTGCCGCAATATTCCAGCGCCTGCCCGCTGTGGCCAATTTACAGGGCTTTCGGACGGCCGTATCAGGCCTTGCAGAGTGTTCTGGAGATGCCCACCGGGGGCAGGCTGTTAACATATGCGTATGCTGAAAGCGCCGGACCGGACCGTTATGATCTGCCCGGATTGCTGCGTTCAACCATGGTGTTCACGTCGGATCCGCAGGCTTTTCCTGCCACCCGGTCTATCCAGCCCCCCATATTGGCCGGGGTTCACTGCAGCGTTTGCCCACGCAAGGCCTGTGCTGCCCGGCGGATCGATTATATCCTGGCTTAACCTTCGACCCTTGCCAGTACGCTCACATTCAACCTATGCTTCACAGGACCAACAGGGAGAGTGGAATGGCAGGCAAAGTCCTCCTGATAGAGGATGAACCACATATCGTTGAGGCGATATCTTTCCTGCTCGAAAGGGCGGGCTGGCAGGTTTTCACACATTCCAACGGCCAGGACGCCGCTGAAGTGGCTGGCCGGATCGCACCTGACGTAATCATTTTGGACAACATGCTGCCAAACAAAAGCGGGATAGACGTTCTGAGGGAAATCCGGGCTGACGCAACTACTTCGGGAAAACCGGTTCTGATGCTGACTGCAAAAGGGCAAGCCCGTGACAAAGCTGCTGCCGAGGAGGCCGGGGTCAGCATGTTCATGACCAAACCATTTTCTAACCAAGCAATCATCGACACAGTTAAAATGCTGGCGCAATGAAGTCTGAACCGGAAAAACCTGAACCCTCCGGCAAGCGGGCACAGCCCACCAGAAAAATCCGTGAAAGCGCGGCTCTTCTTCCCTTGTTGGGCATCTTCCTCCTGCTGACTCCTCTCATATCGGCCTTTACCCAGGATTCCTTTACAGGAGGCATTCCAAAAGCAGTCAGTTATATCTTTGGCATCTGGATCGGACTGATTGTCCTCGCGGCAATCCTGGCGCGCCGCCTGTACAACAGCGGCGACGGCTGATGCAGTCCTTTAATCTGCTTGTTTCGATTTGCCTCCTGTACGTTGCGGCGCTGTTTGTTATTGCGTATGTGGCCGAGCGGGGTGTGCAAGAGGGAAGGCTGAACTTCCTCCGCTCACCGGTGATCTATACCCTTTCACTGTCGGTCTATTGCACCGCCTGGACGTTTTATGGCGCGGTTGGGTCGGCAGCCCGTAGCGGGCTCGAATTTGTGGCTATCTATCTTGGCCCAACGCTGGTGTTTGTCGGGTGGTGGTGGTTTCTGCGTAAACTGGTTCGCATCGGCCGAACCCAAAGAATAACCTCCATTGCCGACCTTCTGTCTTCCCGCTACGGCAAAAGCAACACACTTGCCGTGGTAGTCACCCTGCTCGCAGTGATTGGCACTACCCCTTATATCGCCTTACAGCTTCAATCGCTTACTCTGAGCTTTTTTGTATTCACCGGAGGATCTGGTGAGGGTACCAGCACCCCCTTTGCTTCTGTCACGGCATTCTGGGTGGCGGCAGGGCTCGCAGTTTTTACTATCGTATTTGGTACGCGCAGTCTGGATGCCAATGAGCGCCACCACGGTGTTGTCACAGCCATCGCAGTTGAGGCTGTGGTAAAACTGATCGCTTTGTTGTCTGTGGGTATCTTCGTTGTCTGGGGCGTGGCTTCGGGCCCCGCCGATATCTTTGAGCGAATGGATCAGGATCTTTTGCAAAGCAGCCAGATATTCAATGGCCGCTGGGTGACGCTGATGTTTCTGTCTGCAGCGGCCATCATCTGCCTGCCGCGGATGTTTCAGGTTGTCGTGGTGGAAAACTCTAACGAACGCCATCTGGCAACTGCCAGTTGGGCCTTTCCGCTGTACCTGTTCCTGATGAGCTTGTTCGTACTGCCGATTGCCATTGCAGGACAGAGCGAACTGCCAGCGGATGCAAACCCCGATTTGTTCGTGATGACAGTGCCACTGGCCAAAGGTCAGGGCACCTTGGCAACGCTTGCATTCCTGGGTGGGTTTTCGTCAGCCACATCGATGGTAATCGTCGCTGCCATTGCGCTGTCAACCATGATGTCCAACCACATCGTTCTGCCAATCTGGCTACAACTGAACAAAAAGCGCAGCCCGGCCAGCGATGATGTGCGCACTCTGCTTCTGCGGACCAGACGGATCAGCATTGGCGTAGTGCTTGCGCTTGGTTACTTCTATTTTCAGATCACCGGGGGCAGCGATGCGCTGGCCTCAATTGGTCTGATCGCTTTTCTTGGCGTCGCTCAGGTTCTGCCCGCTCTTCTGGGCGGGGTATTCTGGCACAGCGCCACACGACCAGCCGCGATTATGGGCATCTGCACTGGTTTCTTCTTCTGGGCTTACACGCTTTTTCTGCCTAGTTTTGACGGAGCCTTCATTCTCAGCCAAAGCGTGATAGAAAACGGCCCGTTTGGAATTTCAGCGCTGCGCCCGCAATCTCTCTGGGGCAACTCATTTGAAGATCCTCTGGTTCATGCAGTTTTCTGGTCGATCAGTTTTAACACACTTGTCTTCGTCGTGGCATCATTGCTGACAAACCCCAATTCCATGGAGCGTCAGCAAAGCGCCCAATTCATCAATGTTTACGGGAGAATATCTCCGAGCAGCACCATCGCCCGGAATGCAGAAGCTGAGGAACTCTTGATTTTGGCGCAGCGAATTCTGGGCCGGCAGGAGGCAATGAATCTGTTTAATCAGACTGCAGTATCGCAAGGGAAGGTTTCTGGCCTGCCAGACCCTACCCAACCGTTTGTCGAGGAATTGGAGCGAAAGTTTGCGGGGTCGGTTGGGGCCGCAACGTCCCATGCGATGCTGGCGCAAATAACTGGCGGCGAGTCTGTTTCCGTTGAAGACATGATCGCGGTCGCCGACGAAACCGCACAAATCATGGAATACTCAGAGCGGCTGAAAACCCAGTCCGAAGAGTTGAAGAAAACGGCGCAGCAACTGCGCGCGGCCAACAGCCAATTGTTGAAACTCGGCGAGCAAAAAGACACATTCCTTAGTCAGGTAAGCCACGAGTTGCGCACGCCGATGACTTCGATCCGGTCATTTTCCGGAATCCTGCGCGACAGCGACTCTCTGCCGCCGGAAAAGCTGAAGCATTTTTCCTCCGTCATTCATACCGAAAGCATCCGGCTGACCCGGCTGCTGGATGACATTCTGGACCTCAGCTTCATGGAAAACGGCAAAGTGCAGCTGAACATTGCCCCGGTCAACCTGTCAGAGGTGATCAACCGGGCCGCAACAGCCACCGAGACGCAACTGCAGGAGCGATCATCCGAACTGTTGCGTAATCCTGCCAGCGAACAAATCAAGGTCGCAACGGATTCTGACCGGCTGGCGCAGGTGGTGATCAACCTCGTGGCCAATGCGAATAAATACTGTGATGCAGAACCACCGCAAATATCGGTTTCCTGCCGCCGCAACGGTGGCACGGTAGAAATTGATGTCGCTGATAATGGCAGCGGTGTTGACGAGTCAGAAGTCGAACTGATTTTCCAGAAATTCTCAAAGCTCTCCGGCGGTTTTTTTGTCGGCAGCGCAGGGCTTGGCCTGCCAATCAGCCGCGAAATCATGCGCAATCTGGGAGGAACGCTGACCTACGAGCCCGGCGGGGCTGGCGCATTATTCCGGGTCACCCTACCGCTGGAACATACCGAACCTGCTAGCGCCTAGAGTGTGCCGCGTTTAGTCTGATCCAGGTTGAACTTGAAATGCCTCTTCAAGTATCTGGCGCCACCGTTTTTCACTATTGCAGTGGCAGAATTATGCCATCATGGGCGGCGGTTTCGCACCATCGCTTTACGCCCGTAATACATGATCCTCTGCGCTTCCTGCTGTGACAGCGCCCCGCTTGGCGGTGTCAACATCAACTGGCCAAAAAGCTCTCTGAAATCCTCTTCCAGCATCAACTGGTCAAACCGGGAATGTCGCCAGTCACACCCAACTTGATGCAGGTGCATTAACTCGGTTTCCGATTTCAATCGCTCCAGTTCAGTTTCCACTTCCGGCCACAGCTTCAGGGCAGATTTATCCTCGCACTGGTTGAAATTCCGCTCCACCCAGTAATCCATGCCCAGAGTGTGATCACCGTGCACCGCCCGGCCGCGGTCGCGCTTCAGCACGTAGCTCTGCATGGCCCCAAGGGGGTAATGGTTCAGCTGCACCAAGCGGCAGTTGTCTTGCATAAAGTTGGAAAAAATCTTCTGCTTTTTATAGAGATCGGGCAGTTCTGCGCCCGTTCCGTCAAACCAGCGCGCATCGTTCATCCGCGTGTTGTCCGGTTTCCGGGGGCGATGAATGCCAAGCTTTCCATAGGTTCCGTCATTGCGAAAAAGGGTCTTGAACATGGCCGATTTCCACGGCCAGTAGCAGGGAACCGGCGCGGCGCGGGTGAACTGCTGCAAAACCGGGGTATCCGCAAAATCAACCACCCCGCTGTTGCCAAACAACCGCCAGGTCAGCGTGATTGCAGTTGCCTCTGGCAGTGCGGCAAACAGATTGGGAAGTTTCCGCGTTCCAGCGTGAATGTTGACGAACTCATCCACATCCAGCGGCAATATCCAATCGGCGGATTTGACCAGCGAGTGTTTGTCGGCCTGTTTTAACGCACTCCACTGCACCCCGCCCTTGTCGGTTTTGGTATTTCGGATGTGGGTGATCTCTCCCATCGCCTGCAAATGGTCGAGCATCAGATCCGTGCCGTCATCGCAGTCGTTCGAAAAAACCAGAAAATCCGTGAAGCCAACGGTTTTGTGATGCGCCAGCCATTCCAGGAAAAACGCGGCCTCGTTGCGCACCGTAATGACTGCAAGACAGCGCATCAATCAGGCCGCAAAATCATTGGCTGGACAACAAGCGATCCATTCGAGGACGTCGGACGCCTCGTTCTTAACGCAAGTAACTGCGGTGATTTTCATGGTTCTGCTCTGTTTCGCGGTCTGGCGCCGCTTTCCTTGTGCGGCAGTTTATTGATATATGGGCTGCAAAGTAACCGGAGAAAACACACAAAACGAGGGAAAGTGACCCTGGGTCGGCAGTTTTCTCCTACCGCCCACGAATCCGCGGATCAAGCGCGTCACGCAGACCGTCGCCGATGTAGTTCACGCTCAGAACGGTCAGCGAAATCATCAATCCCGGCAGCAGCACCCGCTCAGGAAACTGCTCCATGCGCTGAACGGCATCGGACAGCAACTTGCCCCAGGTGGGAAAATCCGACGGAAATCCAACCCCAAGAAATGACAACGCGCTTTCGGTGATGATGGCGGTGGCCAGCCCAAGGGTTGCCGAGACCATGATCGGAGACATCACATTCGGGATCAGGTGCCGGGTGATAATCTTGGTCGGTGTTGTCCCGATGGAACGTGCAGCCAGAACAAATTCACGTTCCTTCAGCGCCAGAACATCGGCCCGCACGATCCGGGCCGTCTGCATCCAGCTGGTTATTCCCACCACGCCGACGATCAGAATGAACATACCCATTTCCGGGCCAAAGTTGGCCCTCAGTGGCTGGCGGAACAGGGTCACAGCCACCAACAGCAACGGCAAAATCGGCAGCGAGAGCACCAGATCGGTAAACCGCATCAGCCAGAAATCCATCCGTTTAAAGAAACCCGCCAGCACACCGATGGTGGTCCCCAGGAACAGCGCCAATATCATCGCCGCCCAGCCCACAGCCATCGAGGCACGCCCACCCTCAATCAGTTGTGACAACAGATCACGACCCAGTTGATCGGTTCCCAGAGGATGCGCCCAGCCAACCTTTGCTTCACCATTCCACAGCACTGTATACATCGGGCGCATGTCTTTGGCTCTGATGTCCAGCTTGGTTGCTTCCAAAGCCCATATGTAGGGCCCAATTAGAACAAACAGCGTGATAAACGCCAGGAAACCACCGCCCATAACGGCGCCTTTGTGCCGCTTGAACTGCTTCCAGACATCGCGCCACTGACTGCTCGACTTCGCTTCGGACACTCTGTCCACAGTCGGCTCGGGAGTTTTTAGAGGAGCGTCAGTCATAGCGGATCCTCGGATCGAGAACGCCATAAAGCACATCGGCAATCAGGTTGAACAGAACAATCAGAATGGCAAAAATAAACGTCAGGGTCATCACCGTCGGAATGTCGTTGGCAAAAAGCGCGATCAGAAGCTGATAGCCCAGCCCGTTCACTTTGAAGACGTTTTCAGTGATGATCGCGCCGCCAAAAATCGCCGGAATGCCCAAAGCAATAACCGTGACAACCGGGATCATGGAATTCCGCAAAACATGGACCATCACGACCACACTTTCGCGCAATCCCTTTGCCCGGGCGGTTCGTACATAATCCTGTTTCAGATTATCGAGCATGGCCGATCGCATGTACCGGCTGATCTGCGCCGTCGTCTGCAGCGCGAGCACCATGACCGGCAGGACCATCTGCTTCATCTGGATAACGAAGCTGTCCCAGTCCACAACCTGATGCACGGTGTTATAGGTCGATGGCAACCAGCCGAGCTGAACCGCAAAAATCACGATCAGCAGAGGGCCGGTAAAGAACGGCGGGATTGAAAATCCGACCATGGTTATGAAGGTCCCGGTCTGATCGAATATCGAATAGTGGCGATAGGCTGAATAAATTCCGACCGGCAATGCGATCAGCACACCCACCACGTAAGACATGCCAACCACCCAGAATGTCTGTGGCAGGCTTTGCACCACGAGCGACATAACCGGGCCGCGGGTCTGCCAGGAAATCACCCGCAGTTTACCTTCGGCAAAGCTTGTGTCCGGCAACCATCCCAGTGTCCAGCTCTCACGGGTCAGCCAGTCGATGAAAACCTGGGGTTCTATCCAGAAGAACTGCACCAGCCACTTCCAGTATTGCACGTGCACCGGCTGGCCAAGGCCAAGGGCTTCACGCATTTTTTGTTTGACGTCGGGAGGCACAGTCAGCGGCACCTGCGCCATCGGATCGCCTGGCGCCATTTGCAACAGCATAAAAATAGCAAGGGAAATGAAAAGAAGCGTCGGGATCGACAGAACCAGCCTTCGGAATGTGAATGTCAGCATGGACGCCTCGGTGAAAAGCTAAATCGCGCGGATCGACAGGTCAATCATCACCTGTTGTCGGGGCCCTGGCAAGGATGTCAGGGCCCCAAGCGGATTCTTTCGACTGGTTTACTTGATGCGGTGCCAGTCAGCGACGTTCCAAAGTTCGCTGTCCCATGTGTTCAGGACAACACCACCGAGTGTGACGGAATGTGCGGAAACACGGCCACGATCGACCAACGGAACGATGGTCATCGAATCCTTAGTCAGCATGTCGTTCATCCGACGGCCAAGCTCACCGCGTTTTTCGATGTCACCGGTACGGGCATACTCTTCAATCAGATTGTCGTATTCCGGATCACAGAAGCGGTTGATGTTCTCACCCTGCCATTGGCTGTCAGGCTTGGGTTCCGAGCCGCATTTGTAAGCTGCCAGATACTGCTGCGGGTCCGTGCCGTTAAACACGTTGGCGTACATTTCGACATCCGCATAGAATTTCTGGAAGGTATCCGGTGAACCGGGGTCGCCGCCAAAGAACACAGATGCATCAAGGTTACGCAACTCAGTTTCGACGCCGATTTCAGACCACCACTGTTTGATCAGAGCCTGAAAGTCTTGACGCACGGCATTGGTCGAAGTCTGGTACAGGATTGCCATTTTCACGCCATCCTTGTCGCGCACGCCATCGCCATCACTGTCAACCCAGCCCGCTTCATCCAGCAGGGCATTGGCACCAGCGATATCCTGTGTCAGGCAGCCGGTGTTGTCTGATGTGTAGATTTTGGGTGCAGGCACCAGGTTACAGGTCGGACGTCCGGCCTGGCCATAGCCAACTTCTACCAGCAAATCTCGATCAATCGCCATCGAAAGGGCCCGGCGCACACGCACATCCGACAGGAAGGGGTGAGGTTCGGCACGGGTCGAGCGGGTCTCCGCTGGCAGATCCGGTGACGGGTTCGTCAGGTTCATTTCCAGACGTTCCACCAATGCGCCAAAGG
This sequence comes from Paracoccaceae bacterium, assembly GCA_024227475.1. Classification (GTDB taxonomy): domain Bacteria; phylum Pseudomonadota; class Alphaproteobacteria; order Rhodobacterales; family Rhodobacteraceae; genus Amylibacter. The sequence goes on along the minus strand of JAAEUI010000235.1, from coordinate 16,038 downwards.
CCGCAATCGGCTTGCCTTTGCCGCCTTCGGCCATTTTCGCCAGCACATCCGGTGCCAGCTGCATGTTCCAGGCGTAATCAAACTCGCCGGTTTCCATAACCGCGCGGCCTGCAGCCGTGGCATCACCGCCACCTTTGAAAGTCAGCGTGGCAAATGCCGGTTTTGCCGGATCACGATAGTGCTCGTTTGCTTTCATCTGGATCACGTCATTGGGACGGAAATCTGTAACAACAAACGGGCCGGTGCCGATTGGGCCGAAGTTGGCGCCAGTACATTCAGGCGCCTTAGCACCCAGACAATCAGCGAATTGTGCTGCTTGAATGATCGGGGATTGACCACCCATAAATGGGCCATAGGGGTTGGGTTTTGGCTGGTTGAACGTCACTTTGGTTGTCAGTTCATCCAGTTCCTCGATAGAGACAACACCTTCAAAGAAAGACGCCTGGGCGCACCCGCCTTCGGGATGCATGCAATATTCGGCCGTGAACTTGACGTCTGCCGATGTCACCGGCGTACCATCAGACCACTTCAGGCCCGATTTCAGCTTCCAGGTGATTGAGGTCAGATCCTCGGAAACACCGCCGTTCGCAACCGTTGGGATTTCTTCAGCCAGGAATGGCACCAGCGCGCCGTCTTGGTCGTATCTGCCAAGTGGTTCGATAACCAGGCTGGAAGACTCAACGTCTTTGGTGCCGCCCGACAGATATGGGTTCAGAATTGATGGTGCCTGCCAATAGATAATGCTGACATGGCCGTCTGCGCCACGCTCGGCAAATCCGGCAGTACCAATCGACAAAGCCAAAGCCCCGCCAATTGTCATGATTTTAGAAAACATAATTTTCTCCCTAGTGTTGTTGTTGATCACCAATTTCGACCCGTTTGCCGGATCTTTCCACGCATACCGTACCGACACTTGGAGGCTCTCTGCGAAAGCCTCGGTGTGAGCCGGGGTGACTGAGTTAAACTTGCGTTTTCAAGCCCCCTTTCCGGTTACGGCATTCCACCAAAAGGCGAATCCTGCGTGCGATTGATGGGAAGAGGTTACCCCGTTAAATAAAAAATGCACGGAATTTCTACTGTTTGGTTCAGACTCACACTAGCTGTTTCAACTCTTTCTTATCCAAACGCTTTTCACTTGACCCGGTATCAACCAATTCTCAGACTTACGCAAAGTCACCCTCGCTCGCTGGACTCGAATTTGTCAAAACCCTCTCACCCCTGATCCCCGGAGTCTCCTATGCCCCTCATCAACCGAATTGCCGAACTGCACGCCGACATCACTGCCTGGCGACGAGATATCCATGAAAACCCGGAATTGCAGTTTGACACCCATCGCACATCCGCCCTTGTAGCGGACAAGTTGCGGGAATTTGGCTGTGATGAGGTCAAAACCGGCATCGGCCAGACAGGCGTGGTTGGTGTGATCAAGGGTAAACAGAACCACTCGGGCAAGGTTATTGGCCTGCGCGCCGATATGGATGCACTGCCGATCCCCGAGGCGACAGGCCTTCCCTATGCCTCCAAATCGCCCGGCAAAATGCACGCTTGCGGCCATGACGGGCACACCGCGATGCTGCTGGGGGCAGCGCAGTATCTGGCAGAGACTCGTAATTTCGACGGCACCGCTGTTGTTATTTTTCAGCCCGCGGAGGAAGGCGGCGGTGGCGGGCGAGAAATGGTTAACGACGGTATGATGGAAGCGTTCGGCATTCAGGAAGTCTATGGCATGCACAACTGGCCGGGGCTGCCGGTTGGGCAGTTTGCGATACGCCCTGGCCCGTTTTTCGCGGCAGCCGATCTGCTGGATATCCGGATTAAGGGCAAAGGCTCACACGCAGCAAAACCCCACGACGGAATTGACACTACCCTTGTTGGCGCTCAGATCGTTGTAGCCCTGCAGTCCATTGCATCACGCGCGGCTGATCCATTAAAAAGCGTCGTGGTCTCGATCACCAGCTTTGAAACCGAAAGCAACGCCTATAACGTCATCCCCGAAAACGTGCACCTGCGTGGCACCGTTCGCACGCTTGAACCGGAAGTCAGGGATCTGGCCGAAGATCATATTAAGCGCATCGCACAGAATACAGCTGCAGCGTTTGGTGCCACTGCTGAGGTTAACTACGAACGAAATTACCCGGTGATGGTCAATGCGGATGCCGAAACGGATTTCGCTGTACAGGTCGCTAAATCAATAGCCGGCGATCAAAACGTTCAGGAAAACATATCACCCGTCATGGGCGGAGAAGATTTCGCCTTCATGCTGAACGCCCGCCCCGGTTCCTATATTCTGTGCGGCAATGGCGACACCGCGATGGTTCACCACCCGGAGTACAACTTCAACGACGAGGCGATCCCGGCGGGTTGTTCCTATTGGGCCGGTCTGATCGAACAGGGGATGCCCGCACGGTAGTGTTCTAGTTTTGCAGCCGCCAAGACAAAGTACTTCGGCCGGCACCCAAGCAGCCCAACCACCTCCAGCCGAAGCTGGTGACTTTGAAGAGCTGGTGGGCAAACAAACGGCAAAGGCAGCATCAAATTCGCCCGTTTTCGGTTCGGAACAGGGCCTGCCGGTTGGTCGCTATCTGTTCGAAATCAACACCCCGTCAAAACGCTCGCGTGTTACGCTGGTGGGATAGTTGGTGCTTTGCCGGTGATTTTCTTCAGGGTTCCTTCTTCGACATCGTCTTCATCGTAGACCCCGATTAGAATCCCGACACTCTGCGCCTTGCCTCCCCGCTGCTTGATGGCTTTATCCGACAGGGTTGTACGCTGCGACATCCGCCGCGCCCAGCGGCCCAGATGCTCATACATCTGATCCAGAACCGGTGCATAATCCGGGTCGTTTGCCAAGTCGGTAAACTCGTCCGGGTCGTTTTCCAGGTCAAACAGCATCGGGCGCAAGCCGCCCTCGGCATGGATGTATTTCCAGCGTTTCGTTGCCACCATGAACAAACGGGCGTCGCGCGGTTCCATTCCCAGTCTCGCAGCTACAGGAGCACCGCTATAGTCATATTCGCTGATCGCAAACTCGCGCCAGTCGACCGGGGTTTCACCATGCAGAAACGGCAACAGTGAGCGGCCTTCGACGATGTGATCGGGCACTTCACCACCGGCAGCGTCAATAAACGTCGCGCTCAGGTCAATGGACTCAACCAGTTCGTCACAAACCGTTCCACGCGTCGCATCCGCCGCCTCGGATGGATCATATATTATCAGAGGTATTTTGGCGGATTGTTCGTGGAATAAATCCTTTTCGCCCAGCCAGTGATCGCCCAGGTAATCGCCGTGATCAGAGGTCAGCACGATCATGGTTTCATCCATGCGTCCGTTTTTTTCGAGATAATCCAGCAGCCGCCCCAGCTGATCATCGCATTGTTTGATCAGACCCATATAGGCTGGGAGTACGGTGTCGCGCACATCCTGACGCTGAAACGCCTTGCCGACCGGGTTGTTCATGAAACCCTCGAACACCGGATGCGCGTCCACGCGTTCAGCCTCGCTGCGCCGCACCGGCAACACCTGATTTGGGCCGTACATGTTATGATAGGGGGCCGGAACGATATAGGGCCAGTGCGGCTTGATATAAGACACGTGTGCCAGCCAGGGTTGGTCCGGGTCCTGTTCCTCGATAAAGTCGATGGTTCGGTTGGTCAGCCAGGGCGTTTCGCTGTCTTCTTCACGAATGTTGGCGGGTTTATCCGCGTGCATCATCAGCCAGCCGCTGGCGATATCGCCCTGATCACCGACCCCGGAATTGGCAAAATCGTGCCACGGATTGTGCGACGGATAACCCTTTGCCTTCAGGTATTCGTTATAGGGGGACCGCTTTTCGTCATAATATCCGTCCGGACCCTCAGCCCATAATCCATCATCACGCACATAAGGATCAAAGCCGCATTCGGCAGTGCGCACCCCAATAATACTGTCCTGGTTTAGGCCCAGCCGCTTCATGCCTTCGGCATCGGCCTGCATGTGGGTTTTACCAATCAGATGGCAACCCATTCCCAGCTTGCGAAGATGGTCGCCCATGGTCTGCTCGCCTACCTTCAGCGGATAGTTATTCTGCTGCGCCCCATGTGAATGGCAGTAACGCCCGGTATAAGTGGACATCCGCGAAGGCCCGCAGATCGGTGATTGCACGTAACAGCGGGTGAACTGCACGCCCATCTGCGCAACACGGTCGAAATTTGGGGTGTGCAGATAAGGATGGCCGTAACAACTGAGGTAATCAAACCGCAGCTGGTCGTACATGATGAACAGGATATTTTTAGTCTTGCTGGTCATTCAGCACCTTTTTTCCGTCTGGTCTGGCGCTTTTCAGCGAACCGCCTGATGTTGGAATTTCAGATGTTATACTAAGTTGTCAACACGCCGCGCCTTGGAGTTACTTTCCAAACGCCCTTATTTGTTTGCCACAATGCGGACAGATGGCCTCGTTTTCTGCTTCCCTGTCTCTTTGCACTTGCTTGCGAACTTCAAAAACAAGTCGTTTGCTGAGGCCAAGTTGTTTCCTGAGCTCTTCCAGCTGATCTTCTTCCTCAGCGTCGATGATCCCGTCCTCAAGCGCCGTACGAAATCGTTGGGTCATCTCCTCTCTTCTGCGGCGTAGTTGGTCGGCCAGCCCGCTGGCCAAAATGCCTGCAGGCAATGCCGCCATACCGATGCCCACAACCGCAACCAGTGATCCGAACAACTGCCCGGCGGGTGTTACCGGTGTAACATCGCCATAGCCTACGGTGGTAAGTGTTGCCATAGCCCACCACATCGCCGCCGGGATCGAGCCAAACTTGTCAGGCTGCACCTGATGCTCCGCCAGATATGCACCGCTACCGGCAAGGATCAAAAGGACAATCAAAATAAAGAACCCGGCAAAAAATGCATTCGCCTCTTCCCGGAACACTTCAAGCAGCATGGACATGGCCGAGGAATATCGCGTCAGTTTCAAAATCCTCAGCAACCGCAAGACCCTGAGGAACCGCAGATCAATACTAAAGAAAATACCGAGGTAGAATGGCAGGATTGCAACCAGATCAATCAACGCCATTGGTGACAATGCGTAGGCAAGCCGCGGGTGCTTCCTGTCGCGAAATTCACTGCTTTCCACCGAGACCCACATACGCGCGAAATATTCGACCGTGAACACGGCCACAGAAGTGATTTCAATATAGGCGAACAGGGTTTCGTATCTTGCCTGCAAGGCATCGACGGTTTCCAGGATGACAGCCAAGACATTTACCGCAATCAGGCAGATCAGAAACAAGTCAACCAAACGGCTCAGCCGATCAGCGCCTTCGTCCGGTTCCAATTTCTGATAAAACGATTTTCGCAATTGTATGAGAGACATCAAGGCACCCCTGCGTAAACAGCGTAACCAAAACATATTCACGCCAAATCTACCACCTGCATTCTTTCCCGCTCCCTTCTTTCAGGGGCTTCACCAAATGGCGGGTAGAACAAACACCCCAGTTCGATTTGGGAGCTTTTTTGGGGTTGCCCTTACGGGTCCAGGCGAACCGCCCCTTGTGACGCATTGCCAACCAGTGCGGCATAGGCTTTCAGCGCCCGGCTGACTTTGCGCCTGCGTGGTTTGGCCGGTTTCCAGGCCGCCTCACCCCTGGCCTCCATCGCGGCACGACGGGCCGCCAGCTCCTCGTCTGACAACGCCACATTGATGGTTCGGTTCGGAATGTCGATCTCGATGGTATCGCCTTCCTCGATCAGCCCGATACTGCCGCCCTCGGCGGCCTCTGGAGAGGCATGACCGATAGAAAGGCCTGAAGTACCGCCGGAAAACCGTCCGTCGGTGATCAGCGCACAGGCCTTGCCAAGCTTCATCGATTTGAGGTAGCTGGTCGGATACAGCATCTCCTGCATTCCCGGCCCGCCACGCGGGCCTTCGTAGCGGATGATAACAACGTCTCCGGCACCCACTTCTTTACCCAGAATCCGGTTTACCGCTTCGTCCTGACTTTCACAGACAATCGCCGGCCCCGAGAATTTCAGGATGCTGTCATCGACCCCGGCGGTTTTCACCACGCATCCTTCCTGGGCAATGTTGCCAAACAAAACCGCCAGACCACCGTCCGTGGAAAACGCATTTTCCGCCGAGCGGATCACGCCCGTTGCCCGGTCCACGTCAAGCTCTTTGTAGCGGCGTGACTGCGAGAACGCCTGCGTCGTGCGCACGCCACCCGGTGCTGCCAGGAACAGTTCATGCACTTTTGCGTCGTTGGTCTGGGTCACATCCCATTTCTTCAACGCCTCAGCCATGGTCGCGGAATGGATGGTGGAAACGGAAGTATTTAGCAACCCGGCCCGGTCCAACTCGCCCAAGATACCGAAGATACCGCCCGCCCGGTGGACATCTTCCATATGCACGTTCTGCACAGCTGGCGCGACCTTGCACAGGCAGGGCGTTGTGCGGCTCAGCCGGTCGATGTCGTCAACGGTGAAATCCACTTCGCCCTCGCGGGCAATCGCCAGCAGGTGCAGGATGGTGTTGGTCGATCCACCCATGGAAATATCCAGCGTCATGGCGTTTTCTAAAGCAGCCTTGGTGGCGATTCCGCGCGCCGAAACCGCCTTGTTGCCGTCTTCATAGTAGGCCCGGGTCAACGCCACGATCCGGCCTCCGGCCTGCCGGAACAATTGCTCGCGATCCGCGTGTGTTGCCAGCATCGAGCCGTTGGCCGGCTGTGCCAGGCCAAGCGCCTCCGCCAGACAGTTCATCGAATTGGCCGTGAACATACCGGAACATGAGCCGCAGGTCGGGCAGGCGTTTTCCTCGAACGCCTGAACTTCGGTGTCCGTCCGTTCCGGGTTCGCCGCTTCGATCATCGCGTCGATCAGATCGACCTTGCGCGACTCGCCTTCCAGATCAACTTTGCCAGCCTCCATTGGCCCGCCGGAGACAAACACCACCGGAATATCCAGCCGCAGCGCCGCCATCAGCATGCCCGGAGTAATCTTGTCACAGTTCGAGATACAGACCATCGCATCGGCACAATGGGCGTTGACCATGTATTCCACGCTGTCAGCGATCACTTCGCGCGACGGCAGCGAATAGAGCATCCCGTCGTGCCCCATGGCGATCCCGTCGTCCACCGCGATGGTATTGAATTCCTTGGCCACGCCTCCGGCGTTTTCAATCTCGCCCGCCACCAGTTGGCCCAGGTCTTTCAGGTGCACATGCCCCGGCACAAACTGGGTAAACGAATTCACCACGGCAATAATCGGCTTGCCAAAATCACTGTCGGTCATGCCAGTAGCACGCCACAGGCTACGAGCACCGGCCATGTTGCGGCCATGGGTGGAGGTGCGGGAACGGTATGGGATCATGTCAGGGCCTATCTTTTGGCAGTCATCACAATTTCAGCGGTGTTGTGCCTCAAACCCAATTGAATTTCCAGTGGCTTCCTGCATTGCGCCTTTACTGTCGGATCAGAACCGCCCGGTACTTGTTTTCCGGGTGTCGCAAAAATGGCAAAATATCGCCTTCCTTGATCCCCGGATGCTCGTCCGATGCCAGCACCATTTCCAGGTAGCCGACATAGTTCCGCCCACCATCAGAATCGCCGATTGCGAATTTCACCAGCCGTGCATTGGGCCGCGCGATCCTCACGAAGGGATTTTCACTTATTGTGATAGCGTAGACTTCGCCCCGGTCTCGCACCCAGTCGGCCTGCGCTTCAAATTCATCCGTCGGCCAGATCGCCGCTAGAAAACCCTGGACCAGGTAGAGCGCCGCGCCGGAAGTTATAAGTGTGCCAATCGTCATCTGCACCGTGCCCCCGGCCTGCCCGGCACCTGGCCCGTGCTCTGCCAGACAATTGTTGTTAGGGTTGCCCGGCAGAAAAATGATCTCCACATCCGTTCCGGGCTCGGCTGCATCCCAAACCGCCTGAGACGGTCTGGCCTTTTGGGTTCCGTAACGCGCGCCAGAAACCGAGAATTCAAAATCGATCAGATTACGATACCGGGTCGAGCGACCGATCCGATCACCGTTCCGGCGGGTGATGCGTTCGCGGTAGCGCTCGGTAACACGCCCCAGACCCGGCAACCCGTGCCGTTTCAATCGCGTGGAGCGGATATAGGTGGAAGAGCCAATCCAGAGCAGGGAGCAGCCAAACAGCAAAGCGCCGACGGCGCCCAGAAACGGCAGCCAGTTGAACAGATAATCTGTCACTTGAATTTACCCAAACCAGCGGCGGAATACGCCTTTGGCTTTGCTCCCTGCCGCCTCTGCACTTTCGCCAGCTTCCGAAGCCTTCGCCTCAACCGCGTCCCATTTCTCCTCGACCTTCTCGACTAATGGATCAATCCGCCGCCGTTTGAAGCGCTGCACCAGCCGGTAAAAGCCGAGCAGCAGCAGCGCCAGCAGCGTGTAGATCACGATGTTCACCCAGGGGATCAGGCGCACGTCGGGGCCCGACACAGCCTTGACCCCCACAGCGTTGGGGTAAATCGACAGGAATTCATTGCGCCATCCGTAATGCGTCACCGCCACCCAGTCCGGCGCATCACGGGTCGATATCTGTTCCGCCGCCTCAGCCTGAAGGTTAGAACTGTCGAGCTTGAAATACCACGGCCAGCCAAAGCCGGTGTCCTCGTTGCGGAACACCATGATGCCACCATCGGGATAACTGGTATTGATCAGCCGCAGGTCGCGGTTCACGCCTTCAACATTTCCGCTGTCGGCCTGGGCATAGAAAATCCGGTTCCAGCCGGAGAAATCCTGCCGGATTATATCGGTGCCGGTCACCCGGACGATATCTCGATGCGGCAGGGTATAGTGGAAGAACCCGAAGATCAGCAGCGCCACCAGCAGCAAGAATATCCATTTGATGTACCGCATTTGCTGCGTCCTTTACATAAAGTTGGTCACATAAATCACCATCAGAACGGCGATCACCGGGATCACGTAAACCCCCCAGATCAGCTTCTTACGTAGTGATCCGTCGTATTGTTTTAAACCCTCGGCGATGAAGGTATCGCGCTCGCCGTCAATGCCGCCGGCGTCAAATTCCTGTTCCAGCTTTTCGCGCCGGATGGATTTTGAATACCACGACAGGCAAACATAAATCACAGTCAGCAAGACCAGCCCGATAACTCCCAGCCGCACCCATCCAAACATCTCAGTCGCTCCTTACCGCGCCCCAGGGGCCGACGCGTTCTATCAGATCATCGTCGTCGTCATTGTCATCATCATCATCGCGCTCGCCCCACGGCCCGCGCCGTCGCACCGGTTCCTCTGCCATCGTCGGTTCGTGGCCAAACAGCGCCTCGCGGGCACCGGCCTTGTCCACCATATACTCGTTTGCCAGAAACTCTGCGACAAATTCCTTTTTCGCATCAGACCAGCCGCGATAGGCGTCATAAAACGCGCTCTTGTGGCAGATGAACAACTGGCGCACATCCAAGGGGGCCAGTTCCGCCAGAAGCATATTCACCAGATCCTTGTCGGCGTGATCGGCCGAGCGCAGGGTGTAGAAATAGGCCGGGTGTTCTGAGGTGATGCGCGGCCAGTTGCCCTGCCCTGATGACCAGCGCCAGAGCTGATACAGGCCCTGATATTCCTTGGGCAGGGATTTCAGATGCCGCCGCGCCAGATTACGCAGATCGCGGCGGGTCAGATCGGTGAAGTCCTCACCCTCACCAGCAGCGGTATCCACAACGATGAAATCGAGCTTCTGTTGCAGGATTGCCGTGACGTCAAGGTGCTTGGCCCCGGTGATCGGCTCGACCAGATCATTGGCCTCCAGAAAGGTGGCGATGTCATTGCGTTGGGTGAAATCCATCACGTATTCGACATCCCAATCCGCCACATCATCGCGCTGGCGGGCCGATACAACTGCAGTCTCATCCAAATCGCGGAAAATGTAGAGGCCACCGTGATGGGCGGTGTAGAAATTGTTCTGGGTGTAGCGGTTGTTGGTGAACACCACCGGATTGCGGGTGATATCGCCGGTGCGTTTGCCCAGTTCGATCATCTCGGCGGTCAGCACGTCGTCCCACCAGGCATCATCCTCATTCATGAAGCGCTCGATCTTGCCCCGCAGCTCGCGGCTGTCCTCGACGTGGGATTCGGTGGTGTCGGCCTCAACCTCGATTTCGCGGATCGAGAGGAGGTCGCGCGGGTCCTCGACGCTGAACACCGAGTTGACCAGTTCGCCTGCCACCGCATCGCGCGCGGTCAGGGCAAACAGCTGCTGCTCGTTCTCCTCAATCCAGCGCCGCAGGATCGAGCGCGACGTAGAGAATTGCGCGTTCAGAAGCGGCGCGGTTTTCTGGTCGGTGCTGAGCAGAATGAACTGCCGGTTGCAGCCGTTGGGGTTGAGGTACAGAGGGTCGGCGAACTCGTCGCCGATTTCCGGGGAATAGCCGGAGATGTCGAGGTGGAAATCGGTCAGCTCGGTGCGTTTGCCGGTGAGGTGTTCAAGGGCGCGGTTGTAACGCTCGACAAGCGCAGGCTGGCGCACCTCGAAGAGGTTGCCGAACATCAGGCCACGGCGGACGAGACGCATCATGGGGTTTGCTCCATCAGCTTTCGAAGATGCGAAATCCCTGCTTTTTCAATCTCCCCGAGGGTCTTGCCGTCCGGTATTTTTTTCAATCCGTAGCACTTCGGAGCGTAGAGCATAGCATGATCGCTCGAAAGGAGTTGGAACCTAGGGAGATTGTCAAACAGCTCAAACGTTTCAATGTAAGTGCGGAAGTTTTCACCTCTTGGTGTGAGCGCGTTATAAAAGATCAACAAAAGTTCATGATCAGACAAAATTGAACGAAGCAATTTTATATGAACCGGCTTCGTGGAATTGCTTTGCTCCAAGAATTTGAAGGAATTGAAAAGAAACCTAAAATAATGCCCAAGATCTGATCCTGCGACATCGTACATAGCTTCATATGCAAAATACAGCGCCTCAGATTCAGTGCGAGAGTTTTTTATACCTTCCCTATATTTCTTACCTATTCGACCATAAAACACAGGAAAGCAGTCGCGCCCTCGAGTGATAATACCCGATCTTGTATTGGCCAAATCAATGTCACTGACGATGGTGTTGTGAGTGCGTAGTAGTTCAAAGAAGAAGGCCTCGAAGTTCTGCTTTTGCAGCGCGATATTCGATTTCGAAAACTCTTCTTTCTGGTCTGTTAATACCTGCCTTTGCTGCTCTAGTTCGTCTTTCTGCAAAAGAACCGCCACAACAATCCAAACAAAAGCCAAAGAACCAGCAAAGCCTGCTAGCCAATCACCAAATTCATTAGGAGAAGTACCTAACAGATACGAAAACTTCGTCTCACACTCCTGCCAAAAAAGCACTCCGTTGCAGGTGTCGAGGAACGCGACAAAGATGGTCACGATGAAAATTAACAAGCTTGCAATTATGCCCCAAACTAAGGGATTGTCTCGCCGGTAAAATTTTTCGTGCTCCTGCAACTTTTCGCTCACCCTTTCCCCTCCAAATACCGCCGCTTCGCCTCTTCGTTCCGCCCAAACTCCCGCACCATATTCTCTATCGCCACCTCATCCGACTTATCCGCATAGCGGAACTCGCTGTCCGCATACCGGTTGATCTCCTGGATCACCATCTCAACCGTAATCGGCTGCGCCAGCTCAGCGATCATCGCCTTCTTGGTCTCGTAATCCTTTGCCAGAAACAGTTCGACATTCTCCATCCATTCATCCGGCAGTTCAAAATCCATCGCCCGCACCTTCACCGCGTCGGTGATGTTCTTGATCGCCCGCCCGGTGAACCGGTCATCCGCCTCCTGAATGCCTTTCAGATAGGCCCCCATCTTGGCAATCGTGTCTAACTCACCAATGTCCGACGAAACCCGGTCAAACACCTTCAGCAGCCCCTCCTCATGCGGGCGCGCATGGCTGTCGTAGCTCGCCGCCACAGCCTTCTCGATCTGCTGCGCCGCAAACAACTCATGCTCCCCGGTCGGGATGTTATGGTTCTTACCCATCAGCAGGTGCAGGATGTCGATGTAATCGTCGCGCGTCTGCGGCCCGTCGACCAGAAACCGCGCCCCAGCCCGTTGCCGCAACGCATCATCCACGTTCTCGGGATAGTTCGAGAACATGCCAAATGTACAATTCCCCCGCACCACCGTATTCGCGCCCGCAAACGACTCCATCAACACAGCCGTGATCTCCAGTTGCCCGGCGCTCGACTGACGGTCGCCGCGTTTCCCGGCCAGCTGGTCGATATCGTCGATGGTGCCAAAGCCGATCACATTCGGGTCCACCACGTTGTTGATGAACGCCTTGGCATTCTGCGCCGATTTTCCCTGATAGCTGTCGATACTATCGGTGCTCAGGTTCTGAAACCGGAACGGATATTTTGCGTTCTTGCAATAATCATTGATCATCCCCGCCATCATCTGGATCAGCGTGGTTTTCCCGGTCCCCGGCTTGCCGTCGCCCATGAAGGTGAAGATGAAACCGCCGAGTTCAGCAAACGGGTTCAGCTTGCGCTCAAAATCATAGGCCATCAGCATTTTGGACAGCTTCATCGCCTGGTATTTGGCGATATGGTTGCCCACAACCTCATTTGGCTTCTTGAAGGTCATGGTGAGTTTCGAGGACCGCGCCCGGCTCGTCGGGGTAAAGCCGGAAATTTCAAAATCATCCGCCTCAACGCGATAACTGACGCTTTCAAATGGGCTCAGGCGCGACGCAGTGGAAGCCCGCAACGCAACTTTCTCCATCAGCTTTTCGCAAAATGCCGAAATCACATGCACCATCTGCTCTTCGGTCTTGGCAAACAGCGCCAGATCCTGATCCAGCTCCCACAACGCGCCGTGCAGCGCCAGTTGCGGGTTGTCGGTCAGCACCTCCTCGATTTCCCCGATCTCGACAGTGCTTTCACCCTCAGCAGCCGCATTTGCTGCGATCAGATAGCCCGCCATATTGGCAAAAACATGTAAGGATATCAGCGCGGAAGCCGCCAGTAGCTCGCCAAACTCAGCGGATTTGGAGGTTGGCAAATTTCCCGCCAGATTGTCTTTCAGCAGTTCGGTCAGCCCGGTAGCATCGGTGTATTGGTCCGACACCAGATGCGCCACCGCCAGCGCCCGGCGCAAGGACTGCATGGCATTGGCTTGGGTTGATGAGGTCAGCGGATCATCCCCGTCCGCGCCCTCAATCCGATTGATCAGATGCACACCTTCGGGCCGAGCTGTCGATTGCGTCACCAACCCCGGCGTAGTGCTGCGAAACCGCCGCCGCGTGCCGATGCCGGAGGAGCGTTCCTTAGGCGCACCCGTCTCGCGCTTGGCAGCGATGCGCGGCGTGTGGTCGAACCCGTCGAGCATCGCCACGGCGGCGACATATTTCTCGAGGATTAACTCCTCTTTCAATTCCATCAAATCGCCGGTTTTGCTCATTTTCAATCGTCCCGTTTCAATTCTTTAACGTCATCAACCATAACTTAGCACCCGCCCGTTCTTGCCAAGCACGTATTTCCGCACATCCCTGAACCCCTTCGGGTTTCGGTGCTCCAGCACCTGATAGGGTCGCTCTGGCAGAATAATCGACCGCCGGATTTCCGACGCCCCGGTCTCACCACCCTTCGATCCCATCTTGTCGAGCTTGTAGACCTGACGCTCGGCTGACGAAAACCAGCCGGTTTTCTCCTCGGTCACCGATTTCGACCAGATCGTTTCCACCGTCCAGCTCAGCGCCCAGTCCAGTCCTTCTTCACCGCTCGCCTCGGCCAGAACCTCACGCAGCGGTCCTGACTGCTCGGTGAAATGATGCGAGTACATCGGCCCCAGGTGCACCCGGCGCAGTTTCCTGGGGTGCAGATCGTCGAAATCCTGGTCAAACCCGGTTGCAATGGTCACCAGCTTCAGCCCCGAAATCGCCTGCGCCATCAGATGCGCCTGCGCCCGCGGCCAGCGGTTTTCGTCTTTGGGCAGGGCTTCCCGCCCGCTGTCTTCGACATCCATCAGATAGATCGCCGGCAGGTTTGTCTGGCTGTCGTAACTCGCCCAGTGCAGCGTGTAGCGCTGCCGCTCCCGCCCCTTGATGGCCCCCTTCCAGATCGCCCGCGGATCATTCTGCGCCCAGAACAAATCCCGCCCGGCCAGCGCTTCGTAATACAACCGTTGTGACATGGCATATTGCAGTCTGGTGGGCGCGGAATGCTCGTTCAGAATATGGCGCACCATGTCCTTTTTCAGCCATTCTGTGCTGAGCGAGGTCTCCAGATGCCGCGCCGCCTGCAATGCGTCATTGGCCATCTGCAGCAGTTCCTGATAGATCGGAAAACCGCTGTCCTGTTTGTCGATATTCAGGTTACTGGGAAGCGTGCTCGACACCCGCCCAGCCATCAGGTGCTTGAACGACAGAGCGGTGAAAGTACTTGAAAGAGCCGCGAGATAACCTTTGATGATCTCCGCCTCTTTGCGCTTTAACAGCCCTTCATCGGTGCTAATCTCCGCCACCTTTTCCAGATGCCCCATGATCCGCGCAAACTTCGCAAAGTAGCGTCGGGTCTGATAGGCACCTTCAAGGGCTTTGTGATCGAGGGTTAGATCGGTTTTCATGCAATTTCACCTACGCAGCTTCGCAAAAAAAACCGACAGCCAATGACGAACCTCGGAGCTGTTCAACGATACGTAGGTCAATGCCGTTACCAATGCTGATGTGACTAGTGTGCTAAACAGAAGCATTTTTGCTGACCAACCGACGTCTACCGCCAATTTGAATGAAACAATTCCACAAACGGCAAACATTACCAAATAAAGCAAAAGCAGGTTCTGAAAACCCAATTATCAAGCCCCATACAGGTTCTTGTCATGCTTCTCGACGATCTTCTCAAACCTCCGGGCAAAGCGCTCGTCCGATTTCGCCTTTTCTTCCAGTACCTTGCGAGCAAACACCATATGGTCTTCGTGTTTTTCCATCATCTCGGCCATGCGCTGGTTGGTGGCCGAGCCAATCGCCGCCATCGCCGATTGCGCTTCCTGATCCGTCGCTACGCCGATCTCGTTGATCTTATGCGCCACGTCCTGTTGCTGCGCGGTTTTCAGCGATTTGGTCAGCGCATCATACAGCACCACCCGCTGTTTCGTATCCGTCTGCAGCTTGTTGATCAGCACCATCTGGGTGGCCGCCTGGTTCTGCAGCGAGTCCACCCAGGACTTGCCCTTCTCGATATAACGCTCCAGCGTCTGGGAGTTCGCCAGCTTGACCTGCTCGTCCTGCGCCAGCTCGTTATACTGTGCATTCAGCGCCGCCAGTTCGCTTTCCAGTTTGGTGCGCGCCGCTGCGTCCTGTTCCATGGAAATCTTGTTTTCCAGCTCGATGATTTTCGGGTCCATCGCCAGCAGATCGGCCTTGATGGATTCCAACTCGCCAACCACGGTTTCCCGTTCGCTTAGCGTATCCTGCAAATTCGCGTCTACACGGGTTTTGTGTTCGTTCAGCGTGTTCAACTGGCCTTGCAGCAGGTTTACGATCACGTCCGACTTCGAAATCAAATCCTGCAGCTTGTCATCAATCGACGCGGTACGCATCCGCTCCTGGCGCAAACTCTCCGACCGACCCTTGGAAAACACTCCGACAAAGCTCTCCCAGCCGGTCTTGTTGCGCATCGCGTCAAAGTCCTGGGAAAACGCCGACGTTACATCGTCCAACCCCATGATCAGCTCGGCAATATTGGCGTTCATCGCGTCCGAGTGGGCATGCACGTCATCGAGCGACGCATTTTCAATGTCGATCGAGATGTCGGTTCCTGCCCCCATCTTGCTGCGGGCCTCGTCCAGTTTCGAGGTCAGTTCCGAGATTTTTGACTGCGCCGCCTCGACCTGTTGTTGGGATTCCATAATTTGCGCATCAAAATTCGCCATGTAGTCAAACCTTCCTGATTTTCGTAATTCCTTTAAAGCATTTCATGTTTAAACTGAACCAGTTTGAACATGAAATGCCGAACTCTGTATCTAGCGCCGCTGCTTTTCGCGCTTCATTGGCGATTCCAATAAAACGTGAAAAGCTCTGGGATAGATATAGGAATTCTTAACACAGATTTA
>JAAEUI010000234.1 GCA_024227475.1 Paracoccaceae bacterium | reverse complement strand
GAGCATGGAGATGTCGGTCGCATTGCCGGTACAGGTTCGACAATCGCGATTGCCGCGAAACATCAGGTTCGGCAGCACCGTCCAGCCTTCCGGATTTCCAGTACCCAAATAGAAGTCAAGGCAGCCGTCGTTGTCGAGATCGCCGTAGGAGCAGCCCATGGTGGGTATTGGGACAGTGGAATCGGCAAAATAGCCGCGGTCTCGGACATAGTGTCCGGTCCCGCTGCGTCTGAGAATGGCGCTGAAACCCGTGACCAATCCGGAGCGCTGTCCAAAAACAGCGCCCTGGGTGCTGTTTCGACTGCTGGTGAAACCGCCGTGAAAAATCTCATGGGTGCCGTCGTGGTCTAGATCCACAAAGGCGGCCATAAACCCGGAGCCCAGTTGTTGCACACTTTCAAATCGTCGGCCCTGTATATTGCGCAGCAGGTGAGAGGAGCGTGCAGCCAAACCGGAAATCACAAGATCGAGGAACCCATCGTTGTCCGAGTCGCCAAACGCAACACCGATCAGCGAGCGGTCGTTCACATATTTGTCGAGACCAAACTCTTTGGTTCGTTCCGTGAAGTGCCCGGCCTGGTTAACGAAGAGGTGAGATTGACGATAGGGCAAAGCCATCGGGCCGCCCAGGAATGGAATCTTCATGCCCCAACGAGCGATAAATAGATCGAGGTCTCCGTCATTATCGATGTCACCCCAGGCAGACGCCCACGTAAAACCCACTTCACCTTCGAGTTTGCCGTCCAGCAGTCCCGCCTTTGCCGTCACCTCTTCGAAACTTCCGTTTCCGCGGTTGCGCAGCAGCAGGAAAAACGGGAAAGGCCTACCGATAAACAGGTCCATCCAGCCATCATTGTCAAAGTCCGCTGCTGTGATTATATGCACCTGGCCGATACCTTCAAACCCGGCCTCGTGGGTGCGGTCTTCAAATCCGGAGCCGTCGATGTTGGCATAGAAACGCAGGGGATCGAAGTTTCCGCCTGTCACAATGTCCAGGTCTCCGTCACCGTCAAAATCCTCAACGGCGACACCTTTTCCGGCATCAAACGTATCGAGTCCCAATTGATGCGCCCGGTCGATAAAAATCAGGTCGGCATGCTCGGCAGCGCGTTGTTTGGCTGTCTCCCCGTAGTAGCTGTCGATGAAAGAACTTTTGATTCGCCATTTTTCCGGAACTCCGTGCGGGAAGTCGCCAAGCGTCATGTGGCAGTAGTTGAGCAGCCACTGTATCAACATGTTGGGGCCGTCCCGTTCAAGAAGCTGCGTAAAAAGTTTGCCGGCACGTCTTGTGCTTTCCGGGGCTTCGTGATAGCGAGTAACCGGCAGGGTTGTTTTTGCCTGACGGTTCATCGGATCAAGCTCTTTGTCCATATTTTCTTCAAATTTGGGGTGTCTTTTTCCCGGCTTTGCCGTGCCCAGG
>JAAEUI010000233.1 GCA_024227475.1 Paracoccaceae bacterium | reverse complement strand
TGTATTCCGTTGCCGACGGCCGACAAGCACGCGGCCCCCTTAAAGCCGATCCGGGGTCAGCTGCCGTTGCCATTCGAACGCCCTTCGGGCTGTTATTACCACCCGCGCTGTGATCATTTCAAACCCGGACTGTGTGACCAGGAACATATCGCAATGGAGCATGTCGTCAAAAGTGCCGCCGACCATCGCGTACGCTGCTTACGCTACAAAGAAATCGATCAGCGCCTTGAGGTGCCGAGCGATGAAGTCAAAGAGGTGCTTGAACTCGGCAAACAGGTACTCGAAGTCGATCACATGAAGAAGTACTACGAGGTTCGTGACAGCTCACTGCGGGCTTTGATATCCGGTAAACGAATTCGTTATGTCAAGGCCAATGAGGAGTTGAACTTTACTGCCAGAGAGGGAGAGACCGTGGCCATCGTCGGTGAATCCGGCTGCGGTAAATCAACCTTTGCCAAAGTGCTGATGGGTTTGGAAACCGGTACGGATGGCGCGGTGCGGCACCTCGGCAATGATCTTTCAGAGATAGCGGTTCGGGACCGCAGCCCTGAACAGATCGGCTCGCTGCAGATGGTATTCCAAAATCCGTTTGACACGTTGAACCCTAGTCACAGCATCGGCGGCCAGATATCACGGGTGATCAAAAAATTTGGCGTCGAAACCGATAAGCAGAAAACATTTGACCGCGTCATGAAACTGCTCGATACGGTCAAATTGCCAAGAGATTTTTATTTCAGAAAACCCAGGCAGTTGTCGGGCGGACAGAAACAGCGGGTCGGCATTGCGCGGGCATTTGCCGGAAACCCGAGCATGGTCATCGCAGATGAGCCGGTTTCTGCCCTGGACGTTTCGGTTGCGGCGGCGGTGACCGAGCTGCTGA
>JAAEUI010000232.1 GCA_024227475.1 Paracoccaceae bacterium | reverse complement strand
CGTTGCCAGCAATAACACCCGATGCAGCGGCCAGAATGTCCGGTGTCGAACGATAATTCTGTTCCAACCGCACCACCTTAGCGCCCGGAAAGTCCTTTTCAAACCGCAGGATATTGCCCACCTCGGCACCGCGCCAGCCATAGATCGACTGATCATCATCACCTACGCAACAGATGTTCTGGTGACCCTGTGCCAGCAGCCGCAGCCACAGGTATTGGGCAACGTTGGTATCCTGATACTCATCCACCAGAATATAGCGGAACCAGCGCTGGTATTTCTGTAGGATGTCCGGGTTTTTCTGAAATATCTCAACCACATGCAGTAGCAGATCGCCAAAATCAACGGCGTTCAGGTTTTTCAGCCTCTCCTGATACGCCTCATACAGATCAGTGCCCTTGTGATTATAGGCAGAAGCCTCAGCCGCCGGGACTTTCTCCGGCGTCCAGGCCCGGTTCTTCCAGTTATCGATCAGGCTGGCCAGCAGCCGTGCAGGCCAGCGCTTGTCGTCGATATGATCGGCCCGGATCAGTTGTTTCAGCAGACGAATCTGGTCGTCCGTATCCAGAATGGTGAAGTTGGATTTCAACCCGACGAGTTCCGCATGACGGCGCAGAATTTTCACGCAGAGTGAGTGGAAGGTTCCGAGCCATGGCATCCCCTCGACCATCTCACCCAACAGCCCACCAACCCGGCCCTTCATCTCGCGCGCTGCCTTGTTGGTGAAGGTCACCGCCAGAATCTCATTCGGCTGCGCCCGGCCCGTGTTAAGCAGATGCGCGATCCGCGTTGTCAGCGCCTTGGTCTTGCCGGTCCCAGCCCCGGCCAGCATCAGCACCGGGCCATCAAGTGTTTCCACGGCTTCGCACTGCGCTTCATTCAACCCGTCCAGATAGGCCGCAGGCCGGGCCGCCATGGCCCGCTGCGACAAAGGCACCGCCGCTGCCTCAAAGGCATCTGATTCATCCCAACCGCTCATGGCGCTCAATCTAACCGGAGTTTAACCCAAGTTAAAGCGTATGTTCGCTTATTGTTCCAACAGTTTTTATGCTGAATTGGAATATCCCACCTAATTTTATGTGAGACTTCGCTGGCGGTGGCAACTTGTTCGCAAATCAAATACCTACTTCCGGGAATTGTGACGAATTGTTACACGCGGTAGAAAAAGCGTCACCCAAAGACCGAACAAGGATACGTCGGCTATGAAAAGTTTCCAGAAAATCCTGATCGCCAACCGTGGCGAGATTGCCATCCGCATCATGCGCGCCGCCAATGAATTGGGCAAACGCACCGTGGCAGTCTATGCCGAGGAGGACAAGCTGGGCCTGCACCGGTTCAAGGCGGATGAAGCCTATAAGATCGGGGAAGGTCTGGGGCCGGTTCAGGCGTATCTCAGCATCGAGGAAATCATCCGGGTGGCAAAAATGTCAGGCGCTGATGCGGTGCATCCGGGCTATGGCCTGCTGTCGGAAAACCCGGAATTCGTGGACGCCTGCACCAAGGCTGGCCTGACCTTCATCGGGCCCAAGGCCAAAACCATGCGGCAGTTGGGCGATAAGGCCAGCGCACGGCAGGTGGCGATTGACGCAGGTGTGCCTGTGGTGCCTGCAACCGCTGTATTGCCTGATGACATGGATGAAGTACGTCGCATGGCCGACGAGGTCGGCTATCCGTTTATGCTTAAGGCCAGCTGGGGCGGTGGCGGGCGTGGCATGCGCCCGATCATGTCGGCTGACGAGTTGGAAGAGAAAGTGCTGGAAGGCCGCCGCGAGGCCGAGGCCGCCTTTGGCAACGGAGAGGGCTATCTCGAACGGCTGGTGCAACGCGCCCGTCACGTTGAGGTGCAGATTCTTGGCGACAGCCATGGCGACATCTACCACCTTTGGGAGCGGGACTGTTCGGTGCAGCGGCGCAACCAGAAGGTCGTGGAACGCGCCCCGGCGCCCTATCTGAACGCTGCAGAGCGTGAAACTCTCTGTAATCTGGGCAAGAAAATCTGCACCCATGTGGGCTATGAATGCGCCGGTACGGTCGAATTCCTGATGAATATGGACACCAAGGAGTTCTTTTTCATTGAGGTGAATCCTCGGGTGCAGGTTGAGCACACCGTGACAGAGGAAGTCACCGGCATCGACATCGTGCGCAGCCAGATCAAGATTGCCGAGGGCGCAACGCTGGCAGATGCAACCGGCGTTGCAGACCAGAGTGACATCCGCCTGAACGGCCACGCCATGCAGTGCCGGGTCACCACCGAAGACCCGCAGAACAACTTCATCCCCGACTACGGCCGCATCACCGCTTATCGCGGGGCCACCGGCATGGGCATCCGTCTGGATGGCGGAACGGCATATTCCGGCGCGGTGATCACACGGTTTTATGATTCGCTGCTGGAAAAAGTCACCGCCTGGGCCCCGACCCCGGAAGAGACGATCGCACGGATGGACCGCGCCCTGCGTGAGTTTCGCATTCGCGGCGTCAGCACCAACATCGCTTTTGTCGAAAACCTGCTGAAGCACCCGACGTTTCTGAACAACAGCTACACCACCAAATTCATCGACACCACGCCGGAATTATTCCGCTTCAAGAAGCGCCGTGACCGGGCGACAAAAATCCTGACATACATCGCGGATATTACCATCAACGGACATCCCGATGTGGAGGGGCGGCCAAAGCCAGCCGCTGGCATCAAGGCCCCGAAAGTGCCTGAAAACCGGGCCGAATCCCCGGCCCCGGGAACCCGCAACCTGCTGGAGGAAAAGGGCCCGCAGGCGGTGATCGACTGGATGGCAGCGCAAAAACAGCTGCTGCTGACCGACACCACCATGCGTGACGGTCATCAGTCGTTGCTGGCCACCCGGATGCGCTCGCTTGACATGATCTACGTGGCGGAGGCCTACGCCCACAATCTGCCGCAACTGTTCTCGATGGAATGCTGGGGTGGTGCGACGTTTGACGTGGCTTACCGCTTCCTGCAGGAATGCCCCTGGCAGCGCCTGCGCGATCTGCGTGCAAAAATGCCCAACGTGATGAGCCAGATGTTGCTGCGGGCTTCTAACGGGGTCGGTTACACCAATTACCCGGACAACGTTGTGCAGGAATTCGTCCGGCAGGCAGCAGAAACCGGCGTGGATGTTTTTCGGGTGTTTGACTCGCTTAACTGGGTTGAAAACATGCGCGTCGCCATGGATGCCGTGGTCGAAAACAACAAGATTTGCGAAGGCACAATCTGTTACACAGGCGACATTCTGGACCCGAACCGGGCCAAATACGACCTAAAATACTACACAAACATGGCATCTGACCTGAAAGCAGCCGGGGCGCATCTGATTGGCCTGAAAGATATGGCCGGCTTGCTGAAACCGCCAGCAGCACGCTTGCTGATCAAGGCGCTGAAAGAAGAAACCGGCTTGCCAATCCACTTCCACACGCATGACACCTCCGGTATTGTCGGAGCCACGATTCTGGCGGCTGCAGAAGCTGGCGTGGATGCCGTAGACGCGGCCATGGATGCCTTCTCCGGCGGCACCTCGCAGCCCTGCCTTGGTTCCGTCGTCGAGGGCCTGCGTCACACCGAACGCGACACCGGCATAGACATCGCCGCAGTGCGCGCGATCTCGGATTACTGGGAAGCCGTTCGCGTACAATACGCCGCGTTTGAATCGGGCCTGCAGGCCCCGGCATCCGAGGTTTACCTGCACGAAATGCCCGGCGGCCAGTTCACCAACCTCAAGGCGCAGGCGCGCTCTATGGGGCTGGAAGAGCGCTGGCACGAGGTCGCCCAGGCCTATGCCGATGTGAACCAGATGTTCGGTGACATCGTCAAAGTGACACCATCGTCAAAAGTAGTTGGCGACATGGCTCTGATGATGGTCAGTCAGAATCTGAGCCGTGCCGAGGTCGAAAACCCGAAAACCGAAGTCTCCTTCCCTGATTCCGTCGTTGATATGATGCGCGGCAATCTGGGCCAGCCTCCTGGCGGCTTTCCACCGGCCTTTCAGTCCAAAGTTTTGAAAGGCGACACCCCGGCCACAACCAGACCAGGCGCTCATATGCAGCCAGTCGATATCGAGACCGTGCGTAAAGATGTCTCGTCGCAGTTGGAGGGGTTCAGGGTCGATAATGAGGATCTCAACGGTTATCTGATGTACCCCAAGGTCTATCTCGATTATATGGGCCGCCACCGGATCTACGGGCCGGTGCGCACCCTGCCGACGCCAACCTTCTTTTACGGCATGGCACCGGGTGAAGAAATCTCTGCCGAAATCGACCCCGGCAAAACGTTGGAAATCCGCTTGCAAGCCATTGGAGATACAGACGAAAACGGCGAGGCGCGGGTGTTCTTTGAACTCAACGGCCAACCGCGTACGATCCGCGTGACCAACCGCAAGATCGCCGCCTCGACGGCCAAGCGTCCACAGGTTGATCCGGGCAATGATAACCACGTCGGCGCACCGATGCCCGGTGTTATTTCGTCGGTTGCCGTTGCCGCTGGTCAGGCTGTACACACTGGCGACATGCTGCTGACCATTGAGGCGATGAAAATGGAAACCGGAATTCATGCCGAAAAAGACGGCATCGTCAAAGCGGTCCATGCCCCGGCCGGAAGCCAAGTGGACGCGAAAGACCTGTTGGTGGAATTCGAGGAGTGAAAACGGATTTCAGGCGAATCTGGCAGACAAGTGACTTTTGACACCGCGGGAACCGGGGATTCCTCATAAAATTGGGAGATAGCCCGCATCGGATCCGCAATTTTGTTCAAAAAACTTAAAAACTTTGATATGCTGCCCGATACAATTGCCGGAAGTTTCGACCGGTTATCGCCGAACTGCAATCAAAACGGTTGCGATCTTTGCATCGCCAGATACGCATGAAGAAAATCCTTACTTTCACAGACCTTCACATGCGCGACGAAGGCCAGACCATCATCGGTCTGGATCCCTATCGACAGTTTCAGGACGGGCTGGCGCATGCTCTGGAAAACCACAGCGATGCGGATCACGTCATCCTGATGGGTGATCTGGCCAACTCTGGCAAAACCTCTGAATATGAGCGGGTAAGGAAGGCCCTGGCCGATTGCCCGCTTCCCGTAACGTTCATGGCGGGAAATCACGACAACCGCGAAAATATGCGCGTTGTCTTTGGCGATTTGCCGACCACGGATCAGGGCCATCTGCAACGGGTTGTCGACCTTGGTAGCAATCGTATCATTACGCTCGACAGTCTTGACGGCCCACCGTTCCGCAACGATTTTCACAATGGCGTGCTGTGTGAACACAGGCTGGCATGGCTTGAGAATGTTCTGCAGAATTCAACGGATAAGCGGGTCTGTGTTTTCATCCATCATGGCGCTTTTAAAATCGGCTTGGACGGTCTTGATGCCATCCGCCTGTGCAACGATACCGAGTTCATCCGCCTGCTGCGTCGCTACCCCTGTGTCGAGCATCTGTGCTGCGGCCATATCCACCGCTCGATTTCCGGCTCTGCCCAGGGGCTGGGATTTACGGTGTTCAAAAGTACCTGTCACCAGATGCCGCTGATTCTTGGGGCTGGCTATGATTCCATGTC
Source organism: Paracoccaceae bacterium (assembly GCA_024227475.1). Classification (GTDB taxonomy): domain Bacteria; phylum Pseudomonadota; class Alphaproteobacteria; order Rhodobacterales; family Rhodobacteraceae; genus Amylibacter. Next base: position 1,803 of record JAAEUI010000232.1, on the reverse strand, counting down.
AGTAGCCGAACCCGCCGCCTATGGCGTTGTTCTGTTTCTTGATGACGCGATCATCGTGCACTCAGAGGATTGGCCGGTCTCCATCCACGACGCCCAGCACCAGCCTGACGTTCTGCCGGAATAATCCCGCCAGAGAGTTTCGGTTTACTTGAATCACAAGTGAATTACGAAACTGCCAAGATACAAGCTTCGTAGACCGCCGATTTCCACATCACCCCGTCTGAGGAGAATGAAAAAACACTTTAGAGAGCCTCGCATTTAGACAGTTCTGGCTGTGGTGCTGGCTAAGATCCCACGACACCTTTACAGAAAGGCATATAGCGACGTTCTTTTTCAATCCGTTTCGGTGCAACATGCCCAAGCCGGAATTTTCCCCTTGCGGCTAAAGATTCTATAAGTATAACGCACCTCACGAAATGGACGCGGGCGTAGCTCAGGGGTAGAGCATAACCTTGCCAAGGTTAGGGTCGTGAGTTCGAATCTCATCGCCCGCTCCAATCGACCTTCTCACCAAGTCACAGACATCAACAGAGACCCCGATAAATCAGGATTTTGTGATATCAATCTCTCTTGGCCACACAGAAGAAACACTTAGTTACTTCGATTTGTTGGACAAAGTGAGCAAGTGTGTTGGACGTGATCTGACTGATGCGCAGATTCTGAGCATCAAAACGAGGTTGATGGGTTAGTATTTCTGACCGCGGCGGTCTCGGTTTTTAAAATGATGCAATCAGGTAAAAATAGATTTTGCGGCCATTGTCAGCGGACCTCGGCGCTCTTCGGCATTGGCGGACCGTGGCCACCAGTGCTATGCTGCCGGTTCGGTCGTCAGTTTCGCAAATCGGGAGAACCGCCATGTCCAGCGTGCAAGACACTGCAGCCATGATCACCAACCGCGCCGGGGCCGAGGCCCCGCAGCTTGCCATCGTGCTGGGCTCGGGGCTGGGAGAACTGGCAGACAGAGTCAAGGAGGCAACCCGGATTCCTTACGAAGATCTTCCCGGCTTTCCAAGATCAGGCGTCACCGGTCATGCAGGAACTTTGATCTGTGGTTTTCTGAACGGCGCTCGGGTGGCAGTACTGGCGGGGCGGTCGCATTACTACGAACACGGCGACGCTGGGGCGATGCAACACCCGATTGCGGTTCTGGCCGAACTGGGATGCCCGGTGCTCGCGCTGTCAAACGCCGCCGGGTCCACCCGGGAAAACATGCCGCCGGGCTCGCTGATGGCGATAAGCGATCACCTGAACTGGTCGGGCCTGAACCCGCTGATCGGCACTGAGAGCGACAAGCGCTTCGTCGATCTCTCCGACGCCTATGACCCGGAGTTACGCGGGTGGTTCGAGCGGGTTGCCGAGGCGCAGGGGCAAGTGCTGCACTCAGGGGTGTACGCCTGGTTTTCCGGCCCAGCCTTTGAGACACCGGCCGAGATCAAAGCGATCCGGATGCTCGGTGCCGACGCGGTTGGCATGTCGACCGTGCCCGAGGTGATCCTGGCGCGTTATCACGGCATGCGCGCCGCTGCGGTCTCAGTGGTGACCAATTTTGCCGCTGGAATGGCGGGAGCCACAACCAGCCATGCACATACCAAAATCGAGGCCGACAAGGCCAAAGAAGGTTTCATCGCGCTGTTTTCCGGTTTTGCCGGAACTTTCGCGCAAAGCTGACAAAAGGGCAAACAAGCCATGCTGGTACAGGAGATCATTCGCAAGAAACGGGACGGCGGCACGCTGACGGCGCCCGAGATCACCGAATTGGTCTCTGGCATCACCGACAACACCGCCAGCGAAGGGCAACTGGCG
>JAAEUI010000231.1 GCA_024227475.1 Paracoccaceae bacterium | reverse complement strand
TTAAATGTATCGGAATTTCTACAATTTATTTGAATCAGCATGCTTTTTGCGGCCATTTAAGCCGCCATAAAAAATTCCTTAAGACCTCAGAATAATAGCCGATAGAAATAATGATCTAAAATAAGCGACAGCTCTGTAAGAAGTAGCTGGAGAGCGTCTCACAAATAGTTTTATTAAGCTTTATTTTCAATAGGTTATATTGAGCTATGGTTTAAAATATTTTTGTTCACGTATCGACCAACCCGGCCGAGCCGGAATTTAAAATTGTCGATTGAATATTCAATTGAAAATATTCATTCGTTACAAAAAATCCCGCTAAGGGCCTAAGCTTTATATAGGAAAAGTATGGAAGAAGTCTTACAAACCTGGCTGTTTCATCAGTGCCGGATGCTGCCCGGATCGATACATGCCGTGTTGTTGACCGGTGCGCTCGACGAGGGGCCGTATAACCGGGCCCTGTTCTGGCCGGACAAAAGACGTGATCACGCTGCACTGTCCGGCGTTGCCAAGGCGGCATTGCGCAACAAACAGGCGGTAGTAAAAACCCGCAACAATGAGGTTAAAAAGACCGGTGAGCCGCTGGATGCGCTGGCCTGCCCGCTATTTTTAAGCGGCCGGTTGTTCGGGGTTGTCGCCATTGAGATGACCCATCGCTCGCAGCCGATGCAACAGGCAACGGTGAAGCAAGTCCAGGCCGGGGCGAAGTGGTTCGAAACCATGATTCAGCTGCATGGTTCTACGGCTAAGGAGCAACTGGTCAATCTTGTCGATCTGGTTGCCGCCGGACTGGAGCATGAAGAATTTAGGGTTGCCGCGACCGAGGTGACCAACGAACTTGCTGAGCGCTTTTCCTGTCTGCGGGTGAGTCTCGGTTTTCTGCGGTACAACCGGGTACGGGTCGAGGCTTTGTCCCATAGTTCCCGAATCGATCAGAATTCGAACATGGTTCGAGCCATTCGGGATGCCATGAGCGAATCCCTGGATCAGAGAACCACCGTAGTGTATCCGGTGGAGTCCGACGACACCGTGCTGGTCACCAGGTTTCATACCCACCTCGCAAAAGCGCAGCAAGGGGCAGCAATCTGCACACTGCCACTGATAAAAAACGGTAAAGCGCTCGGCGCACTGGTGCTGGAACGCGTTGCGGACAAGCCCTTTAGCGCGGAAACGGTAGAGCAGTGCGAGCAGATCGGGCTGCTGCTCGGGCCGGTATTGGAAGCCCGAAGGCGGGATGAGCGTCCCTTGCCCTCGAAGATTCTCGATTTTGTGCAAAGCTGGTGCACCAAACTGTTCGGTCCGCGCCATCTGCCGCTTAAAGTGGGTGTTGCTCTGAGCGCAGTCATGCTGATCTGGTTGTCCCTGGCCACTGCTACCTTGCGCATCTCCAGCGATTCGGTGCTGGAAGCAGAGATCCGCCGGTCGGTCGTGGCTCCGCAGCAGGGCTATATTGCAGCAGCCCATGTGCGCGCCGGTGATCTGGTTCGAGAGGGAGATCTGCTGGCGACTCTAGATGACCAGGAGCTGCGGCTTGAACAGCGCAAGTGGCAAAGTCAGCGCGCTCAGCTGCTCAAGGAATACCGCAAGGCACTAGCGGGATCTGACCGCGCCGAAGTTGCAATTCTCAACGCCAAACGAGCTCAGGCCGAAGCGCAGCTGAGATTGGTCGAGCAACAGTTGGCGCGCGCAACTCTTATCGCACCATTTTCCGGCCTGATTGTCAAGGGTGACCTAAACCAAGCCTTAGGCTCACCCGTGACGCGCGGCGAGGTGTTGTACGAAGTTGCTCCAACAGACGAATACCGGGTTGTGCTGAAGGTTGACGACCGGGATATCGGTCTGGTCTCACTGGGGCAACAGGGGCAATTGAAATTGTCCGGGATTCCGGACAAGTCGATCAACATCACAATCGATCGGCTGACACCCGTGTCATCAACCGAGGGAGGGCGTAACTATTTCCGTGTCGAAGCGGTCATGGA
>JAAEUI010000230.1 GCA_024227475.1 Paracoccaceae bacterium | reverse complement strand
TTCAGATCACGGCCGGGCGCAAGGTTAAGCGCGCTGGAATGGAACTCTCCGAGTATTACATGCCGGGCTTGGGCGGACAGGCGTTATCCCGCGAGCACGCCGAGGAAAGCGCCGCGGCTTTGAACCAGATCAATCCTGATTTCATTCGCTTGCGCAGCCTCGTTATCCCACCGGGCACCGCGCTTGATGAGGCATTCCAGGCGGGTCGCTTCAAGCCCTGTACGGATCTGCAGGTTGTGGCGGAGATTCGGCTTTTCGTGGAGCAACTGCAGGGCATCGACAGTACGATGGCTAGCGATCATTTCCTCAATTTGCTGCCGCAGGTGGCCGGTCGCTTGCCGGAAGCTAAGCCTGAGATATTAGCGGTACTGGATCGTTTTCTGGCCACTGACCCGGAGAAACAGCGGCTTTATCAGATAGGCAAACGCATGGGTATGATCGCCGATCCGGAGTCGCTGAACGATCCTGCGGTTCTGGGAGAATGGCGAGCGGTTTGTTGCGAATTAGGTGTCACGGCGGAAAATGCGGATGACATCGCTCAGGCGCTGTTGATTCAAAAAGGGCTGTGAAGCTGGATTTGCCTGCCGGAATGGGTCGGAGGTGGATAGCTTGTTGGCCCACTGATTCGACGGCTCAATCTGGTCGGTGTGGGCAGAAAAGCTGGTTGGGTCAGCGACTGCCTCAGAACCCCCACACCTTCCACCTTCGTCCACCCCCTGAAACCGAGCCACCCCGCTTCACCCATTTACGCACGATAATGGATTTTATGGTGGGTAAATATTTTCCGGCTATCACTGACTTACTTCGTCAACACCATCATTGACAACCATCCCTATTCCCTGCCTTATCCATCCCCAAAAACTCCTTAACTTTTGCGAAAAAGTTAAGGAACGCGGAATTGCTATAGTACGTTGTATGTAAAAG
>JAAEUI010000229.1 GCA_024227475.1 Paracoccaceae bacterium | reverse complement strand
TGTGTGGTTGAGCAGTGGCAAGCTTTGCATGCGGCCCGGGCCAAGGTTTATCCCTTAGATGACCTGGTTGAGGCCGGGGGAAATCTGGGAGCGATACTCAATGCCCAAGCCTAAAATTCCCCTAACCAAAAAAAGATTGTCGCTGACAAGTAACCTGATCCCGCTGTGGGTCTATACCGGCGGCCCGATGCAGCGGCCTGAGTTGCCTTACGATTACGTCCTGGCCCGGCAGGGGATTGTCAAACGTTTTGAAAGCAGTTTCGTTTCAGTCGATTATCTATTGGTCCCTGTCAGCCAGAACTTGATCGGGCTGCAACTGGAATGGTACCGCCTCCAGCCTCTGCGCTTCAAACTGCCCAAGATTCCCGGCTGCCTCTTGCGAGATGTCTTGAATGACGCCCGGCGGGATATGAGCCTGGAGTTTGCTTATCACTTCCGGTACAACCCGGAGCCTCCCGGCCGGTGGACGGTCACCCGGCCGGAGAATTACTACGAGCAAAGTCGCACGGGGCTGGGCTACTTCTACAAACCGGATGGGGTGATTTTAGAGTTACATAGTCACAATACGATGCCGGCCTACTTCTCCCCAAGAGACAATCGGGACGAACTGGGTGGCCGTTTGTATGGCGTGATCGGCCATCTTGAACGGAGCAACCCCGAGCTGGCCTTACGTTTAGGGATGTTTGGGCACTGGCTCTATAACGTGCCGGGACGGGCTATCTTTGATGACGTTGGTCCCTTTATCGAAGTGGAACTTGGCGGTGAAGCGGAGGCGGAGGCTGGGTGGGTGTCATTTGATGAAGCCGCCCCGGACAACGCGGGAAATTTTTTAACTAATCTGTTTAGAAGACGAAGATAGGAAGAAATACGATGAAAAAGAAAGTGAATTCTTATTTGAAGCAGTGGCAAATCTACTGGCTGGCTCACCTGGCCGGCTTCGTTAGATATTTGCAGGAGGATGGCCGGTTGGCCGGGCGACTGCAAAAACTGATGATCGAAAAACAATACCACGTTCTCTATGGCAATCCCGGGCGGATAGCCATATTTCTAATCGGGTGCGGCGGTTCAGGGAGCTTCGCCGCTCATATCCTGGCCCAGTTATCCGTTTGGGCCCAAACAGTGGGGCTTGATATGAGGCTCTATTTTGTCGATCACGACACGATTGAAGAAAAGAACCTGGTCCGGCAAAACTTCTGCCGGGCCGAAGTGGGCTACCCCAAGGCGTTTGCCCTGGCCTGGCGTTACGCGGTGGCCTTCGGCATCACCATTGTGCCGTTAGTGGAGAGATTTTCGGCCGGGCTGCTGCGGGAACATAAACCGAAAAGCTGCCCGGAGGGGACCTTGACTATCGTTATCGGCGCGGTGGATAATGTGGCCGCCCGGCAACAGATAGCCGAGGCCATCACCGGCTGGTTGCAGACCGCAACCCATTGGGGCGACAAAATCTTCTGGATAGATGCCGGGAACCATCGCAATAACGGCCAGATTCTGATTGGCAACGGCTTGAAGCCCAAACCGCAACTCTCCCCGCTTGGTTTTTGTACCGAAATCCCCCTGCCTCACATTCAGGAACCCGATTTGTTGGTGGCGCACCGGGAGCAACCCGAAGACAACTTGAGCTGCGCGGAGTTGAACATGTTGGGCGAACAAAGCGCGGTCATTAACCGGGCCATGGCCACCTGGATTGGCGTTTATTTGTATCGGCTGTTGCAAAGCAAAGATTTAAATATGATGGCCACCTTTGTCAACCTGGATACAGGGGCCACCCGCAGCGTGTTTGTGACCGATAAAAATGGCGAGATGGTCAAGCCTCAGAAACAGGCCGCCCGGCAAACGGCCACGATGCGCGAGCTTGATCCCGATCAGCCCGCGCCCGACATCGCCACCTTAATGCCGGGGGCAGTCAGTTGTCCCGATTGCGGCGGGCAGCTTATTCAAGGCCGAAATGACTTTGAAGGGGTAGAGGTCGACACCTTGTTCTGCTCAAGCTGTGACTGGAGCCAATTTGTTTGCCCGGCCTGCGGCGAGGCCGAGCTGGATATGACCTGGTTTGTCGACGAGGGTGGAGAGGATATGCAAGTGGTCTGTTGTCTGGAATGTCATTGGTACGAAACGGTGCCGGCAGAACAAGGCGACCAGGCCGGGGAGTTAGTCAACACGGGGGTTATTGGCTGAACCGCTACTATGAAACCCAACCTCGTTCCCACACTCCGGCGTGGAAATGCATACTTGCCACACTCGACGCAGAGCGCCCAGGTATGCGTGCCCAACACCAGATGGGACAACGCAGAGCATTGGA
>JAAEUI010000228.1 GCA_024227475.1 Paracoccaceae bacterium | reverse complement strand
TGCGCACGAACAAAAACAATCCAAACAGGATCACCCAACTGGCCACGGTTGCGGTCAGAATGTTGTAGGTCACGGTGGCACCGCCAACGCGCCAGACACCTGGCACGATGGGATGCATGATCTTGGCGCTGTCGTTGAACACCAGAACAATCCCGGCCTGGATCACTACCGCCAGGATCAGTGTGGAAATCTCTACCGCAACCGGATCGCTGTTCAGCGGCTTGACGATAAACCTGTGCTTCAAAAGCCCAGCCATGACCCCAATGGCAATTGCTGCCACAAGACCGATCAGCTTGGGCATATGCATGGTCTGAACCACCCAGAAATAGGTATATCCGCCCAGCATCAGATAAGCGCCATAGGCAAGGTTCAGAACGCGGCCAACACTGAAGATCATGGTAAAGCCAATGGCGATGAGCGCATAAAGTCCGCTCAGCAGCAGGCCCTGGATCAAGATCTGGCTCATAAGTTCATTCCTAAATGTTCATTTCGCCGGGGCCCCATAAGGCCCCGGCTAGTTTGGCTTCACTTGACCCAGCTGGGCACCTGAAACTCACCTGTTGCATATTTCGGCGGATAGACCACCGCGTTGCTGCCATCTTCGTACCACTGGATCACCACCATCGACGGTGCTCCGTCGTCATAAGGCGCGGTGATGTCGAAACGGATGTTGTGTGGATAGGTCCGACCGGTGCGCGGCTCGATTTCGCCGGGCTTCCAGAAACCATAGCGCAGCCACATTTGGCCGTCTTTTTTCAAAACCACGTCCTGGTTTTCCATTGAGCTTACCCAGCTGGTGTTGTTAAAACCTCCGGCCTCTTCCGCAGCGGCGAAAGCCTGATAGATACCATGATAGGCATTGAACCCGTTGAAATGCGGGAACTTGGGGCGGCTATCGCCAAAGCGGGCCACGTATTTGTCAGCAAAGGCCTTGGAAACCGGATCAAGCGCAAAGCCCACCGACGGCACTGGCGACAGGGTCGAGATACCGCCGCCTGCTCCACCAGTGTCCTCCCAGTATTCCTGGCCGAGTGCTGCCACGTTCACGCCGGTCATTGCCAGCGGCACTTGCAGCTTCACATACTGCGAGCTGACAACCTGCGAGTTCACCGACGAGATGATATAGATGAAGTCAGCCCCGCTATCGACTGCTCGGCTGTAAATCGGCGAGAAATCCACCGTGGCCACGTCATAGACGATGGTGTCGACCACTTCGATCCCGGCCTCAGGGGCCAGAAGCTGGCTGACGAGCCCGTTGATCGCTCCACCAAAAGCAGTGTCTTCCTGCAGGATCACCACGCTTTTCCAGCCCATCTTTCCGGCCAGGATATCCTTGCCGAAATCGATATAGAGCGTGGCCAACGCCTCATCCGAGGCGACGTTCATAAAGTAGGGTTTGAAATTGTCGTAATCCTCGACCACTTTGTCGATGATGCCGATGTAGCTGGTCCAGGTATCCAGTGTCGGAATCTGGTATTCAACCATCCGCGGCAGCCATCCAAGGCTCACGTCGTCGATGCTGCCCGAGATGATGAAATCGACCTCTTCGCTCTCGGCGAGGTATTCGTAGGCCTTGATGCCCTCAGTCACATCCTCGCCGGTGTCGGCTTTTACAAGCACAATCTTCTGGCCACCCAGAACACCGCCTTTTTCATTGATTTCATCAATCGCGATCTGCGCCCCACGCAGCGTCGAGCGCCCTGCATCCGATGCTAGTGAGCCGATAAAGCCCACTTTCACATCTGCCACAGCCATGCCTGCCATCAGCAAGCCCGCCGTCACTAGGGGGATTAGACCCTTTGGTTTTCTTAGTGTCATGATAGTTCTCCCTTTCTTGGTTTTTGCATACCGTACTCTGTATACATTCTTATTCTTACTACTCGGCCTTAACTCGGACGCGCCGGAAATCTTGGTTTTTTAGCTCCCTATTTCGCGTTGACGATCTTCGCGCCGGTCAACAAAACGATAGAGTTGATGGGCAAACGGAAGGAACCAGGCGGATTTCTGGTACCAGAACCGGGTTTCCAGCTGTGTCTTGGTAAACCCGGTATCGCCCGCCGGATCACCCAGCATGTTCAACGCAGCCTTGTGACCCAGATAGGGCGCCATGGCGTTGCCGCTGCCGGAATAGCCTGCCGCGTGCCATACCCCGTCGAGCTGTCCGATATGGGGCATGAACGAAAAGGTAAAACCCGTCTGGCCGGTCCAGCTGTGGGTGATTTTTGCGTTGCCAAGCTGAGGAAATATCTCTTCCATCAAGCCCCGCAAAATCTTGGTCGCACGCGTTTGCGACATCCTTGACATTGCCGCCCTGCCGCCGATGACAAAGCGCTTGCCGTCTGGTGACAGGCGAAAATAGCAATGACGGTGCCGGGTTTCGACACACATGCGCCGCCCTGGCATGACGTCATCAATCAGCGCGGGTGGCAGCTCGTCGGTGGCAATCAGGAAGCTGGAGACCGGGATCATTCGGCGTTTCAGCTTCGCAAAATCCGTCGTGGTATAGCCGTTTGTTGCCATCAACACCGCATCTGCATGAATCTCGCCTTTAGCGGTCTGAACCACAAATCCAGATCCCTGCGGCACCACCGCAGTAACTGGTGTGTTGCCCATGATTGCAGCCCCCGCCCGGGCTGCCGCCTTCAACATCCCATTCAGGTATTTGCCCGGATGTATGCCTCCGTGATCGTGCAACATCATGCCGCCGCTATAGAAATCAGTGCCGATTTCCCGACGTTGTTCAGATTTCGGCACCATATCGATATTGACGTCGATCAGCTTGCGCAGGTCATCGAGCCCCCGGGCAGTGGTGTCGTATTCGGCATTGTTCCATTGCCCGCGAAACCGGCCATAGGTGTTGAAGTCACAATCGATGTTCTCGTCTTCGATCCGCTGGCGGGCGAATGCCAGAGACTCCACATGCGCCTCCACCAACAACCGGAACGCTGTATCGCGCCCGTATTTCTGTGTCATTTCCTCAAAAGACAGACGATAGCCGCCACCGATCATACCGCCGTTCCGGGTGCTAGCACCAAAACCTGGTCGTTCGGCATCCAACAGCAGAACCTGCGCCCCGGATTTTGCCAGCGTCAGTGCAGCCGAACAGCCGGTCAGACCAGCGCCAACAACCACGACGTCGCAGGTCTCGGGCAAAGCCGCAGCTTTGCCATCAAAGGCAGGGAATTCTTCCCACCAGAAGGGGTTTGATTTCGGCGTGTCCACCGGGCGGTTCCTTTTACTGGGCTCTGTCTGCATCTTGCGCGCGCAACTCGACCCGCCTGATCTTGCCTGAAACGGTCTTGGGCAGGGTTTCGACAAATTCGATCAATCGGGGGTATTTGTAGGGTGCGGTCGCAGATTTTGCGTGAGTCTGAATTTCACCGATTAGCGCGTCAGAGGGAGCATACCCTTCAGCCAGAACAATGAATGCCTTGACCACTTCGCCGCGGGTGTCATCCGCTAC
>JAAEUI010000227.1 GCA_024227475.1 Paracoccaceae bacterium | reverse complement strand
CTGAACCTGATCCGTTGCAACAGGCCTTTATTGAAACAGGCGGGGCACAATGCGGCTATTGCACGCCGGGAATGATTACGGCGGCAAGGGCACTTTTGAACGAAAACCCGAACCCCACGCTCGACGAGATCAAGAAAGGGCCAAGCGGACACCCATGCCGTTGCACCGGGTACACCCGGACTTTTGAAGCTGTTTCGCTGGCTGCTCAGGAAATACAGAATGCGGGGAAAACGGCATGAGTGATTTTGAAACATCCCCGATCCCGATCGCCAACGTGAACCTGCGGCAAGTCGGGCAGAACAAGCCGCGCAATGACGCCCCGACCAAGGTTTATGGCCGGGCCACCTATGCCGGTGACTTCCACATGGAGGGCATGCTTTATGCCAAGGTCCTGCACAGTGACCGTGCAAGTGCCAATATCAGAGGCGTGGACACTGCAGCCGCCAAAGCACTGCCGGGCGTGCATTCGGTGCTTACAGCGGACGACTTACCCGCCAACAACGCAGTGATGACCGACATGCCCGGTCAAGTTGGGGGTGCTACCAAAAATACCAAACAGCCTATCCTCGCCGGAGATCGCGTGCGTTTTCACGGCGAACCAATCGCGCTTGTTGCTGCAGAAACCTACGAACTGGCGCAACAGGCGCTGGAACTGATCGTGGTGGATTATGAAGACACCAAAGGTGTTTACGACGCTTTTGAGGCACAAGAGCCCGATGCGCCGACTGTGTTTGGCGACGACAACATCGTCGCGGCCTACAAGATCCGCAAAGGGGACGTCGACAAGGGTTTTGCCGAGGCAGATTACGTGTTGGAAAACACTTTCTCATCTCAATATCAGGAACAGGCTTTTCTGGAGCCCGAGGCCGCGGTGGCCTGGGTTGATGAACACGACATCCTGAATATCCGGTCGTCAACGCAGGTCGTGGAACACTTCCGCGCCGTGGCTGACGCTTTGGGTCTGCCCCACAACCGGGTTCATCTGGTAGCGCCCTATGTCGGCGGCGGTTTTGGCGGCAAAGAAGTGATGACCATCGAGGTCTGGCTGGCGCTCTTGGCAATGGATTCCGAACGCCCGGTGAAACTGGTTCAGACCCGCGAAAACTCGTTCATCTCACACGGGCCGCGCCATCCTTTCACCTTCACCCACAAGACCGGTGTGACCAACGACGGCAAGATCACCGCAATGAAAATCACCGCAACGTCGGATGCCGGGGCCTACGCAAAACTCAGCCCCTATATCCTGCTATACGCCACCGTCGGCGCAACCGGGCCATACCGCGTTGACAACCTGTGGGTCGATTCAACCTCCGCAGCCACCAACAACCTGCCAACTTGCGCTTATCGCGGGTTTGGCACGATGCAGGCCAACACTGCCTGCGAAGCGCAGATGGAGGAACTGGCCAATCTTATTGGCATGGATTCTCTGGAGCTGCGACGCAAGAACTTCATCAAAACGGGCGATCCCAACACCACCGGGCAGATCATCCGTTCGTCCGTCTGGGCTGATCAATGCGCCACCAAGGCGCTGGCCGCACTTGGGGATCGCCGCGAAAACACCGACACCCTTGTCCATGGTCACGGACTGGCCTGTTATCAGCAAAGCTACGGGCGGATTCGCTGGATGAAAGATACATCCGAATGCTGGGTCGGGCTTGAGGTTGACGGCACCGTGATCGTGCGTTGCTCAGTTACTGATATCGG
>JAAEUI010000226.1 GCA_024227475.1 Paracoccaceae bacterium | reverse complement strand
GTCATCGTCCGGCTGTTCTTCTTGGTTACGTAAAAGTAGCCGGTGTCCGCAGTCGACTGCAGCTTGATCTTGATCGTGGTGGCTTTGGCCATTGTCTTACCTGCCTTGAAATAAACGAAGCCGCGGACAGCGGGAGGCGTCCGCGGCAAAATTCTGGCCGGAAACTACAAATCATGGGCCAAAAGTCAAGCCAAATCGTTATCTCGCACCGGCAGGTTTGAAGACAATACGGCCCATCGCCAGTCCGACATAGATATACTCATCTCACGCCAAAACCCGAAAATTCTGGTGTGAGATGACGCGAAAGTTGTCTGTGACCTGGTCGCGGAATTCACGCCAATTTTTGGGGATGGTTTGCCGGAGAAACTGCAGGACAGCGTCTGCGAACTGTTTTTGGGTGGGATAGAAGCGGTTGTGCGTGACGTGAGCGTGCAGAACAGCCCATAGACGCTCGATGGGGTTCAGGTGCGGGCAATAGGCAGGCAGTTGTATCAGGTGGATGCGACAGTCCGGTCGTGCGAGCCATTTCTTGACGGTCGCGCATCTGTGATAGGCCGCATTGTCCCAGATCACATGAATTGTCGTCATTGTCGGGTTGTTTGCTTCGATTTTCGTCAGAAGCTGCACCGCGCTGTTGCCATCCACGGTAACAGGCTCAACAAAAGGTGCGTCGAAATTTTCCAGGCAGAGCGCGCCGTGTATGTTGACCCGCCCCCGACCAGCGGTGGTTTTGACGGCGGGATTTGCCCCTTTGCGCACCCAGCCGAAGGCGGGTTTGGTCTGATGTTCGGGATGCACGGCATCGGCGAAATAAACGGTTTCGTCGGCGGGCAGATTGTTCAGGAGGCTCTCATAGAACGCGATAAATTCGGCCTGCTTTTCTTCATTGGCCACATGCGGTAGCGCCTTTGGTTTGCGATACTCGAAACCCAAACGATGTAGCAGCTTCAGACAACCCGAATGGGAATAGCGCAAACCGAACTGTGCCACGATGTGCGCCCTGATCTCGCTCGCCGAACGACAAAATCGATCCTCAAGCCATATGCACAGTTCCGACACCTGATCGGCCGTCATCTGCGATTGACCGCCCTGCCAGCCATCAAGCGCCAAATCCTCCCAGCCATTGTGCCGATAGCTCTTGTACCAGCCGCGCACCGTATCATCATCGAGATAGAGAAACTCAGCAATCTCAGCGCAGCTCTTGCCCTTGTCCAAAAGCAAAATCGCATTCGCGCGGCGCGCAATTCCATGGTCTTCGCGCTGACGGCGAACACACCGTTCCAGCTCAAAACGTTCGTCGGAGGAAAGAAAATTGGCTCGGATCATAGCCAAAGCAGAATCCAAAACGCTGGAAATGTCAACACAAAATTCGGACACACAAAATTCGGACATTCAATGACTCAAAGTATAACATGCTTTATGTCCGGTCTATGTAACAAGCGATCTGTCCGGTTTTAAAGTCTGCCCCAAAAGAAAGGGGAGGCTATGAAACGGACGGTAGTGTTACAGGAATTGAGGATTATGAAGTTTGAGGAACTCTACGCACGAACGCAGATGCGCTCGTTAAGCCAGGACCAGGCAGCAGAGATTTTGGGCATGTCGGTGCGGACTTTCCGTCGCTGGGCAGACCGGTACGAGGCTGGCGGCGCTGAGGGGCTTTATGACCGCCGCCTCGGCAGGATGGCGAACAACCGGATACCGGTGGACAGGGCTATGGAGGTTCTGGCCCTGTTTGACACCCGTTACTGGGACTACACAGCGAAGCATTTTCACGAGAAGCTGGTTGGCGAGCATGGCTTCAAGATCAGCTACAACTGGGTCCGTCTGACCCTTCAGAGCCATGGCCGGGTAAAATCGGCCCCACGCCGCGGCGCTCATCGGCGCAAACGGGTCAGGCGTCCTGTTGTGGGTATGATGCTGCACCAGGACGGCTCCAGCCACGAGTGGGTTTCGGGGCAATGGTGGGACCTGATCGTGACCATGGACGATGCCACCAATGAAATCTATTCGGCCTTCTTCTTAGCCGAGGAAGGAACCATGAGCAGCTTTCAGGGGGTCATGGACGTCATTGAGGCCAAGGGCCTGTTCTGCTCACTTTACACCGACCGGGGCTCGCATTACTGGCATACGCCAGAGGCTGGCGGCAAGGTTGACAAGGACAACCCGACCCAGGTCGGTCGCGCGCTGCATCAGTTGGGCATCGAGCATATCCCGGCCTACAGCCCACAAGCGCGAGGCCGTTCGGAGCGGATGTTCGGCACCTTGCAGCAGCGGTTGCCGCAAGAGCTGCGGCTCCACGGCATTACCACCATGGACGAGGCCAACCGGTTTTTGAAGGAAACCTTCATACCGGCCCACAATGCCCGGTTCGCCCGTCAGCCCGAAGAGGCAGGGTCGGCTTTCGTGCCCTTTGCAGGCAACGTCAAAGACATTTTGTGCGTCCACGAAGAGCGCACCGTCGGCAATGACAACACCGTGCGCTACAAGGGACGTATCCTGCAAATCGCGGCATCGAGCCACCGCCATCATTTCATCAAGGCAAAGGTGACGGTGCACGAATATCCTGACGCAACGCTGGCGATTTTTCATGGGCCTCGCTGTCTTGGCCGCTATCTGGCCGACGGCCAGGAACTCAAGGAGGACAGGACAGACACAAAGGCCGCGTGAACTGCTTCGACGCGCTTCCAGCGTTGAAGGCCGAGCCTACGGTCGCCTACGGCTCCCTTCGGCCCAGCCTTCAACGCCACGAACAGAAGCGGACAAATGCCATGGTACATAAACCGGACAATTCAGAATGTTATCGACAGCCGTGATTTTGTTGCAGCGCATCGATAAATGCATGAAAATCATCATTTTTCCAAATAGTGGGTTACCAGCGGATCATCACGGCGCCCCAGGTGAAACCACCGCCCAT
>JAAEUI010000225.1 GCA_024227475.1 Paracoccaceae bacterium | reverse complement strand
CCAGGCTTTCTTCTGCGGCTTTCACGGAACGGGCAACGTCTTCTTTGGGTACGTAGGCACCGGCGGAACTGTGCATTATCTCGTACACATGAACAGCCAGAATTTCACCGCCGTCAGCGACCAGCGCACGAGTTGATTTGATGGCGCGATTGCCAGTGCCATGCTCCAGTGACCGTGACACAATGATTTTGTTGTACATTTTAGCTCCTTTTCGGCTTGGGCCGTTCTGGACCGACATGCCGGCTATTTGCGGTTAGCCCGTGTGTACCGGGATCAGTATTGTCTTCGGGGCGGCGACTTTGCCGGAACGAATGTCTCGAAACGCTTGCTGCCCTTCCGACAAAGGCCGGGATGTGACCCAATCCAGCGAGCCGAAGCTGCCATCGAAAATTGCCTGTGCGGTTTCGCGGAAATCCTGCGCCGTATAAGTATAGGTGCCGAAAAAGGTGATTTCCTGAAGCGTCATGCGCCGAATATCCAGGCCCCCGGTATTTTCGCCCAGACCGATATGCACAATCACGCCACCCGGGCATGTCACTGCCGAGGCAATAGTTCGTGTGGCTGCAAAACCCACACCGTCCACCACCAGATCAAATTGAGTGTCCGGATCGAGTGCTTCGGATGGCAAAATTTCAAAGTTACTGTGTTCTGCCAGAAACGCGCGCCGCTCGGGGTGAGGCTCAACAAGGATAACATCATCAAGGCCTTGCGCTTTCATACTCAGCGCCGCCCCGAAACCTATTGCGCCGCCACCGATGGCAAGGCCACGCAATTCGCTCGCCGAAGCTGAATGCCCGGCCAGGCCCGTCCGCACGCCGTGCCATCCACAGGCCAAAGGCTCGGCCAGTGCGGCGTGTTCCAGTGGAATTCCGTCCGGCACAGTCACCAAATTCTCCTGTGGCATCGCCACGTATTCCGCAAATGCCCCGGCGCGTGGTGGCATCGAGATGATCTGGCGGTTGCCACAAAGGTTCGTGCGCCCAGAGGTGCAGGCCTTGCAGGTGCCGCATGTCACCAGCGGGTTGATCGTGACCCGTCGGCCCTCATCCAGACCACCAACAACCAGTCCGGCGGCTTCGTGGCCCAGGATCAGCGGTGCCGGGCGCCGGGCATCGTGGCCAAGATAGGCATGCATGTCCGAACCGCAAATACCCGAAGCCATGATGCAAATCAGGTCTTCTCCAGCAGCCTGAACCGGATGCGGAACGTCGCCATACTCCAGCGTTTCGACATCTGTGTAAGTCAAAGCCTTCATTTTGCAGTAAACCCCCCGTCAACAAACAGAACTTGGCCGGTCACATAGTCAGACGCCTTGCTACAGAAAAAAATCAACGGACCGAAAAGGTCTTCGGGCTCGCCGTTTCGCCCGATGCAGGTCTGGTCGGCGTTGCGTTTGGCCAAAACCGGATCGCCAAAGACCGGGCCGGTCAATTCGGTCCGAAAGAATCCGGGCGCCAGCGCGTTCGCGGTGATGCCGTAACTCGACCATGCCTCGGCCATGGCCCGGGTCAATTGTTCGACCCCACCCTTGGATGCGCCGTAGCTGATACCGTTGCCAAAGGCTCGGCGCGATTGCAGCGATGCAAAGTTGATGATCCGGCCCCAGCCTCGCGCCTTCATCTCTGGGACCATCGCCTGAGCCAGAAAGAACGGCGTCGCAAGGTTGAGGTTCATCGTCTGATCCCAGCCCTCTGCCGTCACCTCATCTGCATGTTGGCGCGTATTGATCCCGGCTGCGTTAATCAGAATGTCAGGCGGACCAAACGTTTCCGCCACCTGGCGGGCAATGCCAGTCAGTGCCAATCGATCCGAAAGATCGGCAACCACCATGGCGGTTTCGCCGCCAGCTTCATGCTGCCACGCCTTCAGTTGATCGGTGCGACGAGCGACACCGACGACCCGCGCACCGGCCCCCGCCAGCAGGCTGGCCGCCGCGCGACCAAGACCACTGCTGGCCCCGGTCACACAAGCAACTTTGCCCGTTAGATCAAACAATCCCTGCATTGTGCTTACTCAACCCCGACCAGATCGAACTCTTCATTCGGGAAGTATTTGTGCAGGCGCGCATCGGCGGTTCGGGCGTGTCCCTCCATGCCTTCAAGACGGGCAATCCGGGCAGTGGCTTCTGCAATCGCTTTTGAGCCGTCGCGCGAGGACTGCTGCCAAGTCACGATCTTCATGTATTTATGCACCGACAATCCGCCGGTATATCTGGCAGACTGCGACGTTGGCAGCACATGGTTGGTACCCGACGCTTTATCCCCAAATGCCACGGTCGTTTCTTCACCGAGGAAGAGCGACCCGTAGCAATTTAGCCGTTCCAGCCACCAGGGCAGATCTTCAGCCTGAACCGTCAAATGCTCTGGTGCGTATTCGTCCGACGTCGTCGCCATCTCTTCACGGTCAGCGCACAGAATAACCTCTGCATAGTCGCGCCATGCGGCGGAAGCGTTGTCGCGGTTAATTTTTGGAAGATCGTCAATAAGCGTTGGCACGATCTCCATGACGCTTTCGGCCAGCATCCGGTCATCGGTCACAAGCCAGACCGGTGAGTTGTAACCATGTTCAGCCTGCCCGACCAGGTCAGTTGCCACCATATGTGCATCTGCCGAGGCATCGGCCAGGATCAAGCTGTCGGTCGGACCCGCAATCATATCGATACCGACGCGCCCGAACAGGATACGTTTTGCCTCAGCCACGAACTGGTTACCGGGGCCGACAAGAATGTCCGCCCTAGGCAGTCCGAACAGTCCAAAGGTCATCGCCGCAATACCTTGAACCCCGCCCATTGACAGGATTTTGTCGGCGCCGCAGACGTGGGCGGCATAGACGATGGCCGGATTGATGCCCACACCAGGGCGTGGAGGCGAGCACGCCGTGATGTGTTTACATCCGGCAACTTTCGCGGTGGTCACCGTCATGATGGCGCTGGCAATGTGGCTGTAACGTCCGCCCGGCACATAGCAGCCGGCAGCCTGGCAAGGAATTACTTTCTGGCCTAAAGTCACGCCTGATACTACCTCGAGTTCGACTCCCGTCATTGTGGATTTCTGCACTTCGGCAAAGCGGCGCACGTTGTCATGCGCAAAAGCAATATCATCTCTCAGCTTTTGCGGTACCATGGCTCTGGCATTGGCAATATCCTCTTCGCTCAGAAGAACCGGGCCGTCGTATTGGTCGAACTTTTTGGCATATGCCAAGGCCGATTTGTCACCTCCGGCTTCGATTTCCTCCAAGATGGACACCACTGTGGCATGAACATCGCTGGCACCGCTTTTGGCGGTTTTTGGAGCCCTTTTCAGGTAACTTACTGGCATCATATTCTCCTGTAATTTGGTCTTCCGCCTTGAACTAGCGAGCCAATGCAAATTGAATTTTTAGGTGCAGCTGCCGTTTGAGACCCAATGGTCAACTCAACAAATGCGCCCGTTTTGACCGATGTTATGGACCCGAGAGATATTCCGGCAACCAAAGTACGATTTGCGGGTAGATGATGATCAATACCTGACCAAGCAACTGAATGCTCGTGAACTGCATCATACCAAGGTAGATATCCTTTAGGTTCCATTGCAGTACGACGCCTTTCATCATTAGCTTGTTTTGCAACCATTGCCGACATAGCGGTCAAGCGAACGCCGGTTGAATCAACCGCCGCTCATAACCCGTGGAAGCCACAGCACCAGCTGTGGGAACAGGAACAACAGGGCCAGACCCAACAGTTGCACCAACATGAACTGCATCATGCCGAGATAGATGTCCTTGAGGTCCCAGTTCGGCACTACCCCTTTGAGGAAGTAGGCGGACAGGGCCACCGGCGGACTGAGCCATGCCGTTTGCAAGTTCACAGCAACCAGAATACCGAACCAGACCATCATGTCGTATCGGCTCAAGCCGTGGAGTTCCAACGACTCAACTGTAGGCAGAAGGATCGGTACAACGATCAGGACAATCGGCACCCACTCTAGCGGCCACCCCAACAGAAAGATCAAAGCCATCACCATCAACAAGATTAAGTAAGGCGACATATCAAGACCCAATAGCAGCTCGGTCATCATTTTCGGCGTGCCCAGGGCGCTGAATTCTGCACCAAAGAAGTTCGAGGCAGCAACTAGGAACATGATCAGAACTGTGATTTCCAAAGCTTTGATCAAGCTGTCAAAGAAACTGCTAACGGAAAACTTTCGATATCCGATGGACAATAGGATCGACCCAAAGGCTCCCATTGCCGCGGCTTCAGCTGGTGTCGCAAAACCCAACAGGATGGATCCTAAAGCAAACGATATCAGGATGGTCGGTGGCATCAGCCCTGCGAAAAACTCATTCCAAAGGTCTGAGAAATAGAAATCCTTCTCCGCTTCAGCGCTGTAGATCGGTCGACCAAGGAAAGCCAACAACATCATGAACGCACCCAACACGATAGACATTGTCGGCAAGGCGCCGTCGTCGCCAATGTTTACATAGATCATGTACAGGTGGAACAACACGGCAATCGGCACAACAATCCGCAAGACATTCAGCTTGCTATAGGCCGTATATGCAATGGCCAGAATGATGGCTAATGCGACCAGACCACCAAATGGGATTACTCCACCAAAGGTTCCACCCAGACCAAGGCCAAACACACGACAAATTGTCAGAACACCAAGGCAAATCAACGCCACTTCTGCGCCATAGAAATTGGACGTATCAGGTTGATCTTCTTCGGTCAGGATCGGCCCCAGATCTGGGTTAATCCAACACCGTCCGAGCGTGTACAAAAGATATAGCGACGCAAGGATCGCCCCCGGGATAAACGCACCCCGGAACAGGTCGAGTGTGGAAACCTCCAACACCGGCCCCATCACGATCAACATGATAGAAGGTGGGATCAAAATACCCAACGTACCGCCTGCGGTAATCGTACCCGCAGCAAGCTGCACGTTATAGCCAGACCGGCTCATCGTGGCACCAGCCATAATACCCAACAGCGTCACGGACGCGCCCACGATACCCGTCGCTGCCGCAAAGATCGTTGAAACGATCAAAACAGCAATGAACAGAGCACCACGAACACGGGCCATAATCATCTGGATCGACGCGAACAACCGTTCCATCAATCCAGCGGCCTCCATTACGATGCCCATCAGCACAAACAACGGCACAGCCATCAACTGATCGTTCAGCATTGTGGAGTTTGTGTTCAGCGTCATCAGCAGGGTGGTCAGTTTAAAGTTTGCCCCCCAAATACCGAACACAAAAGCCAGGAAGATCAGCGTGAAAGAAATCGGGAAGCCGATGAAAATCACAAACAGCATCGCGAACAGCATGATCAATCCGATTGTGGGTTTGGACAACCCTGGTCGGGCTTTCATCACGTCTGTAAACCATTCCCCACCCGGCACCCAATCAGGAGCAAAGATCGCCAGAACAAGCCATGTCAGCGCGATCAAATAAATCGGCAAAGCCCTAACAAACAGGCGTTCGCGCTCTTTACCCATTTTGTGGAAAGCGCGGAAAATTTCTGGGATCCCTTGCAACAGCAACAGAAATCCACCGATAGGCATTGCTGTACGTGCGGGCCACAGTATGGGCCCCCATGCACTGTCGATTGCCATGGTTTCGCCGGTGGAAAAGGCAAGCCACCAGAATTTCGCAGACACCACCGTGAAAAAGATCATCGAAGGGATGAAAAACAGCATATAAAGTGTTGCGTCGACTGAGGCCTGCGTTTTGTCAGTCCAGCTGCGGTACAAAAAGTCCGCACGGATATGCACCCCGCGCATAAGGCCGTAACCCGCCGCAGACATGAACAGGACACCGGCAATCATGCGGCTGGTGTCATACACCCAAAGGGTTGGGCCAAGGCCAAGCGCCTTTGCAAGGCCGCCCATTCCAGCGTCAATTAAAATGGCGTCCAGATTGCGCGACAGCACTTCGTAAACCACAAATGCGATCAAGGGCACCAAAAGCAAAGCAATAATCTGACCAGCGCGATAGTTGAGAACGTCAATGAACGCCGTGATTGGGCGTTGCCATGCCGTCATGTCCTGGGGCGTTTCTCCCGGCGCTTCCGCCCGTCGTTCCGCAATCAGCTCGTCAGCAATTTCAAGCTCCTCGGGATTTGGCTCTTCTGCAGCCATATCCATTCTCCCTTGTTGTAAGCGCCTTGTCGGCGGCTTCTTCTTTGAAAAGGATCGCAACCCTTATCGAAAAAGAAGCGCGGGGCCCGGCTCGGACCCCGCACCGTAAGATTAAACCTACTTCAGTGTGTCAGCGTGTGCTTTACCCAAGCTTGCGTTTGAAGCTTGCGCACCGGCCCAGAATGGAACTGCGATGTCAGCAAAGTCCTTCTGAGACTGCCATACTTCTGCGAAGAAAGCATTCTCGTCCGCGGCAGCTTGAAGTGATTTTTTCGCAGCAGCCATGTACTCTGTGAAATAGTCAGCTGGTGTGTCTTCCAGAATAACACCGTGGTTTTCTGTCAGATCTTTCAGCGCTTTACCGTTTTCATAGATACGGTAAGACATGGACTTGGACAGGGATGCTGTTGCTGCAACTTCCAGAGCTTTCTTCTCCAGATCAGACAGACCGTTGTAGAAATCGAGGTTAACGTACATGTCGGCGTTCACAACAACCTGGTGCAGACCTTGCAGGTAGTAGTGCTTCAGCACTTTCTGGAACCCAAACACGGAGTCAGGTTTCGGACAGCACCATTCAGCCGCGTCGATTGTACCTTTTTCCAGCGCTGGCAGGATGTCACCACCGCCCATAGCAACGGCAGGAACGCCAATTTCAGCGTAAGCAGCACCAACCATACCTGGAGGAGCCCGGAAACGCATTTTACGGAAGTCATCCATAGACTTGATCGGTTCAGGGAACCAACCCAGTGCCTCTGGACCAACTGGCTGAAGCATAAAGCCTTTCACGTTCACGCCCATTTCGACCCAAAGACGGTCGTAAAGTTCTTTACCACCACCGAACTGGAACCAGGACAAGAATGCGATGTTGTCCATGCCAACACCTGCACCGGCAACTGGTGCACCAAAAAGGTTGGCAGCGACGTGCTTGCCACCCCAGTAGTGTGTCCAAGCGAAGCCGCCTTCAACAAGGCCAGCGTCGACAGCGTCCATGATGTCCCGTGGACCAACAATGGCGCCAGCAGGCAGCACTTCGATTTTCAAAGAGCCGTTAGTCAACGCCGCAACGTCGTCGCCAAATGCATTCAACATGACAACTTCGTCGGCTGTTGTTGGAAGCACGGATTGAATGCGTAATACTTTTTCTGCGAATGCCGCAGATGCAAACAAAGATGCGCCAACAGCCGTCGCCACTGCACCCTTTGTCAAAGTTTTAAAGTTGAACATAATGTTCCTCCCTAGGTTTTAGCCCTCTCACTTACCCATTTTAGCTCGGCCACGAAGGCATCTGGCCCGGCTTGTTCTTCAACTAGAAATGGCTACTTCACTCCCCCATAAGCTGTTGAAAACTCGTTGAAAGTATCGTTTCGATCATCGCTAGTGCGCCTTGCTCAAGTCAAAGCCCTCGATCAAACCGAGCATCGGCCCAACACCACTGCTAGCGTCGAAAAAGCCCCGGTACATCATTTCGGCGGCAACATATGTAAGGACGAGCAGTCCAAGCCAAGATATCCAGGGATACCGCGTCAGCAAATGCATGATCATAGTTGCTGCAAAAGCCATTAGAACAATCGCCAGCCCCAACCCGAAAACCAGCATCTGGGTGTCACCGTCTGCGATCGCGGCAACTGCAAGCACATTGTCCAGCGACATCGAAACATCGGCAAGCGTGATGGAGATAAGCGCCGACATCATGGTTCGCCGCGGCGGGCCGGTATACCCGGCCCCCGGATTCCCAGCCGCCTCCAGTGCCAATTCCGCCTTTTGGTCAACTTCCAGCTGGATTTCTATGTACAACCGCCAGCATACCCAGAACAGCAGCAACGAACCAAAAAACAGGATACCGGGCACGCCCAGCAAATTCGTCGCGATAACCGCGAAAATGATCCGCAATACAGCGGCAATCACCATGCCGTAGAATATGGCTCTCTTACGCAGTTCCGGCGACAGACCCGCAGCAGCCATGCCGATAATCAGAGCGTTATCGCCCGACAGAATCAAATCGGCTATGATAATCTTGCCGAAATCTAGCACCATATCCATCATGGGCGCGCGTCCTCCAAAATCATGTCCGACACTTTCTCGCCAATCATGATGGCTGGTGCGTTGGTGTTGCCGCTGGTGATAGTCGGCATGATCGAGCAATCCGCCACCCGCAGACCCTTGATGCCGTGTACGCGCAGCCGGGCGTCAACCACAGCCTGTGAATCATCGCCCATCTTGCAGGTTCCGGTCGGGTGATAGATCGTTACCGCTGTATTGCGGGCCCAATCGAGTGTTGCCGCTTCATCGTCGAATGCTACCTCTTTGCCGGGTGCGTATTCTTCGGTGATATGGTCTTTTAGCGGTGATGAATCTGCAATTTTCCGGGCGATCTGAATGCCCCTGACGATTGTGCGTTGATCTGTTTCTGTAGCTAAATAATTAGGATGGATAGCCGGGTGGTCGTCAATACTTGCCGAGGTTAGTTTCAAGTGGCCTGAACTTTCCGGACGCATTTGCAAAACTGACGCCGTGAAGGCAGAAAACGGATGTGGTCCGTCGGCTGGTTTATCCGCGCTCCAGGGTTGGATGTGGAACTGTATATCTGGCGTATCGAGCCGTTCGTCTGTTTTTAGAAATCCCGCACCCAAACTGGCAGCCATTGTCATCGGGCCGGACTGACGCAGAACATACTGCATCCCGATTAGAGCCTGTTTGAATAAGCTATTGATCTCGATATTAATGGTTGGAAGGCTTGTTTTATAGACTGGACGCGCCTGCAAGTGATCCTGCAGGTTCTTTCCGACGCCCGGCAGGTGCTGGCCAACGTCAAGACCTACGCTCTTCAACTCGTCACTGGAACCAATCCCGGACAACATCAGAATTTGCGGTGACCCAATGGAGCCCGCGGAAAGCACAATTTCCTTCCGGGCCTTCACGGTTTGGGTTTGCCCCTTGATTCTTGCCACTACAGCGGTAGCCTCGTTGTTTTCGAGAACCACTTTTTCAGTCTGAGCCTGAGTAATGACCGTCAAGTTTTTGCGGTTCCGCGCTGGTTTCAGATAAGCTTTGGCAGAACTACAACGTTGCACACCTTTCAAGGTAAGCTGAAAGTAACCAACCCCTTCCTGATCTTCGCCATTGTAGTCTGGGTTTTTTCTGTATCCGGCTGTAACCGCAGCATCGATCCAGCGATCCACAACATCCCGTTTCAGTCGCGTCGGTGAGACAGACAGTGGCCCATTCTGCCCCCGAAATTCACTATTCTCCTGCCCGTGCCAGGTTTCTGCCCGCTTGAAATAGGGCAAGACGTCTGTCCAGCCCCAGCCGTCATTGCCCAACTGGCGCCAATGGTCGAAATCCTGCGGTTGTCCCCGGACATATAGCAACCCATTTATTGAACTCGACCCGCCCAAAACCTTGCCCCTTGGCCAAGCGATGGAACGGCCATTGATGCCGGCATCACTTTGGGTGTTGTACATCCAGTCGGTCTTGGGATTGCCCATGGTTTTGAAGTATCCGACCGGCACATGAATCCAGGGATTGCTGTCTTTGCCACCTGCCTCAAGCAGTGCAACTGAGTGTTTCCCATCAGCGCTCAACCGGTTGGCAACAGCGCAACCGGCGGACCCAGCACCTACGACGACAAAGTCAAATTCCAAAAAAATTGTCCCCTTTGTCAAAAAATGAGACTTTTAGTCTCGTTTTTTAGCGTTAGATCGCTTATAGACTGGGAGAAACGATTCTTGCAATAGGAAGTTCTACGTGACTGGGAAAAGCCGGATTCCAACAAACCTTAGAACACTGCTCATTCTGGAAGTTGTAGGCCACAGTGATCGGGCCCTGACGCCAACGGAAATCAACGAGCAGATCGGATTGCCGAAACAGACGGTACACCGGCTTGTTTCCACGCTGGAGGCTGAAGGATTTCTCATCAAGGAACACGCCAGCAACGGGTATCGCCCCAGCCGTCGTTTGCGCCTGATCGGTGCCGGTTTGCTGCATGCTTCCCGATTCCATATCACCCGACACCAGATTTTGCAGGACATCGCTGACCAGGTAAAAGAGACCGTCAACTTTGTGGTCCCGGAAGAAACCGGTATGCATTATCTCGACCGCATCGAAACTGACTGGCCGTTCCGCATTCAGATGCCGCGCGGCTCGAACGTGCCATTTCACTGTACCGCCAGTGGTAAGTCATTCATGGCAAGCCTGTCCAAACCTGCACGATCCAGGTTCGTGGCTGGATTGAATCTGAAGGCTCTTACAAAGAACACCCATACTGACGAGCAGTCGCTGCTGGCGGATCTCGCTGTCTGCGCAAAGCGCGGTTACTCTCTGGATGCTGAAGAATTCATGGAGGATATGGTTGCGTCCGCAGTGCCTGTCACTGACGGTAAAGGGCGTTTTGTTGCTGCGATTGCGGTTCATGGACCCAAACAGCGCCTGTCGCTCGACCAGACAGAAAATTACACAGAAATACTGATGGACGGAGCCCAAAAACTCAAAGCAGCAATTTTCAGTTGAGAGGCTGAGCGGGCGTGGATCGGGGTAATTTCTTGAACTTTCTGGAAACAAATTGCCTCATCTATCTGACCTGCTCCTCTGAAATGTTCGCAGATTAGGGTCCGCTTTTCCCGATTTAGGAGCCATGCGTTGTAACGATCACGGATCAGCGAAGAGACTTGGGAAACTCTTGACCAGATATCAAAGTTCAACGACGGGATTGCAACTGCACAAGCTGTCTAACGTTTAGATGATCTGGGGATTCTTTAATGTCCGCTATTCTTTGGCTGCACCGCAGCACCAAACAGTGAACAAGGCTGGGGTAGCCAAGAGTACTCTCGGTCTTCGGAAATCACGCGGGATTGAGCTGGCGGAAGCGGGTCTTTCAGCACGCGGAATGATGTCTTGGCTCGGGCATCAAGCCTTGAAAGAAGCCCAGCATTACACCGAAGAAGTTGACCGCTGGAGAGCCGTCATGGGTCCAAAAGAGGAACTACTGTTGCAACTAAATGAGCTTTGCGTTGCAACAGCGAAAAAATGGTTGATAAATTACAATGATTTTAGGGAGTTAGTGGCGGACCGAGGAGCACTAGAACTTTCTGTGCAAAGCATTGTTTATAAAACTTAAAAATTTTCTGTATATAATATATACCACATAAAATACCACGTGGTGTTCGCAAATATCCACTTATCGCTCTAAGACAAACAAGGGTATTCGTCCACTAAACTGGGGGAACTCCAGAATCCGAAGAGCGGGAGCTCGGTGTCGAAGTCCAGAAGCTCTATATCGATGAGTTGGTCGGTGCCGTCGCCATCAAACCTGCGGTCGGTTATTACATGTGACCAAGTTGCCAGCGGCTCGGGCAGTCGATCCAAGTCGTGCCACAGATGCTTTAGTGCCATCAAATGTACTTTTGCGCGCCCTTCCACAAGGGACGAGACGTCGATTTCATCAGGGTCCAAGTACTTGGTTGCACGGGCGACGGATGTGAGACCGGCTTCAACAGCGCGCGTGGTCTCCTCGCGCGCTGTGGACAAACTCTCCGTCCAGGGCGCGTTTCTACCCTCCAAGGGGGTGGCTAGATCCCAATCAATTGGTGCAGGAGCGAGGTAGGCCTCGCGTACCAAATCGCTGGTCACAAACCGAGTAGCCCCAGTCACAGGGTTGACGGTCATCAGCGGGGCAATGCGTCCATTGCTTGAATGAATAAAGACGTTATTATTACTAATCATAAGCTTACCGTGTCAACGCCGAACTAAAACTACGTCATTCGCCGGAGAGAAAGTACATCAGTTGGTGTGGCATAGGTTTGTCCATAGCCCCGCACGGCAGAGTGCTCTCATATAGCAACGAAGCTGTGCGGGGCTGTGGTCAAACCGGGTTTCGGTGTTTGCGTTTCAGGCCTTGGCCGCCTGGCGGCTGTGTCTGAGGCGGAAGCTCTCGCCGTTCATTTCGAGGATGTGGACATGGTGGGTCAGCCGATCCAGCAGGGCGCCGGTCAGACGTTCGGAACCGAAGGTGCTGGTCCATTCGTCGAACGGCAGGTTAGACGTCACAATGGTTGATCCACGCTCGTAGCGTTGCGAGAAAACCTCAAACAGCAGTTCCGCACCGGTTGGCGACAGCGGCACGTACCCCAGTTCATCAATAATCAACAGCCGGTATTTGGCCAGTTGCTTCTGTAGGCGTAATAGCCGCTTCTCATCCCGGGCTTCGAGGAGTTCATGCACAAGAGCCGATGCGGTGATGAAACCGACAGCCAGGCCCTTCTGACAGGCCGCCAGCCCAAGGCCGAGGCCAATATGCGTCTTGCCGGTACCGCTGTTTCCCACTGCGATGATGTTCTCATTACGAGAGATGTAATCACAGCGGGCCAGTTCCATCACCAACATCTTGTTCAACGAGGGCGTGGCCTTGAAATCGAAGCTGTCGAGGCTTTTGACTGCCGGGAACTTTGCCGCCTTGATCCGCCGTTCCACCATACGCCGCTCTCGGTCGATGAGTTCGAGTTCGGCGAGGCGCAAAAGATAGCGGGAATGATCAATGCCTTCTGCCGCGCATTGTTTGGCAACTTTGTCATACTCACGCAGGAAAGTCGGCAGGCGCAGAGCCTTTAGGTGATGGGCCAGTAACAGCTGGGGTGTATCGGTCATGACCGGCCTCCTGGCAGAAGTGCCATGTAATCGCGAGCGGATGTGACGGCGACGTGGGCTTTGGGCAGATATGGGTAAACCGTCATGTCCAGCCGGGGCGGTCTGCGTTCGATCCGGCACAGAACCAGATGCTTCACGGCATCAAAGCCGATGGTGCCGCGTTCAAGCGCACTTTGCACCCCGGCTTCCACGTCCGTGATCCGGAATGTCTCCAGCAGCCGCAGAACCTGAACGAACTCGCGTTTCCCCTTTTTGCCCATCCTGGCCTCCATGAGGCGACGCAAGATGAGAAAGGCTTCAGGCAATTCCCAATCCGCCAGCGGGGCAGCCTGATCAAGCGCATTGGTCTTTTGTTCAATCAGCGCCAGATAATGAAGCGGATCAAAGACGTAATCCT
>JAAEUI010000224.1 GCA_024227475.1 Paracoccaceae bacterium | reverse complement strand
GTGCCGAGGCAAGAATGGCCGCTTTGGCCTGTTGTGCCCTTGCCTCCCTGATCGAGACTTGCAAGCTCAACAACGTCGAGCCATACGCCTATCTCAAGGCAACCCTCGAAGCCATCGCAGCAGGTCATCCCGCCGCCCGCATCGATGAGCTCATGCCATGGAACTTTGACAAGATGACCTGATACCGCTTACGATTGATGCGATTAGGAGCCGCGCATCAGAGGAAGCAATTGAAGTTTCCCAGTCCTTTGCGAGGCGCCTGCACCTTCCGAGCCAGGCAAATGTGCGTTCGACGACCCATCGGCGGGCGATGACTCCAGAACACGCATCTGGAGCGACGAAAGCTGTCGCGTTGGCATTTCTGCCAGAGCTTTCGATAGCTCTTTTGGTGGATCAATACTAGCCAGCGGCCAGCGCGCATTGGCAAGCGTTAGCTATCTGGCGAGCACGCGCGCCAAGGCGCCGGTCAAACCTGGACTCTGCAGGAACCACCGGGAAACCGGCCCATTTCGCGCCGGGGCTGACAGCCGTTCACACCAACATTGCTTCATACCTTCTGATGGCGGGTCGGACAAGCTTGCTAACCTTACAGCTGGCTTGCTCTTTCAGTTCGGGGAACAGGGAAAAGATCTCCTCCCGATGCTCCTGATCTACCCCATTCAGAGGTTCAATCGTAGGACAGAAGCTTTCGCTCCACAGACCGTTCGACAGCACCAGTTCATGTCGGTCAAACATCATGTGGATATATGTTACGCTATCGGGCAGTACCGGCATAACGCCCTGATTGTGAACAAGGTGTTTTGATGATCCCAGCGCTTCTGTCAGCCCCAAATTCCACCGCAGTTTTTCATTATTGATCAACACTCTGTGGTTGGGAGACAACATCAGGTCTTGCACCGGCAACCCCCCGCCCATCGCCCCTTTTCGGATTATTATAGGCCGCGTCTTCTCTACACTGCGCAGAACGGAATGCGGAATTGATCGCGTGCCAATCCAGCGAATTTCCTGAAATCCATTGTCGCGGGTCAGAACCTTCTCTCCCACCGACAATGTCTCGATTGGCACCAGACCAGGTTTGGCGACGATCATCGTTCCCGGAGTAAAACAAGGAATACATTCATCCCATTGGTCGCCGTCCAGGTCAACATCCGCATCAAGCGTGCCGGTGACGGGGACGTTACCATCTGTTGGAACGAAGTACAATTCCTCATGGCCGTTGCTGTCCTTGTAGGCAACGTACCACCCTGTGTATGTCACTCCGCCAACCTCCAAAGTCGAGTTATGTTTGAAGGTATCGATCAATTCGCCGTTAATGAGATCTCCTGGGCCGTTACCGCCTTTTTCCCTAATATAACCATCGCTGTCATTATCTTTAATCGTGACAGTTACCGCATTGGCCGTAGTCCCGGACTTGCCAGCGTCATCATTCTTGTTGCCGAGATAGAATGCCGTTAGATTTACCGTACCTGTCATGTTCGGTCCCCCAAAATTTACCCGCAAAAAAAGAGAGCAGGACACACTGCCCTGCTGTCGCAGCCACCCTGCCCGATACCGGCACAGCTAAAAACTGCCCAATACCGGCACAGCTAAAAAATACTCGCATCGGTCAAAAAGAACAAGTGACCGCGGCAATAACAGTTTGTTGAGAATTTGGCAACGGTTACCCCCGAGGGCATGGTGCAGGTGCCCCAAGTTCGACAAAATCTGCCGAGATTTTGCTCGATTGGGTTGGCAGCCTGAGTCTTTTCAATGAGTTACGGCATAGGTTGGGTAAATGATTGTAGTCACACGTCTATCGCCGAAAGCGACTTGTTTATTGGGCCTGTACAATGTAACCTGTAGGTATGTTTGTACGGATCAACAAAAGCGGTGGGCGGCGTTACTTGCAGGTTGTTGAATCCTATCGCAACAAGGCCGGGCAGCCGCGCCATCGGGTTGTCGCCAACCTCGGGCGCATCGATGGCATGAAAGAGAATCACCTCGACGCTTTGATTCGTGGGCTGTGCCGTGTGGCCGGACGGGATGAACCCGCAGTACCAGAGATCACATATGCGCCGGCCAAGGCCTTTGGAGATGTCTTCGCGCTCCACGCGCTTTGGAAGGATTTGGGTTTTGACCGCGCTCTGGGGCGCGCCCTTCGATCCGGAAAGCGGAAGCTGGATGTGGAGGCCCTCGTGCGGGCGATGGTTTTCAACCGCCTGTGCGACCCCACGAGCAAGCTTGGCTGCCTGCGCTGGCTCGACACCGTCGCCATGCCCGAGATGCCAGCTAAGGTCGAGCATCATCATCTCCTGCGTGCCATGGACGCGCTCATGGACAATGTCGATCGCGTAGAAGCCGAGCTGGCCAAACAGATCCGGCCCCTGGTCGACCACGATCTGACCGTCGTCTTCTACGATTTGACCACCGTGCGCATTCACGGTGAAGGCGAGGTCGAGGAAGACATCCGCGCCTATGGCTTGAACTAGAGCGAAACCAATCTGCTCAGATTCGAGCATTCGCCCAACACCGCGAGGCAGAGTTTGGTTTTCCAAACGCGTTCGCGGTGTTGGGTGAATTCAATTGGATTGGTTTCGCTCTAAGAAACGGGCGGGATCGCCCGCCAGTTCGTTCTGGGCGTCGTGCAGACTGCTGAAGGCCTTCCACTCATGCACACCGTGCATCCGGGCAATGTGGCCGAGACCAAAACGCTTCAGGCCATGCTGGCCACCGTCCTGCAACGCTTCCCCATAGAGCGCGTCATCCTGGTGGCTGACCGCGGCCTTCTGAGCCTCGACAACATCGATGCCCTGACACAGCTGGCCGAACAGGGTGGACGCACGCTGGAGTTCATCCTGGCCGTCCCTGCGCGCCGTTACAAAGACCTGGTCGAGACCTTCCGGGCGCTCAGCTTTGACGAGGACGGGTTGGCCGAGAGCCGGTTCGCTGGCCACCGGCTCATTGTGACCCATGATCCCGTACGAGAGGCTGAGCAGAGCCAACGGCGCCGGGAGCGTATCGCTGAACTGGAGGCGATGGCCGAGAAGATGACCCGCAAGCTCAACGCGCAGGACAAGGGCGAGACCGCCAAAGGCCGCCGCGCCTGCGACCGTGGGGCCTACAGCCGCTTCACCCGCGCAGTGGCAGAGGCCGAACTGACGCGCTTCCTGAAGGCCGACCTCAACACGGACCGCTTCAGCTACAGCGTCGATGAAAACGCCATTGCTGAGGTTGAGCTGTTCGATGGCAAACTCGCGCTGATAACCAACGCGTCCGACCTCTCAGCCGCACAGACCGTTGCGCGCTATAAAGGCCTCGCGGATATCGAGCGCGGCTTCCGCGTGCTCAAATCAGACATCGAGATCGCGCCGGTTCACCACCGACTGCCAGACCGTATCCGCGCTCACGCCATGATCTGCTTCCTGGCACTCGTGCTCTATCGCGTCATGCGCCTGCGCCTGAAAGCCAAGGGCCACGGCGCAAGCCCACGTAGCGCTCTCGATCTGCTCGAGCGCATTCAACGCCACAAAACCCGTATTGGTGAGCGAACGCTGGATGGGCTTTCGACAATCACCCCGGAACAATTGGAGCTCTTCAACACCCTGGAACTGCCAAAACCCGCTTAAATCCCGTCGCGTAGTCACACGATGGCGAACCTCGCCATAACAATATCAATCACTTAGTCGATTTGCTGTTGAACTTGGGGTCACCATGTCCAACGCCAAACACAAGCGTATCAACCCCCGACCCCAAGTGGATCAAATCGTTACCGCTGCCTCCGGATATCCTG
>JAAEUI010000223.1 GCA_024227475.1 Paracoccaceae bacterium | reverse complement strand
CGTAAGGAGTTAGGGTAACAACTCCGATGACCCGGCCAAGCCAGTCATTTGCCACCCGTGACTTGAAAAAGGCTGCGTGGCCGCAATCATGCTGGATCACAAACAGGCGTGTTAAAAATCCGGAAGCCAGCACACAGAGCCCGATGGTCAGCCAGACGCTGACCGAGAGCGCGAGATAAGCCAGCACCCACAGAACAACAAATGGAACAACGGTTACAAAAATTTCCCAAAGCGAGCGCCCGAAACTTGGCTGGCGGTACTTTGCCATGATCCGGGTCCAGTCGCTTGCAGGGGGGGCGTCGGCTTCTTGGGATGGGATCCCTGACTCGTCATTCATACTCTGGGAATCCAATTCTTCTGCACCGTGCCTACTGCGATAGTGTAAACAGCAGAGTTAGCAAGCGTTTTCTTACATTTCGTGAAGACCTGCACCTTTGACGCGAGCCAGGGCAGGCCAGCAAGTCCTTTTGCGCAGGTTCAGCCTGCCTGGCGTGTTACTCTCAACCATCCGGTTGACCTTCCGCCCCGTTCCCCGCTACCCATTCCTGCATGGCCAACACGCTCGACCTTACCTTCGCCGCCCTTGCCGACCCGACTCGCCGCGCGATTCTGACCATGCTGCTGGAAGATGACATGGCGGTGACGGATGTGGCTGAACCATTTGAAATGTCGCTGGCGGCGATATCAAAGCACCTGCAAATCCTCACCCGCGCCGGGCTGATCGAGCAGGAAAAGCGCGGGCGGGTGAAATGGTGCAAGCTGGCACCCGAGGCGTTGAAGGATGTGTCGGTCTGGATGGAGGGCTTCGGGCAGTTTGAGGCGGTGAACCTGGAAGCTTTCGAAAAATTCCTGGCCGCCGAGACGCTGGCCCGTGACGAGTCGCTTTAACCTTTTGCCATCACTTGCGCCCTATTCTGGCCTGACGCACTGCTCAGCAACAGGATACCTGCAAATTTCATGGCGCTTCTGCGATTTCTTCTGGTGGTCGGTGTGATGCTGCTGCCCTCCCCGCCCGCCCAGCCGCAATGGAAGACCCTGACCGGGCTCGGCGGCCCGGTGCCTGAAATTCTGACACCCGAAGAAATCCAATTCGCCCGAACGGCGTGGCAGTATTTTGTGGTGAACGAGAACCCCGAAACCGGGCTTGTATCGGCCGTCAACAACTTCCCGTCCACCACGCTTTGGGACGAAGGCGGCTATCTGCTGGCGATGACGGCGGCCTATCGCCTTGGCCTGATCACGCGCAAAGAAGCGTCGGCACGGCTTTCACGGGTGCTCGACAGCCTGGCCCGCATCCCGCTGTTTCGCGGGCAGTTGCCCAATAAGGTCTACAACACCAAAACCCTGAAAATGACCGACTATACCAACAAGGTTACTGAAACCGGCGTCGGCTGGTCGGCGCTGGATATCATGCGGCTTGTGTCCGGCATGCTTGTGGCAACGCAGGAGTTTCCCGAGCATCAGGTTCTGGCCCAGCACCTGATCAACCGCTGGGAACTGCCCTTGCTGGTGAATGCCGGGCGGTTTCAGGGTATCGCGGTGCGCGGCAAGGCGCAGGGGCAATTGGTGCAGGAAGGGCGGATTGGCTACGAGCAATACGCTGGGCAGATCGGGCTGCTGGTGGGTCTGCCGGTGAAACTGGCAGCGCAATACGGGCCCATTCTGCGACATCAGAAGTATAGGGATATCCTCATCCCCGGGGATATCCGAACTAAATCCACCCATGGGGTCTCATCTGTCACAACGTCCGAACCTTTCCTGCTGGAAGCGCTGGAAGTCGGCTGGACAGAAGAGGCCCATTTGGTGGCCTCTGCTGTCTACGCCGCCCAATTCTACCGCTGGCGCGAAACCGGCACGCTGACCTCGCTCAGCGAGGACCATATCAAGGGCAAGCCCTACTTTGCCTACAACGCACTGCTGGTCGACTACACTGCTTTTGTTTCTGTTACGGCCAAACGTGTCGATGTCTCAGCCAAACGCGGGTTTTCCACCAAGGCCAGTTTCGGCTGGTGGGCACTGATGCGGGACCCCTATTCCAAACAATTGCTTGATGCCGTCAAACACCTGCAATCTGAGCGTGGCTGGTACGCCGGTTTGTTTGAAGCGGATGGCAGCCCGAATGAAATCCTGACGTTGAACACCAATGCGGTTGTGCTTGAAGCGCTGCACTACAAGGTATTCGGGCCGCTCTACCGCCGCTGAATCTCAGGTCTGCGCAGCAACATCAGCAATGCAACAACCGTTACAGCAACCCCGATACCGACAATAACCGGCGGCCCTGTGTGGCCCAACGCCAGCTCCCAGAAAATCACCCAGGTCGGCGTCAGATAGGTATAAGCCATCACATTCGCTGACGGCAGTTGCATGGATGCGAATTGCAGCAGAAAAAATGTCACCGAGCTGGCAAAGATCGCCAGATAGAACAGGGTGATCCAGAAAATCCGGGGCAGTGCCAGCCAGTCCACACGGATGATTTCAGGTGCACTCAGCACGGTGAGGATCAGCCAGCCAGCGAATATCATGCCAAAGGTAAAAACCATGGTCGGTTCGCCCCGGTTCAGCTTGCGAACCAGCGGCGTGTAAAGCGCATGGGCGATGCAACCAAAAAAGTAGATCGCCTCGCCCCGTCCGAGGTCAAACCGGATTAACGCCCCGATATCACCACCGAATATCACCCAGAGCGCCCCACCCGCGCCGGTAGCAAGCGCCAGCGCCATCCAGCGCGTGGTGATCTGGCTGAGCAGCCAATAGCCGAAAACCGCCGAGATAATCGGCGTCAGCGTAAACACGGCGGAGGCCGACAGCGCCGTTGCGGTTTTCAGGCCCTCAAACATCGTCACGAAATAGATCGCGAACAATCCACCCAGCAGAAAATACCGCCAAGGCGCCCGGAAATGCTCGCGTTTGAAACCCGGCCCGATGATGACGAAAGCCCCGATAATAATCCCGGAAATCAGGAACCGCACCGCCATCATGGCCGTCGGATCAACCATATTTGCCACCATGTTGCCAAAGCTGAAAGATCCGGCAATCAGGATCGAAAAGGTCAGCATGGCCAGATGACCGAGCGCGAAATGGTTGTCTTTCATTTCGCCAGCCTTGCCTGCCCAGGGCCCGAACCGCAAGCAGTGATTGTGTTGCCAGAGCAATGCCCAACTCAAACAAAAGCTGCATTCAAGGGAAAGTTTGGTAAACTTGCTCAAGCAGCAGCATCGGAAAAGACATGGGAATGATATCGACAGTCACCTGGGTGAAATCGGCTTTTGTATTACCGCTCCTCGCGTCACTGACGCTGGCCTCGCCTGCGCAAAGCTGCGCCTGTTGCGCTGATACCGCCGATCGGTCTTCCTACACAACAAAAATAGATGACTGGCTACAGAGTGAACTAAGTTCGATTCAGTTCGCTGACACTGCGCATCTCTACGTTACTGCATGCGACATCGACTGCGCCAAAGGTATCCGAACGCCGCAGTACGACTATCAGGTTAAAACCGAGCGCAAAGGTGGCGCGCTGGTATTTACATTTTCATCGCCTGACAGCAAAGGCGGTGTTTTGACCATGAACCTGCCAGACAGCATCGACATTTTCAGAGTTGACCCGGCACCTGCCTTCACCAGCAACATGACCCTGCTCTACAAGGAGTGGCGGCTATCCGGGAGCATGGTGGGAACCGGCGATTTTCTGGCCGGTATCAATGGGCCGGTTTCTGCCGAGCTGATCTTGCAGGGCCGCGGCAACACCTGCCCGTTTTATGGTGATTTCACCCATTGGCGGTTAAGCGCGAGCGGAGCCGGTGTCGACTTTGTTTTTTGGGGAAAGACCATTCCGCCGGAATAGTCGCAACCGCTTGACTAACACCCAAACCCCCTCTAAACCGCCCCAATCCACGAGGAAGTGCCAAACTTCCGGTCTCAGGATCGCCACCCGTCAGCGAAATTCGCCCACGGGTGCGTTTGTCGTTTGGCGCAAGGCTTCCTAACTAAGGGTGAACTGCGGCTGTGAAAGGGCGCTAAGGCATGTTTGAAAATCTGTCCGACCGCCTGTCCGGCGTCTTTGACAAACTGACCAAACAAGGGGCGCTCAGCGATGCTG
>JAAEUI010000222.1 GCA_024227475.1 Paracoccaceae bacterium | reverse complement strand
GCTTTGGTGCTATTGCACAACGCTTTGGCGCTGTGCGGGGGCTATGCCACGGCTACCCTGATGGGGCTATCAGCCTTTGACCGCCGCGCGGTGATGATTGAAACCGGCATTCAGAATTCTGGGCTTGGACTGATCCTGATCTTTGGGTTCTTCAGCGGGCTGGGCGGGATGGCCGTGGTGGCCGCGTTCTGGGGGATCTGGCACTTGATATCCGGTATTGCGCTGGCTGGGTTGATGGCGCGGGCCGAGGCGGTGCGATAACTAACCATACTGGTCACCGGGCCTATGTCCGCCATGCGAAAGCTGCAATGCGGCGCTGACTGGTAGAATGAACGGCGGCTAAAGGCCGAAACCGCTAGTTAGGCTCCTTATTGTTAAACTCCAAAAGTCAACTCCGAGCCCATATTTCCAAATTGCGGCCTTGCGGCGAAGTTCTGCTTTGCTTGACGCGCCCAACTGCCCAGTCCTGTTCCATATGAACAAATCGACCCGGCTCCGGTCACGTATGCAGGTAAACCGACCGATCGGCGGGTGCCGACCATCCGAAGGGATGGTAGAGGAACATGACATCATAGTTGCCTTGCGGGACACCGCCCGGCGTCGGTGACACCGGTGGCATCGTGAATTCGACTTGCCGGTCGTTTAGGACGGTCAGTCCCCAGTCGAAGGCGGTGATGGCTCCGGCAACAGCGCCCGCCGACCAATTGAATGTGATCTCTGCTCGAAGCGTTTGCGCATCCACCTGCGTGAAGTCGATGGAGCTATCCATCAATGTCGCCTTGATGACCTGGCCACCGGTCGCACGATGCGTTTCCAGTTCCATGACGTGAGCACCTGTGCGAGGTGGGATTGCAGGCGCAGCTACCGTGGTGACTGGCAGCGGTATTGACGTTGTAACAAGACTCACAGATGAGGTTGAGAGCCCGGGTCGCGCTCCCAACGGTGTCAACCACCAAGGATATACGTGCCAAAGACGGGGGGAAACCGAACCTGCAGTACTGGCGGCAGGCGCTGTTCCCGGTGTCGAAATCGTCGCGCGTAACCCGCCGCCTCCGCCTGAACCACTGCCGCCGCCTGAACCACTGCCGCCGCCACCGCCTCCGCCACCGCCAGCGGCGCTGTTCGTTCCGTTGTCGGCAATGTCAAGGCAAGCGGCTAGCAGCGCAGCGATGATCTCGTCCCGTACCCTCGGGTACTCCGTGGTGGGGTCGGGATCGAACCCGTCCGCGTCCTTGCCGGCTTCCATCGCGAAGGCCAAGTTCTCCGGCGGATTGGTCTTGTAGGCAAAGTCTATTGAAGACCCCGTAACGGAATTGTACCAAGGCAAGACGGCTTTGAGGTCTCCCGAGGAATGCGGTCGTCCATGCGATTGCTTGGCGGCATCCGCCATGAGGTCAGCGGTCGTTTCGTGCCGGTTCCATCGGCCGGCCTCCATGTACTCAAGATAGCCCGGCTGGTTGAAACCGTCGCGCGGTGCCGCCCTTCCACCCGGATTGTGTTCAGGGTTCCAGTAGGCCATTCGGTGGTTCCGCCCCTGCCGCTCCTCAAGGGCCCAAGGATGCAGGATGCCGCCCGTGTAACTGTGAATGTCGAAAAAGGCATCGATGCTGTGACGATGAAACAGCCACCGGACATTTTTGGTTTCCTGTTCCGAAAAGGCCGATGGACCGATGTACTCATCGGATGTCTCATCCTTCGAGTTCTTTACTGGATAGTTACCGTTGGCATCCGGTTTAAAGTATTTCTCGTAATCCCAGAGAATGTCGTAGTTTCGGTTGATATCGACACCGACGTTTCCCGATTGGAAGCGGCGCCGGTTTTTCCGCCACATGCCGTGTCCGCGCATCGCGTAAGTACGTCCATCGGGGTTGATCAGCGGCGCGATGTAAATATGGATTGTTTCGAGGATCTTCTTGACGTCGTTGGCCACGATAGAATAGCCGCCAACGGCAACGCCCAGATTACGCGCATAGGCCGTCAGAAGTGTGTCGGCAAAATCAAGTACTGCATCAGGCGGCGCCTTTTCACACGCGTGGACGCCGGCGACGATCAAGATCTGCTTTTTCTCCAACGGCTGGTAATCATTCGTCAGCCGAATAAAGCGGCCAAGGCGGCGCTGAACGGTCTTGTATCGGAGATCCTGAACCTCACACTCTCCGGGATACTGCCGGGCCAAGAAGTTCATTTGTGCGTTGATTTCGTGAAAATCCATGTAAGGCATCGTCGCCTCCTATTCGTCCTCAATGAATTCTTCCTCACCGAAAAAGCGATCGCGATGAGTATTCATTTCGTCGGAGGAGACGATGCTCTCGATTTCAACATCCATGGCCTCGAGGTACTTCATCGATCGATGCGTCGCGAGGCAGGTTACCTGCCACACCAGGGCAGTTTTGCTCTCGTCTTCGGGGGCCTGTTTTGATGGCGCGGCAGTGTGATACAGCAGGACCAGATCGGGAACCGCGACCAGGTCTCTCAGGTGAACAAGGTCACCCCTGACATCGAGAACCCTCAGTCCCAAGCCAACGCTCGTCTGCTCTTCTGCCTGTTGCAACTTGGCCTCAAGGTCATCTGCCGTGAGCAGGACCGTCACCGTGACGTGCTGTTCAAGCAAAGCCTGCAACGCCTCGGGCGTCGCAAATCCGACGGCGGACATGGCCCCGGGGATGGTCTCTCGCAATCCTGGCGCCTCCCATTCGACGCCCGGGAGGACTTTCAAGGCAGGCCACTGTTCAAGGGGCGCGGTCACTTCAATCTGAGCCTGGCGCAAGACATTCCGAATACCGCTTGTCATGGGTGATCCCTCTCGAAGTGATGCTGTCGTACCGCAATATATGTTAACCGAATGGCGTTCGAAAAATCAACCACCGATTGCATGAAATTCTTGCCGGGATTGTGATCTTTGGCACAGCGCGATCATCAACTTCGCGGTTGGCGATCAGACCTGATCGACGGAAAGTCTACCCCCAACTGCAGAAGCGTGCCTAGTTATCGCTCTCGCTATCGATGTGCGGTGCATGGGAACCCTGAGAATAGCTAACGCCGGTCGACAGCTAACGACAACTCTAGTATCGTCCACTCGAACGATAGTTTCGGGGGCGATCATGAGCTTGCTGAAATTTTTTTCAGAACCTTTGCAAGACAGCTGGCTTGATAGCTATGGCCATTTGAGCGATGCCTACTATGCGGTAGCGTTTACCGAGGCGATTTGGCAACTGCTGGCCCATTTTGATATTGGTCGAGAGTATTTTGAAGCCACCGGCGGTGCGATGTACACTGTGGAAAATCATGTTCGTTACCTGAAAGAGGTTGCCGCCCCGGCCAGCATTGATACCGAAAGCATGATTTTGGGCTCGGATTCCAAACGACTGCATATGGGATCGGTCATGAAGGTAGACGGTGTTGAGCGGGCCACGGCTGAATTTATGTGTCTACATTTTGACAGCAATTCTGGTGGTGTAGTGCCAATGCCGCCAGATGTGCAAAATGCCCTCAAAGCGGCTCAGGTTACAAAACAACCCGACTGGGCCAGCAGCCGAATATCGATGGAACAGCGATAAATTTTTGAGAAATTCCGGCAACTGTTTATCGTTTGAAAGAAACCTACGAACGACACACACAAATCTTTCTGGCACTGTCCGCTTAGGCATTCATTGCCGGACGTTTTTCGGACTCAGGACCGAGAAAGGGCGGTCAACGGACGTGTGTGGACGCCCCGGGTAATGCAAGCGATTTCTTGGTTTGGTTTTGGCAATGTGATCGGGTTCTGACGTGTGTCCGACCTCTGATTGCGGCTTTGACACGCCGCGGGCCCGTATGGAGATACGAGGATCAGGTC
>JAAEUI010000221.1 GCA_024227475.1 Paracoccaceae bacterium | reverse complement strand
GGAATGTACCAATTCTTCGCATCCTCACTGCTCCTCAACCGGTTTCTGCAGCATCAGGTAAGACAGAATGTCCTGGTAATCCTTGACCGTCAGAATTTCGGAAATATCGTCCGGCATCAGGCTGACCGTGTCATCGACCCGGATTTCCTTGATGTCCGCACTGGCGATGGTCTCGATGTCGCCAAGCGCGTTGGTGATATCAATCTCGCCATTCTCGTCGCGGGTTTTCAGTCCGGTGAACTGGCGGCCTTCGTTGTTGATCACAACATAAGTTTCATAGCCTTCAGTTATGGCTTTCGCCGGCGAAAGGATTGAATCAGATACGAAATCCAGCCCGGTTGCCCCGACCCCGCTCAGGTCCGGGCCAACTTCGCCACCATCATCATCGTTCAAAATGTGGCATTCCATGCAGTTGTCTTCATAAACGATTGCCCCGAGTTCCGGATCACCGCCGCCGGCTTCGGCTGCTGCCGAGATTTTGGAGTAAAGGCTGGCTGTGACGTCGCTTGGATCAGTATCGATCGCCTCCATGTCCAGATCGCCGCCCAGTGACATCAGATAGGCCACCACTGCCTTGATCTCTTTCAAGTTAAGCGAAATCGGCGGCGCGTAGACCACGGCCATTTCGTTTTTGTAGCCTTCGACCACGTAAGCCCCCGGGGACGCCATACTTTCGACGATGTAGTCAACGGCTGTGAAATCCACACCCTCTTTTTCGGCGCGTTCCTTTGCTCTCTCGGCGGCGCG
>JAAEUI010000220.1 GCA_024227475.1 Paracoccaceae bacterium | reverse complement strand
GGCTTCAATCTTGTGGATTGGGGAAGCACCAAAAGCGGGTTGACGCATTTTGAACAGTCGTTGGCATATTCCCGAAAATGCGGGAACCGGCGACGGGAAATATGGGCGTTGGGAATTGGCGCATGGGGAAAACTGCGCGCCGGGAATACCTCAACCGCCGAAACCTGGCTTAGAACCTGCCTGAAATTATGCGACGAAACCCAATGGATTGCTTTTCAGCCATGGCCGCAAGCACTGTTGGCTGAGGCTCAGATCATTCTGTTCAGGCCCGACAATTCTGCGCAAATCAAGCTTGAGGAATCGTTGGCTCTGAGCAGTCAGTTGGACGACCCTTGCTGGGAAGCCGCAAATGCCCGCGCACTTGCGCTGTTGCAGCTTGACGGTGGTGATTTGCTAGCAGCTGAAAGTTGGTTGGAACATGCGCGCGCGCGATGTTGTTCGGTGACTGACCTCTATGTCGGGTTGCTGGTCGAGATATTGGCCGACCAAATGCGCTTGCAGCAGAAGCTTGGAAACACCGACATGGCTGGCGCAACGGCGCGCGAGCTATTGTCGCTGTCGGCCCGGACTCATGCGGATTCCCATCTCGAAATTGCCATGGGCGCCATCAATTCTATGAAGTGAGATCGGCGGCAAACATACGTAGCCGAACTAGTTGGCTGACCGCATCTTGGATGACGGCTTCGTCCCGTTAGCGGGCGCTCTTTGAAGGCACATTAGGGAACAGGCCCTATCCACGTTAAGCTGATCCCGCCCCTGCGATTCGAGGTGTTCGATGGTTCGCCCGCTGATCCTGACAGCTGTTATTCTGATTTTATCTACCGCGATTGCCACCCAGGCCCAAACCCGCATGCCCTCCCACTGCCTTGCCTTTGCGGACCTTGGCCCACCGGTTCACCTTGCCGGCAGCAATGATGCGATTCTCAAAAACGAGGTCCTCATCTCCTATGTCGATCACTCGATGTACATGCTCGACACCCACGGTGGTCTGCGCGTGGTCACCGATTACAACGGTTTCATCGGGCTGGTGGATCAGGCCCCTGACGTCATCACCATGAACAAGGGCCATTCGAGCCATTACACCGATTTCCCGGACCCGGTAATCCCGCATATTCTGCGCGGCTGGGACCTGAAGGGTGGGGTTGCAGACCATCACCTGGAACTTGGCGAGATGCTGATCCGCAATGTCACCACCGACATCCGTTCGGATTTCACCGGGCGGGTGCCGGATGGCAATTCGATCTTCATTTTCGAGGTTGGCGGCATGTGTATCGGCCATCTGGGCCATTTGCATCACGAACCAACGGATGCGCAATACGCCCGCATCGGGCGGCTCGACGTGGTTATGGCGGCGGTCGATGGCGGGCTGACGCTTGATACACCGGCGATGTTGCGGGTGATGAAGCGGCTGAAAGCTACGGTGGTGCTGCCGATGCACTGGTTTGGCGGTGGGTCGCTGGCCGATTTTCTGGGTGGGATGCAGAAGGATTTTGAGGTTGTCCGGCTGAAGGACAGCACGTTCAAAATGTCGCTCGATCTGTTGCCGGCGCGTCCAACGGTGATGGTGGTTCCCCCAAGGTTTGTGGCCGAATTCGAATGAGCCCGGTTGCGGGCCTGCCGGGGCTGTGGTTACTGGTCGGGGAGACAGGAACGGAGAGCAGACGTGCTGAACCCGGCTGATCAGGCCTTTGCAACCGCACTTGCCGAGACCTTGCCTGACGGGGTGGTAGGCCCGGTGGCACCTTCCTATCTGGAAGATCCACGCGGGTTGTTTCGCGGCATCGGCCAGGTGTTGGCACGGCCCGGAACAACGGCCGAGGTCTCCCGGATTGTCCGGTTTTGCGCAGAACGCAGTGTGGCGATTGTGCCCTATGGAGGCGGCACCGGGCTGGTTGGTGGGCAGGTAAAAC
Organism: Paracoccaceae bacterium; assembly: GCA_024227475.1. GTDB lineage: Bacteria > Pseudomonadota > Alphaproteobacteria > Rhodobacterales > Rhodobacteraceae > Amylibacter. The sequence continues at coordinate 30,214 of JAAEUI010000220.1, read as the reverse complement.
CGGATGCCCCGGAACCCCTGGTCCTGTCGCTGGAACGTATGGCTGCAATCCGTGAAGTGGATACTGGTGGAAATGTTATGGTCGCGGAGGCTGGCGCTATTCTGGCCGAGGTCCAGGCCGCAGCCGACAAAGCTGACCGCCTGTTCCCGCTGTCTCTCGCGTCCGAAGGCTCTTGCCGGATCGGCGGCAATCTCGCCACCAATGCGGGCGGTGTGCAGGTGCTGCGCTACGGCAACGCCCGTGATCTGTGCCTTGGGATTGAGGCGGTGCTGCCGGATGGCTCGGTCTATCACGGGCTGAGGCGGCTCAGGAAGGACAACACCGGCTATGATCTGCGCAATTTACTGGTCGGCTCGGAAGGCACGCTTGGCGTTATCACGGCTGCATGTCTGAAACTGTTCCCAAAGCCCGCAGAAACGGCAACTGCGTTTGTGACGCTGGCTTCACCTGCTGATGCACTGGCTTTGCTGACGCGCCTGGGAGACACTCTTGACGGGCTGGTCAGCGCTTTTGAACTGATCCATGCACAGGGGCTCCGGTTTGTTGGCGAAACCCGGCCTGACGTGCGGCTGCCCTTTGCTGATATTCCCGGCTGGTCAGTTCTGGTCGAAATCGGCGGTGGCACTGGTTCAAATGTGACCGAACGGCTGACGCTGGCACTGGAGAAAGCCATGCTTTCGGGGCAGGTGCAGGATGTCTTGCTGGCCCAAAACGAAAGCCAGCGGCAGGAATTCTGGACAGTGCGCGAAAGTACCCCGGAGGCCAACAAACGCATCGGGGCTATCTCCAGCCACGACATTTCCGTGCCGATCCACGTTTTGCCGGAGTTTATTGCCGCCGGACAAGACCTTGTTGCGGGTTTCGGCCCCCTGCGTCTCAATTGTTTTGGCCATCTGGGAGACGGCAACCTGCATTTCAACGTCTTCCCGCCCAATGGAGCATCGCGGGCAGATTACCTACATCTGCGGGAGCCGGTGAAAGATGCGGTGCACGATCTGGTGCATCAGGTCGACGGCTCCATATCAGCAGAACACGGGATCGGGCGGCTGAAGGCCGGTGATCTGGTGAAATACAGCGATCCGGCAAAACTGGCGGCGATGCGCAGCGTAAAGCAGGCGCTTGATCCAAAGGGCATTATGAATCCGGGGGCGGTTTTGGCAGTTTCTGCCCAGTGATGACGCGTCCCCTAGAGCGCTATGCCCCTTCAAAGGCGCACAGGCTCAGGATCGGAACGCCGAGGTTTTCGATCACCCTGGCCCCTCCCAGATCAGGCAGATCAATCACAAACGCGGCATGAACCACCTCACCCCCCAGCCGTTCGATCAGACGGATGCTGGCGGCTGCGGTGCCACCCGTGGCGACCAGATCGTCCACGATCAGGACCCGCTCACCGGGTTCTATAGCATCTTCGTGGATTTCCATCGTTGCGGTGCCGTACTCCAGATCATAGTCCTCGGCGATGGTGTTCCCCGGCAGCTTGCCTTTCTTGCGCACGGCGACAAACCCAACATCAAGATGATGCGCCACCGCGCCGCCAAGGATGAAGCCGCGCGCCTCCAGCCCGGCAACCTTGTCGATCCTTGTGCCGCGAAAGGCCTCGACCAGCAGGTCAATCGCCAGTTTGAACCCTTCGGCATCGCCAAACAGCGTGGTGACATCGCGAAACATGATGCCTTCATGCGGGAAATCCGGGATGGTGCGGATGTAATCGGCAACGGTTTTGGTCATTTAGCAGGCCCTTAGAATCCCAGATCAGCTTTGCTGACCATCAGCCAGAAAACGGCGATCAGCGCAAGGAACGCAGGCCATCCGAGCAAAAACCACAGGCGAAACAGCCGGTGAGCTTCAGCAGGCACAGGCTGGCCCTCGCGCCCGGCTGCCCCGGCCAGATCGCGAATTCTGATTTGCAGGTGCACGACGGGTGCCCAACACAGGAATGCCAGCAGATACAGCAGGTAGGTGGCAATCAGCCATGGCTCCCACGGGCTCCAGCCTTGCAGATAGACCAGGAAAAACCCGGTTGCTGGCTGCAGGATGCCTGCCGGAGTGGTGAACAGCCAGTCGGCAACAACCACGCCCCTTGCAACCGAATGAATGGTTTCAACCTTGCCGGTTCGCCACGCCCAGACCATCTGAAAAGCCGTTCCAATTCCGGTACCAAACAGCACGGTTGAAGACAGGATGTGCAGCCATTTGGTGATCAGATAGGGGTCCATCACCGCTCCTCTTCCAGCACCCGGTGAATGACGAGGAGAACGAGGATCGGCAGGTTTTTCAACAGTCCGCCAAAGGGCAGCAGCCACAGACCGGGTGCAAGCAGGGTCAGGCCGATGGTGTAACCAGCCACCATTACCAGTTGCGCCACAGCCATCAACTTCAGTCGCCAGGCCCGCAACAGCGCGGCGCCAATCGCGAGATCAACGACGCCGCCCGTCCGTGCGAGGCTTGTGAGAACACCGTCACTTAAACCTGTTCCACCCAGATACGGCAGGAATGCCTCTGGAGGTGCCAGCAGGCCGACTAGGCCCGACAGGATCCACATTACGGCCAGTACCACCCGCACCAGCGGGCGCACCAGATAGAGCCGCGCCTGCCACAAATCCTGGGTACCCGCCGCGCGGCCGTGAACGAAATCGCTGAACGGACGGATGGTGGTTTCGGTTTCCGCCTGCAGGCGGGAGGTGTCAGCCAGTACATCGTGGTTGATCTGATCGAGAGCGGTGCGGGAAATCGGCCCGAGCCGGAGGAGATCGCCCAGTGTCCCGCAGACCCGTGCAAACCAGAACGGGATCGGCAACAACGGCGCTTTGCGCAATCCCAGCCAGCGGCGATAGGACTGGTACATGCTGCTCAGCGTCACCTGCTCCGGCCCACCAACGTCTAGAGGGTCGGTGCCAAATTTGCCGTGGATTGCCTCGATAATCACTTCTGCCAGATCGTCACCGTGGATCGGGTTGAACATCTGATCGCCGCGCCCGGGCACCGGCATGGCCCAGGGCAGCGCGGCAAACGCGCGTATCAGCGAACTGCCGCCATAGGACGTGTCACCCAGCACCAGCCCGCAGCGCAGGATCGCAACGGGGATGGATGCAGCCTCTGCCGCGGCTTCGCCACCGCGCCGGTATTCAGCAAACAGCGTGTTGGCATCAATGCCGACTGCCGAGATCAGAACCCCCCGCGCACCTTCAGGCATGGCCGCATAGAGGGCTGTTGGCGCGTCCACGTGCACGGCATGGAACGCCCTGGCAGGGCCGGTCAGCAGCCCCGCTGCGATGATCACCGCGTCAACCCCATCCAGCCTGGCCTGCCAGAAGCGTGGCGCATGCGTTTCGGGGTTTTGCAGATCGGCCTTGAGGGTCTCGAACCCCATACGCTCAAGCGCGCCGGTGCGCCGGGCGCAGCACAGGACAGGAATTTTCGCCCGCCTCAGCGTGATTGCAATATGCCGCCCGATAAACCCGTCTGCCCCCAAAAGCAGAACTTTTTTGGGTGTCTGGTTCACCCCAGAACCCGTCCGGCCACGGCGTTAAGTTTGGCCAACATTGCCGGGTCGCGGGCGTCGGGTTGGGTCATCACCGCAAATTCAAGTGCTTTATCGCAGCCGTGCGGACAATCTGTGTGGTTGTCGCCCAGCAAAGCTGGTAAACCGGCAATCAATCCCTTGGCGTTCTCAGCATTTCCGACCAGTGTTGCGATTACCTTGGCGACATCAACCTCGCCGTGTTCCGGGTGCCAGCAGTCATAATCCGTAACCATGGCGACCGAGGCGTAACAAAGCTCTGCCTCGCGCGCCAGTTTGGCTTCGGGCATGTTGGTCATTCCGATCACGTCACAACCCCATTGCTCGCGATACAACCGGCTTTCGGCCAGGGAGGAGAATTGCGGACCTTCCATCACCAGATAAGTACCGCCCCGATGCACTCTAACATCCTGGCTTGCAGCCGCTTTGATACAGGCCTCGCCCAGACGAGGGCAGGTTGGATGCGCGACCGAGACATGGGCCACACAGCCGGAACCAAAGAAGCTTTTGTCGCGGGCAAATGTTCGGTCAATGAACTGATCTACAATAACAAAATCTCCCGGTGCCATTTCTTCCCGGAATGATCCGCAGGCCGACAGCGAAACCACATCGGTTACACCGCAGCGTTTCAGGGCGTCGATATTGGCGCGGTATGGCACGGTGGATGGCGTGTGCACATGCCCGCGCCCGTGACGCGGCAGAAATACCATTTTAACACCGTTCAGGTGGCCGATCAGAAGATCGTCTGACGGTGCGCCGAAGGGGCTCTCGACACTGATCCATTGCGCGTCTGCCAGCCCGTCAATCTCGTAGACTCCGCTGCCGCCGATTACCCCGATTGCTGTCTGCATTCTATCCTCGCTGTGGTGTTGTTTCGCGGCAGTTTAGGGGGTTTTTCGGTGGGTTGGAACGGGCAAAAAAGGACCCATCGGATGTGAGCCCTTTACGTGACGGATCCATGGTTTTAGCATTGGGGCTGTCAGCCCCAGCATTTTGGGTGATGCCATGGCCAATTGGAGTGACTGCAGAAAGTTTGATGAATTCCAGTACGATGAAAATCGAAAGATTTTGGTCGGGCGGGCGGGTGTCTATCAGTTTGGTTATTTTATTTACGGAGAATTCCGCCCCAAATACATCGGTAGGGTGCTTTGGACTCCAAAAGGTTATGATCTCTACCAGCGATTTATCAAGTACAAAAACAACGCGCATAATCCCAAGGTTGCGGCAAAAATCGTGGCCCAGAGAAAGATGCTGTGGTTTCGTGTCATGTCGGTAGAAGACCCGGCGTGGACCGAAAGCCGGTTCCTTTTGGCGGACCGGGATGAACAGGGGAATTTCATAACCTTTGAATGGAACAGCATCGGTTCCAACTACTACGACGATTATTACAAAGAAGATTGGCGAAGTTTTTATAGCGCCAGCTATCAGTAGAGCCTGCCACTTTGGCTTTACAGCGTTTCCACATTAACTTGAGACAAGTTGATGTGGAAATCGCCGGCCAATGGGCTGTTAACGTTGAAGTTTCGAGTTTCGTTTGTGATTTATACAAAATTCGAAACTCTCAAGTCTTTTTCTGGCTCGCCTATTTGGGCCGGTTGATCGAAAACACATCCTTAACGGCGGTGTAATCCTGATACCCCAACCGCGCCAATGGCTGGTAGCTGGTGACGTCGAGCTTGCCGTCCCGGATGTGTTTAGCGTCGATATGAATGCCAACAACCTCGCCGATAACCATGGTTGATGTGCCCGGAAGATCAACCAATTGAAACAGTTTGCACTCAAATGCCGCCGGCGCGGTTTGGACAAAGGGCACGCTGATTTGATTTGATGGCCCTTTTTCCAGCCCGGCGCGGAAGAATTCGTCATCTCCGTGGGGATAATGCCCGGTGCTTATGTTCATGGCCTCACTCAAGGCCTTGGCCACGAAGTTAACGCAGAACTCGCCGGTTTGTCGGATATTGACCAAACTGTCCTTCTCTTCGTCAATTCCGACCTTGGGGCCTGAGACACAAAACATCACCATCGGCGGATCGTCACTGATTCCGTTGAAAAAGGAGTAGGGGGCCAGGTTTGCGCGGCCCTCAGCATCGCAGGTTGATATCCAGCCGATCGGGCGAGGCGACACGATCGCCTTGAACGGATTATGCGGCAGGCCGTGATCATCAACTCCCGGTCGGTAAAACATGAGGCGGCTTTCAATAATTGAGCGTTTGCCCAAGTTTTAGCCGCATGGTATCGGCAGAGCCAGAAGTTTTGCCGACATGCGGTGGAACCATACGGGTTAACAGATACATATGTTCCGCTTGGCACCAGAAACCGGGGATGACCGTGACGAGGTGGAATACCTTTTCGATCTGGCATTTGCACCCGGGCGGGAAGCGCTGAGTTCATATCGGCTGCGCGACGACATTGCTCCGATTGCGGCGCTTTCTCTGGTGGCACGGGACGAATATCACGTGCTGGCCGGTGCAATCCGCTATTGGCCGGTGCAGGTGGGAGAAGCGTGCGCTCCGGCCCTGCTGCTAGGTCCGGTTGCGATTCACCCGACGTATCAGGGCGAGGGCGTCGGCGGATTGCTGATCCGCGACAGCCTTGAGATTGCAAAAAACCTTGCTTGGCAGCGGGTTATTCTGATCGGAGATGAGCCTTATTACGGGCGGTTTGGTTTCTCCAGGGCAGCCGGGCTGGATTATCCGCCGCCGACCAACCCGGAGCGGTTACTAACGCTGGAATTGCAAAATGGAAGTTTTGAAGGCGTTTGTGGAATGGTTACAAGGTGGGAGAGCAACGACCTTTAACCGTTCTTTGACAGCCAGTTGCGCATTGCCCCTCGGACCGACTGATCACCAGACCCCCTTGCCGCATCAATAACTTTGCGCACTTCTTCCAGATCGACGCTGCGCAGCCGGTGTTTGACCGGGCCGATGGACGCCGGGCGCATCGACAATGTGCGCAGGCCCATGGCGGCGAAACACAGGGCCTCGAGCGGGCGGCCTGCGTCTTCGCCGCAGAAGCTCACCGGCGTGCCAAGGTCAAAGCAGCGTTTGCAGATCATTTCCAGAAAGGTCAGAAAACTGACGTTCAGCGTGTCATAGCGGCTGCGTACGCGCTCGTTTTCCCGGTCAGCAGCAAAAAAGAACTGTTTCAGATCGTTGCCGCCGATGGATATGAAATCCGCCATGCGGAAGAACTGGTTGGGCGCAAAGGCAAGGCTCGGGGTTTCCAGCATCGCCCCCACTTTCAGTTCGGAGGGTACTTTGTGCCCGAGCTTCCGTTCGTTTTTCACCACCTGGTCTAGCATCGCTTTGGCCTGCCGGAATTCATCAAACTGCGCGACAAAGGGAAACATTATCTTCATCGGACGACCGTTGGCGGCCCGCAAAAGCGCCTGCAGCTGCATCTGCATCACCGCCTTGCGTTCCAGCCCAAGCCGAATAGCGCGCCACCCCATTGCCGGGTTCGGCTCATCCTCGGGATTGAAATAGGGCAGCACCTTATCAGACCCGATATCAAGCGTGCGAAAAATAACCGGTTTTCCGTGGGCGGCATCAATAACGCGGGCGTAAAGGCCAGCCAGTTCATCACGCTTCGGCATTTCGTTGCGCACCAGAAACTGCAGTTCGGTGCGGAACAGGCCCACGCCCTCGGCACCCGAGGAATCAATGCTTGGCAAATCCGCCATCAGCCCGGCATTCATCAGCATTTCGATCTGGACGCCGTCTTTGGTTTCCGCCGGCTTGTCGCGGATTTCGGCGTAACGTGCCTTGGCCTGCCGGGCCATGGCGATTTTTTCCTTGAACGCTGATTTGACGTCGCTGTCCGGGCGCAGGTGCGCTACTCCCTGATCGCCATCTATAAGGATGGTATCGCCGTTGAGAGCTTCTAAGGTGATTTTTTTGGCATGGATTACCATCGGAATCGCCCAGGCACGGGCAATGATCGCAGCATGGGAGCCGACGGAGCCTTCCTCCAGCACGATACCTTTCAACGTTTTGCCGTATTCCAACAACTCGCCCGGGCCGATATTGCGGGCCACAAGCACAGGGTTATCCGGCATATTCTCGCCTATGGCCTGGCCCTGTCCGGTCAGCAACCGCAACAGCCGGTTGGACAGATCATCAAGGTCATGCAGCCGCTCGCGCAGAAAGGGATCAGGTACCCGCGCCATCCGCGCCCGCGTCGCCGATTGTTCTTTCTCCACTGCGACCTCTGCGGCCAACCCGCTGTCAATGCTCGCCTCAAGCCGCGACATCCACCCCTTGGAATTGGCGAACATCCGGTAGGCTTCCATCACATCCTGATGTTCTTCGCTGGCATTGGTTTTGTTGGCGTCCAGCATATCGTTGATCGAGATCCGCAGCTGGTCCATCGCCTCGTTCAGCCGCGCTTTTTCGGCCTCTGGATCGTCGGCCACCGGATTTGTGATCACGATCTGCGGGTCGTGCAGCAACACATTGCCCTGGGCCGCACCTTCCTGGGCAGATCCGCCGGTAAACATAATGGCCCGCTGGTGTGGTGCTGTCATCGCTTCGCCCTGCCCGACGAAAGCGCCCAGTTCCTTCATCTCGGCTATCAGCATTGCAACGATTTCGAGAGCGTAGACTTCGTCTTCAGAGTATTTGCGCTTCTCTTTGTTCTGCACCACCAGAACGCCCAGGACTTCGCCCAGTCGCTGAATCGGCACCCCGAGCAGGGATGAATACCGCTCCTCACCGGTCTCCGGCATATAGCGGAAACCTTTTTCCTCGGTGGCGTTTTCGGCGTTGATCGGCGTGGCTTCCTGCGCCACCCGGCCAACCAGCCCTTCGCCGTAACGCATCCGGGTCTGGTGAACCGATTCCTTTTTCAGGCCCTCGGTGGCGCAAAGTTCCAGCGTCTCGCGGTCCCGGCGCAGATAAATCGAACAGACCTCGGTGCCCATACTTTGAGACACCAGTTGAGTGATGTGATCCAGCCGCTCCTGACCATCGCCGTCTTCAGCCAGCGTGTTGCGGAGTTTTTTAAGAAGCTGTCTGCTGTCTTGTCCGGTTAGTTGCACCGCGATTCCGTTCAGGCTGCGTGTTCGAGTTCAAACTCATCATGCAGTGCGCGAACGGCCAATTCCATATATTTTCGGTCAACAAGCACAGAAATTTTGATTTCCGAGGTGGTGATAACCTTGATGTTCACGCCTTCGCGCGACAGGGCCTCAAACATCTGTTTGGCAACCCCGACGTGGCTGCGCATGCCAATACCAACCACAGAGACTTTGGAGACGTATTTATCAGACACCAAGCCGTGGAAATTGATCTCGCCGCTGTCCTTGGCACCGTTCAGGGCTTTTTCCGCCCGCGCCACCTGATCTGTGGGGCAGGAGAAGGTCATGTCGGTGCGACCCTCTTCAGAGATGTTCTGAACGATCATGTCGACGTTGATCCCGGCCTCGCTGAGGGGGCCAAATATTGCGGCTGCGATGCCGGGCCGGTCAGCCACGGAAACCAGCGTCATCTTGGCCTCATCGCGCGAATACGCCACGCCGTTTACCACGTTGTTTTCCATGATTTCCTCCTCATCGCAGACCAGCGTTCCTGCGGCCATGGATATGTCGTCCTCAAACGAGCTCAGCACCCTGAGTGTTACATGATAGCGCATCGCCAGTTCAACCGAACGGGTTTGCAGTACCTTGGCGCCAAGCGACGCCAGTTCCAGCATCTCCTCGTAAGAGATTTTTGACAGTTTCGAAGCCTCGGCGACGATCCGCGGATCAGTGGTGTAGATGCCGTCAACGTCGGTATAGATATCACAACGCTCGGCTTCAAAAGCCGCCGCGAAAGCAACGGCAGTGGTATCAGAACCGCCGCGCCCCAGCGTGGTGATCCGCCCATCCGCCCCGATGCCCTGAAACCCGGCAACAACCGCGACCTGCATGCCCTCGCCAAATTTTTCGTCGAGGTTATGGGTCGGGATCTCCTCGATCCGGGCCGCGCCGTGGGCCGAGGTGGTTTTCAGGGGCACCTGCCAGCCCTGCCAGCTGCGCGCCATCACGCCCATTTCCTGCAACGTCAACGCCATCAGACCAGCAGTGATATTTTCGCCGGAAGACACCACAGCATCATATTCGCGGGCATCGTAAAAGGTGGATGTCTGATCGACCCAGCCGACCAGTTCGTTGGTTTTACCGGACATTGCCGAGACGATGACAATCACCTCAAAGCCTTGTTCCGCCTCTTGTTTTACCTTTTTGGCAGCATTGGTAATCCGCTCAAGATCGGCAACCGAGGTGCCACCAAATTTCATCACCAAGCGGGGCATTTAAACGCGTCCAAACCCTTGAATTACAGTCCGCGCACGTCATACGCGGGAAATGGTGGAGGGGCAAGGGGGAGGAGAAAATGACCGGGGTTCAGGGGCGTCAGGCTATCAATTACTGCGCCGATTTCCCCAAGGCAAAGGAGCAACTGGAATCCCGTCCTCAATCAGCGCCTTGGCCTCATCCGGTTTGGCCTGTCCATAGATTGAGCGTTCGGGTGCATCACCATCGTGGATCGCCCGCGCTTCGGTGGCGAATTTCTCACCGACGTTCTCAGAGTTTTCCTCAACCATCCGCCGCATTTCCGCCAGGGCCTGTTCGGCGGGTGAGGCCGGGGCGCTGAGCGGCCCCGTCTTGGCCTCTGCCTGGGTTACTTCTGTCTTACGTGCGGTGCGCACCTGGGGTGCCATGATCGCCTTTTCCACCCCCAAAGCACCGCAGACCGAACAGGTGACCAAACCTGCCGAAATCAGCTTGTCAAAAGCCTCAGCAGACTGAAACCAGCTGTCGAACATATGGTCCTGTTCACATTTGAGAGCGTAGCGGATCATAGACAGACCTCAATATCCTCAGAGGATTAATTAATGGTTTCCTGCGAAAGGACAATAACACTCTTGGTCGCAACCTGTCACGTTATGGCTACAACTCAGCGATGGAATATCCAGGCCAGAGGGTTCAGCGCGACCGTCGGTCGCGCCGAGCTGACATCGGCTGGAAGGCAACTGCGTTATGGGCTTCGCAATAGGGTTTACCTTGTTGCACCCCCAGACCACAGAACCAGAATTCTTCGGTTGCCGGATCCCCGATCGGCCATTTGCAGGTGCGCTCGGTCAATTCCATCAGATGTAGTTTTTTGGCTTTTTTCTCGACCTGAGCAACATTTTCCAACGCCTCAACACTGATCTCGCTGGTCGAGGGCTGCGGTGGCAGCGGCTGCCCGGCGGTGATGATCGGTTTGCGCGGTGGAATGTTCAGCGGTTTATCTGCAGGTTTGGTTTCCGAGGAGGGTGCCGACGCCTTTGGCTTAGCCTTGGCCGCCTCTTTTGCCGGCGCTTTCTCTTTAGCGGCTTTTGCCGGTGTCGCCCGGTTTGACAAGCCAAGACGATGCACCTTACCGATCACGGCATTGCGGGTTACACCGCCCAGTTCCTTGGCGATCTGGCTGGCGCTTTTGCCTTCGCCCCACATATTCTTCAGCAATTCGACGCGATCATCTGTCCAGGACATATGCGTACTCCGTAACGTTCATCCGGGGGTGCCGGATCCAGATTTCAACCGTCTGGAAGGGATTTCAATTGACCAGCGGCCATTGTAACCGCTGACTGGTCGGTTACAAGCCAACAAAACCTCCTTTTTTCAAGGGGAGAAGCAATTTGGCACGGGAAACCCACCCGAAATGCCGCGAAAACTTGGATTCAGCTGATCTGGACAAGGGTGATACGGTTCGCTAAACGGGTCCTATGTTCGAAGCGACAAAAATTCAATTTCAGCCGCGACGCCGACGCTGAAAATTTCTGCACATTTGTGCAGCCCATTCCGTTGTTTCTGACTTCCTCCACAATTGACATGCCCGGACGTTCATCTAAGACCAAGGGCTCAGACCATCCCGAAAGGATCGTGTTATGATTTCCACCGTGTTGCCCACCTATGCACGCGCACCCCTGACTTTCGTCAAAGGCGAAGGCAGCTGGCTGGTGGATGATCAGGGCCGACGTTTTCTTGATGCCGGGGGCGGGATTGCGGTGAACGCACTGGGCCACGCCAACCCAAAACTGGTGGAGGTCTTGCACCAGCAGGCGACGCAGCTGTGGCATACATCGAACCTTTACAATATCCCGAACCAGCAGGAGTTGGCCGACAAACTGGTTGAGGCGACTTTTGCCGATACGGTGTTTCTTACCAATTCAGGTACCGAGTCGATGGAATGCGCGGTCAAGATGGCGCGCAAGTATTTCAGCCATAACGGCCAGCCGGAGCGGTACAAAATCATCGCCTTTGAGCAGAGTTTTCATGGCCGCTCGCTTGGTATGATATCCGCTGCCGGACAGGATAAACTGGTTAAGGGGTTTGGCCCGATGCTGCCGGGATTCGCCCAGGTGCCGCTGCACGACACCGGCGCCGTTCTGGCCGCCATCGACGATGAGACCGCCGCGATCCTGATCGAGCCGGTGCAGGGGGAAGGCGGCATTGTGCCTTGTGATGATCAGTTTATGCGCGATCTGCGCAGCGCCTGCGACGAGCATGGTTTGTTGTTGATTATGGATGAAATTCAATGCGGTATGGGGCGCACCGGGCGCTTGTTTGCGCATGAATGGTCCGGTGTGACGCCCGATATCATGGCGGTTGCCAAAGGTATCGGCGGTGGGTTTCCGCTCGGGGCATGTCTTGCTACCGAGGCAGCAGCGGCCGGCATGGTGGCGGGCACGCATGGCTCGACTTATGGGGGCAACCCGCTGGCCTGTGCGGTGGGCTCCACTGTTATGGACATCATTGCCGACCCCGGTTTCCTGGCGTCGGTCAGCGAGAAATCCGGCCTGCTCCGGCAGAAGCTGGCAGCGCTGGTCGATGGCCATCCGGACGTGTTTGAAGAGGTTCGCGGGCTTGGCCTGATGATCGGCGTCAAGTGCAAGGTGCCGAATGTCGATGTGGTGAAGGCAGGGTATGACGCGGAAATCCTGACGGTGCCCGGGGGTGACAACGTCATCCGCCTGCTGCCCCCCCTCACCATCACCGATGCCGAAATATCCGAGGCGGTTGCCCGCCTTGAAAAAGCGGCCAGTGCAATTGAGGCGAGCCAATGACCCACTTCCTCGATATCCACAAAACCACGCCTGCAGATCTGCGCAGCATTCTTGATCAGGCGAATTCGATGAAATCCGCCCGCGCCGGACGCCCGAAAGGCACGCCGGACGATGAGGCCCCGCTTGCCGGGCACATGGTGGCGCTGATTTTTGAAAAACCTTCCACCCGGACCCGGGTTTCCTTTGACATGGGTGTGCGGCAGATGGGTGGGCAGACCATGGTGCTTTCGGGTAAGGAAATGCAGCTGGGGCATGGCGAAACCATTGCCGATACCGCGCGGGTGCTGTCGCGTTATGTCGACATGATCATGATCCGCACCTTTGACGAGACCATCCTGCTGGAGCTCGCCGAATATGCCGATATCCCGGTGATCAACGGCCTGACCGACCGGTCGCACCCCTGCCAGATCATGGCTGATGTGATGACCTATGAGGAACATCGCGGGCCGATCAAAGGTAAAAAGGTGGTCTGGTCGGGCGATGGCAACAACGTTTGCGCGTCATTCCTGCACGCGGCCGGGCAGTTTGGCTTTGATCTGACGTTCACCGGCCCTCTGCAGCTTGATCCGGAAGATGAATTTATTGGTCTGGCGCGCAAGGGCGGGGTGCGGGTTGAAATTGAGCGTGACGCGGCCAAGGCGGTTAACGGGGCAGACCTTGTGGTCACCGACACCTGGATTTCCATGCACGACGAACAATCCGCCAGCCAGCGCCGCCACAATATGCTGCGCCCCTATCAGGTGAACGAGGCGCTGATGGCACATGCCAAACCCGATGCCTTGTTTATGCACTGCCTGCCCGCGCACCGGGACGAGGAGGCCAGTTCAGAGGTGATGGATGGCCCGCATTCGGTGATTTTTGACGAGGCGGAAAACCGGCTGCACGCGCAAAAGGCGATCATGCGGCATTGTCTGGGGGTTTGAGCATGGCAAATGACACTGCCCTGCTGCTGATCGACATCCAGATGGCGTTTGCACACCGGGATCAGGCGGATGCAGCGCGGAGTTGCCCGGAAGCGGAGCAGAATATTGCAACATTGCTGACGGCATTTCGCGAAAAAGACCTGCCGGTCTTTCACATTTGGCACAATTCCACGGAATCCAGCTCTCCTTTCCGTCCGGGTGAGCCGGGCAACCCGGTTCAGACCTTTGCGGCACCTGAGCCGGGTGAAATTGTGATCACAAAACAAGTCAACAGCGCTTTTATCGGCACCGATCTGGAGGAACAGCTGCGCGAGCGTGGCATCACCCGTCTGATTATCACCGGCGCCACCGCCAATCATTGCACCGAAACCACAACCCGGACGGCGGGGAATTTAGGGTTTGACGCGATCTATGTAAGCGACGGAGTCTGGGCCTATGGGCAGAGAGGGCCGGACGGGGTGGTGCATTCGCCGCAAGCCGTGCATTCGATGACGTTGGCAAATCTGGATGGCGAATTTGCGCGGGTGATGACGGCGGAAGAGGTGTTGAGGGAAATTAGGGCTTAAGAAACCGTCTGCTGCGTCAGCAAACCCACGTCATCATCAGGCTTGTTCGGATGATCTTCCAACTACCGGTAAATTGCCGGAACGGACCAGGCAATGACGTTGGAATAAAACGCTTAACCGTAGGTCGGGCTTCAGCCCGGCAACGTGCTGTATGACAATGCCGGGCTGAAGCCCGGTCTACGGTTGCTGCGCGGTTTGATTTTCAAGAAATGCTGTCATTCCCGCTTTCATTGAGATGGCATGTGAAATTACATCACCGGTCCGAGGGGTGATTCACCCCGTCCGTCCATTCAATCTCGCCCAGCTTTGCCGGGTTCACCCCTTCCAGGCAGCCAGCGTTCACCCCGTACTCATTGGGGTTCAGTCGCCGCTGATGATGCGTGTAAACCCCACAAATGGAACAGAAATAGTGCTTCGCGGCCTTGGTGTTCCATTGATAGAGCGACAGCTTGTCGGCGCCTTTGACAACACGCAGCCCGCTAAGCGGTGCGGTAACAACGGCCGCGCCCCGTCGGCGGCAAAACGAACAGTCGCAGCGCTGCACCGTGTTAAGCCCGTCGCTGAGATCGACCCGCAGTTCCACCGCCCCGCAATGGCAGGTCGCTTTGTGATCCTTGAAGTCCATCGTTTCCTCCTATTTGCGCCGGCGCCGGACTGTTGGGATCGGGCTGATCCGCTCGGGGTATTTTGTTTCTTTGTGCGGTGGATGCCCTGCGGTCTGTGTCCAGAAAGTGCGCCCACCCCTGCGCAGCCAGAACGGCAGCGTCAGCAGAATCCCGATGACAAACCCACCTGCATGCGCCCAATAGGCAACGCCGCCTTCTGTGGAGCCAACCGTTGACAGACTGCCAAACATCTGCAGGGCAAACCAGATGCCCAGAACGATCCAGGCGCGGATGGAGAAGACCTTAAAAAAGACGATGACGATCAGGATCACGTCGACCCTGGCCTTTGGGTAAAGCAGCAGATAGCCCCCCAGCACCCCGGCTATCGCGCCGGAGGCTCCCACGGTCGGAATCGGCGACCAGGGGCTTGAAGCCACCTGCGCCAGATCTGCACCAATGCCACACAGCAGGTAGAACAACAGGAAGGGAACATGCCCGAAAGCATCCTCCATATTGTCACCAAAAATCCATAAAAACAGCATGTTACCTGCAAGATGTATGAAGCCTCCGTGCAGGAACATCGAGGTTACCACCGTGTGCAGTTCCTGCCCGCTGGAAATCTCGCGCGGGATCAGCGCCCAGTCGTGAAAGAACGCCGCCAGCCGCATCTCGTCGCTTAACAGCGGCCAGTAAAGTGCAAAAATGATGATGTTCGCCGCAATCAGTGCCCAGGTAACATAAGGCGTTCGGCGGGACGGGTTGTGGTCTCGGATCGGGAACATCTGCTGTTAGCTTTGCGCGACGAAATAGCCGACAACCCCGGCGATCAGCAGGCCCAGCACAACGGCAATCGCAATTTTCATTGTCGAATAGGGCCGTTCACCCTGCACAACCCCGGTACGCCCGTTGACCACAAAGCGGTAGGTCTTGCCGCGGTATTTATAGGCCGCCAGCCAGACCGGCAGCAGGATGTGTTTGAAGGTCTGCTGGCTGATATCCGTGTCGATACCTGAAATCCGCTGCTCGTCCCCGCCGATGGCGAAATTCACGTCGCGCCGGATCATCCGGTTCATATAGGCGCGCGCTTCCTCAAACCCGTCCTCCAGTGACACCGTATAGCCTTCGGCGCGAAACCCGGCCAGAAACTCTGGTCGATAAGGTGCCAGATCAGACATATCCCATGGCCCGAGCGCGTCGGTGTAGCGTTTTGGCAGGCTTTTGGAGCCCAGCACCAGCACATCATCAAAAAACCGCGCCACGCGGCCCTTGGCCGGGCTCCAGCGGATTTTTCGGATTTTCTCCTCGCGCATTTTGGCTTTGCCGTCTTCCATCACCCGTACCTGACGGGTTTCGTAGTAAGCATCACCCCGCTGGCCGGTGTAGTTCGACTTGGTGTCGGCGTCATAGGTCCAGTAGGGGACATAAATCCCCTGCATTTTCCGCCCTTTGCGGGCATATTCCTGGAGTCCGCTGGGTGCAAACCACAGCCGCCCCAACCAGTTTGTCATGGCGTTGCGGGCCTTTTCCTCGGCCAGTTTGAACGGCAGTACCCCACGCGGTTTGATCTGCCGCTCCGCCCCAGTGTCCGTCACCACCGGCGTGGCGCAGAACGGGCATTCCGCGGCGTGGGTGTTGGGCTCAAACTCCACATGCGCACCGCAGTTTTCACAGGACAGGGTGCGGATTTCGGCAATTTCCGCCTCTGGCAACTGCTGTTTCAGGGCCCGGATGAAATCGAGTTCCCTGATCGCTGTTTCGCCATCCGCGCTACCGTTTTCAACCGGAGCCGTCGCGCCGCAATGTTCACAGATCAACTGATCAGCGCCGGGATCAAACCGCAGGTCAGAGCCGCAGGTGTTGCAGGGGAAACGATGTTCTTGGAGGTTTTCCATACCTGCCCTTACAAATATTTAGAAAGTCGCTTTGGCACCATGATGCGCAATGCGTTGTCTTTCAGCCAGTAGTGCCGCCAGATGTGAAACAGCGCATGGGCGACAACCAGCAGGATTAACCCGTTGAAAACCACTTCGTGGAGTTCCTCGGCCAAACCGTGCAGAGCTTTGCTGCCACCAGCGAAATTGATTGGCAGAGAACCAAACGCCCGAATGGCGAAAGGAGCCAGTAACCCGCTCAGCGCTCCGCTCAGCACCATCGCCGGCACCCCCCAGTAGAGCGCTTTGTGCATCACGGGATGCAGGCGCTTGCCCCAGTTCGGCAGTTTGGGGCCGGGCCTCCCGGCGGGGCCTTTCACAAGGAAAATGGCGAACCAGATGACCACCGTAATCGCCAGAATCACACCGACCCCGGCGTGTGTGGACAGGGCTTCGCCGGGCGCGCTGCGATTTTCTTCCGGCTCAAAGATATAGAACCACAGGACCAGCGCCGCTACGATCCAGTGCAGCCATTTGATGACAGTACGGCGGTTGATCACTATCAGGCTCCCGGCGGCGGGGGTGGGGGCATCACCGTGAACAACTGCGCCAGTTCCATCACGTCCGCTGCTTTCTTCCAGCCGTCCTGACCCGCCGTCCAGACCAGGGTTTCGCGCCCCAGCGAGCCTTGCCCGACCATCCGCCCCATGGCAGCGCGGGAGAACGGGCCCTTTGTTTCGCCGCTCTCGGCGACATGCCAGACTTTTTCGAGCGGCGGAGGTGGCGGAGGAGGGGGAGCCGCTGCGGGTGCGGCAGCAGGGCGCTGGCCCCAGGGCCCGCCCATCTGCTGCGCCATCGCCATGCCCATGCCCATGCCAAGCCCGGCGCCCATGCCACCACCACCCTGCGGATTGGCGGCGGCCGTGCTCATGGCCTCGGCGGCGGAATACTGCATGAACTGATCGAGGTTTCCCGCCAGCCCCATGGAGGTGCGCTTGTCCAGCGCCTCTTCGACTTTGGGCGGCAACGAGATATTTTCGATATAAAGGTTGCGCATCTCAAGCCCGTATTCGGCCAATGCTGGCGAAATCTTGGTGGCCAGCAACTTGCCGAGATCAAGCGTATTGGCTGCCATGTCCAGCACCGGAACGCCCGACCCGGCGATTGCCGCGCTGAATTGGGAGGTGATGATGTTGCGGATCTGATAGCTGATTTCATCCATGGTGAATTCGCCGTCGGTTCCGACGATCTCGGACATGAACCTGGCGGCATCAATCACCTTGATCTCATAGGTGCCGTAGGCGCGGATACGCACCGGCCCGAACTCTGGATCGCGGCAGATAATTGGGTTCTTGGTACCCCATTTCAGATCGGAAAATCGCGTGGTGTTGACGAAGTACACTTCTGATTTGAAAGGGCTTTCAAAGCCGTGATCCCAGAATTGCAGGGTGGTCATGATCGGCATGTTGTTGGTTTCAAGCTGATACAACCCAGGTGTGAACACATCCGCCAGCTGCCCCTCGTGCACCAGCACCGCCGCCTGGCCCTCCCGCACCGTCAGCTTGGCGCCGTATTTGATTTCGTGATCCTCGCGCTCAAACCGCCAGACCATGGTGTCGTTGGTGTCATCCGTCCAGTGAATGACATCGATGAATTCACCGGTGAGAAAATCTAAGATACCCATGGGGCCTCCTTGTTACGTGTCAAATACGGCTTTGTTTCAACGCGGCCTCGGCCACCTCGCGCAGGATCGGGCGGGCAACGTCTGGGGTCATGCCGTCTTTCAGTCGTGGATCATAAAGCATTTTCAACAGGAATTCATCGTGCCGCGTCAGCAGCGCGAATTCCTCGTCGTCGTTGAAGATTGAGGGGCGCACGTCCGGCCCATCATTGGCAAGCCCCAGCGATTGCGTCATTTCTTCCTGGATACAGGCCAGTCTCAGCAGGTCAGGATGTTCGGATTTCACCAGAATAACCGAGCCAGTGTAGTTTTTTGGGTTCGATTCATCAGTCAGTGCGTAGGCGGCGCAGAAGATGTTGCGCGGACTTTGTTCAATTGCCGTCACAATTTCCGGGATCAACTGCGGGGTTTCCTGGGCAAGAATTCTGGTGTGGGTTTTCTGTTCATCACGGTTGAGGAACAGGATAACGAAATTGGCATTTTTTAGCTCGCCAAGCTGAATCTTGAGCCCGGTGATAGCAGACAATCTTGCAGCGAACCTGCGCACCGACCGGCGGTCAATCTGGCGCTGTTCCTCGGGTACAAACTCGCCAAAGAAAATGCCAATCTGAATCGGTTTGCGCCAACGTCGCAGATAGCTGGAGGTCTGTTCCTCGATAAACCCCTGCGCGCTGATTTTGTACTCATCAAATAAAGCGACCTTTTCAAAGTTCCGTACCAGATCATTCGCATTAAACGGGGCGTCGAGCGGGGCGTAATCCTTGCGCAGTTTGCCTTGAGACACCAGAAGCGCCTGCACCGAACCATAGTATGCTTCGATGCGTTGGCTTTCTTCGGATTGGACGCGCTCTTCAGGACGCGGTTCCGGCCTAACCAAAGGCTGCCGCTGAAACAATTCGTCGCAGCCTGCAAGCAAGAGAAAAATCAGCACAAGTGTGCGGCCGATGTTCATAATGCGTTAGGCCCCCGTCTTGCAGCTTCGTGCGAGTCTGGTGTTGCTGCCCATCACGCCCCATATATTGCTGTAAGGAGGCGGCGACAGGCTTTGGATGTTCGCCAATCTATCTGAAGTGGGGGCGAGGTAAACCAGAGAGTTTCGGGATTCCCCTGAATCTCAGGTGAGACCCGAAACTTCCACGCTATTTGCATCAGCGACCGGCGATTTCTGCAACAACCTGTCCAACGTCAATACAGAAGCGCATTACGATTGCACGCTGGTGGCTATATTGTCACCGGTTCCTGTTTTGGTAGCTTTCGCGGCTGACAGGGTCTTTTTCAGCTCACCCTCCATCGTGATCAGCTCCTTTTCAGCCTCAGCTCGTTTTGCTTTGCCTTCATCTGCGATCGCCAGGCTTTCTTCGATAGTGTCGATCAGGTCCTGGTTGGCCCGCTTGATGCTTTCAATGTCAAAAACGCCGCGCTCCATCTGCTCGCGCACTTCGCGGTTGGCTTCCTTGAGGTTGGCGGCATTGCTTTCCAGCAGTTCATTGGTCAGATCACTGGCCTGTTTCACCACTTCAGCGGCTTCCCGTGATCGGTGAATGGTCACCGCCTGCGCCAGTTGGGTTTCCCAGAGCGGCACGGTGTTCACCAGCGTTGAGTTGATCTTGGTCACCAGCGATTTGTCGTTTTCCTGCACGAGGCGAATCGACGGTAGGGATTGCATGGTTACCTGACGGGTCAGTTTAAGATCGTGTACTCGGCGTCCAAGATCATCCCGGGCGGCCCGCAGATCACGCAGTTCCTGGGCCTTGATCACACCTTCATCCTCGTGCGCAGCCTCGACTTCCTTTTCCTTTGCGGGGATGGTCTCGCCATCCAGTTCGGCCAGTTTGGACTCCCCGGCAGCGATGTAGAGCGCCAGTTCATCATAAAAATCCAGTGTCTTTTCATAGAGTTTGTCGAGCGAACGGATGTCCTTTAACAGCACATGTTCATGGTCCAGCAATTCTTCGGTAATCCGGTCAATCTGGCCTTGCACATCTTCGTAACGCGCCATGAATTTGGCCACAGGTGCCGCTTTGCCGAGCAGTTTTTCCCACCAGCTGCGGCGCCGGTTGGGGTTCAGCTCGTCAATGGAAAACCCGCGGATACTGGTGACCATGTTGCGCAGGGATTCGCCGGCCGGGCCGACATCCTTGTTGCGCACCCCGGACAGCATTTCCTGGCTGATGGCCTGCATTTCTTCCTGCGCTTTGGAGCCGAACTCAATGATTGACTGGGTGTTGGACATGTCCAGTTCGTCCATCCGAACTCGGATCGCTTCGGCCTGTTCAGGCTCTGCCGCCTCAACAACGATCAGATCGCCGGTTGGCTCGGGCAGAACCACCGCAGTGACTTTTTCAACCTCTTTCAAGGTGCTCTGTGCCTTTTCTCGGATGGTGGACATTGGATTCTCCCCTTTACTGAGCCCTCAGGCCCTCTTGTTTCAGACGGTCACGCAGAACCTCGATTTCGACATCAAGGTCTGAACGGTCATCCAGCAGCATCTTGTCGCGCTGGCTGTTAAAGCTGGTTTCAAGGTCGGCAAGCAGGGCTTCGTAATCCCGCCGCGCCGCTGCGTCTTTGTTGCGGCTGTGGATATCAGCAAATTTCACCGTCGCATCGCGCGCGCCGCGCAGGTACACGGACAGGAATTTGCGGGCGCCGGTCAGATCGCGCGGATCTTCTTCGACCGCGCGAAACACATCCCGAACTGAGGAGGCGAAGGTTTCAACCCGGCCTTCCAGTTTTCGGTCGCCGATGCGGTTTGCGGCCTGCATCGTCTGTTTCAACAGGGCTTCGGCCTTCTCAACTGCTTTGGCGACCCGTTCGGTTTCAAATTCGCTGACCCCTTCCATGCCTTTCTTGCGCATCGGATCAAATCCGAAGCTTACCAAATGTGCTGCGGTTGCCAGCCCGCCATAGACCAGAGCAGGGATTAGCCCCAGCCCAACGCCACCCCAGGCCGCAAGTGCAACGCCTAGGCCGGTCAGTCCGGAGGCAAAAGATTTGCGAGGAATGGTCGGGGGCCGCGCAACTTTGCGATCATTATAGGCGGTTTCTGCCGCGAGCCCGTCGCGCAGCAGCCACGCCGCCAGCAGCAGTAAAGCCAGAGCGCCAAATTCGATTACCATGGCCAAGGAATTCCCGGCCATGAGTTCGCCAATTCCCGAAAACAGCAGGGGCAGGGGGGCGACGAATAAGAAACCGGCCCGGAAGTTGGAGTTGTTGACTTTGCGCCCACGGAATTTGTTGACCGGCGGCGCTGCTGACGCCGTTTCGGTTTTGCCGTCCGGGCTGTGTTCACCGCCAAACCGCTGTGCCATCAGGACACACCTCCGAGCGAAAAGACGGCGACATAGAGGATCAGCGCGACAAGCACTATGTAAGTGATCCACTGCAGCGATTTACCGGACATCATTCCCCCCCCAAAACAAGGCAACGCACGTGTTTGCGGCCAATATATGAAGTGGCGGGGCGCGTTTCTAGGGGGCGAGTGGAATAATGACGCGGCGTCGGCAGGGAATTGCCGTGGGTAAAGCTGCCCAAACCTGCGCCATCACCCGATTTTTTCAGGTGATCCCGCTGGAAAAGAGATTGCCCGAACAGGTCGTGCAAAAACCTCACATCTGTTCGTGCTTGCGTTCCTCGGCCAGTTTTCTTTGATAACCGGATTGCACAATCTCAACCAGAACCAGCACCAGAACCGAGAAATAGAATGTGGTTTTCGACATTGGCAACAATTCATAGCCAAACACCCGAATTTGCAGCGAGTCGTCATGCATCGCGTGCGCCGCGGCCGGACCGGCCTCGCCGAGCAGAACAACGCCAACGATCAGCAGGATGAACAGGCCCAGAACTTCATACATCCGGTTTTTCTTCAGAAACTCGGTTACTCCGTCCGCCAGCGCCAGCATGGCCACGCCCGAAGACAGGATAGCGATGGCAAGAACCGGGAAGACATCAGTAATGGCCAGCGCCGAGAGGATCGAGTCAAAGCTGAAAACCAGGTTCATCATCACAATCAGCAAAACGACTTGAGCGGCAGATTTGCCGGACTTCGCTTCGGGGTCATGTTCCAGATGCTCAATCGACAGCATGTGAGAGATTTCCTTGACCGCCGTGTACATGATGAAAATCCCCCCGATGATGAAGACAATGGTAGAGAAATTCACCCCGCCTTCCAGAATGCCGGTGATGTTAAAAACATAAAACGGCTCCTTCATCGCATCAATCAGGCGGATCATGGCGAACAGCAACACGATTCGCAGCACAACGGCAATAATGATGCCCCACAACCTGACAGAGCGTTGTTTGTCCGCCGGGGCACGTTGGGATTCGATTGAAATATACAAAAGATTGTCAAACCCCAGCACCGCCTGCAGGAAAATCAGCACGCCAAGGTTGGCAAAATTTTCAAAGGTCAAAAGTTCGGCCATCTAACCTGTCCCCATCCTAGTTATGTGTCGCCTCTTAAAGCCACAGCTTTGAACCGAGGGCAAGTACAGGCAGGGTAAGCCTGCCGTATGTGGCGCATTGGCGCGGAATTGCCGGAATTTTTTCTTTTGTGAGAATCGGTTGTTCGGATAGCGTGGGTGACGCTACGTCATGCAGCGAAAGCGTGGGCGAGGCTGACTCACGACATCGATGCAGCGAAGCGGGAATCCCCGGCGCAAATTCGCGCGGGATGAAGACAGAAGGAAGATCAAAGTGGCCAAAGGTACGGTAAAATGGTTCAACGCCGACAAAGGCTATGGGTTCATCCAGCCAGCTGATGGCGGGAAGGACATTTTTGTTCATATATCACAAGTTCAAAGTTCCGGCCTGATGGGGCTGTCAAACGACCAACCTGTTGAATTTGAGCTTGTTGACGGACTGGACGGGCGCCAGATGGCCGGGAATATCAGCGTCGCTGAATAGATCGCCGAGCGGGTTTGCCGGGTTTGGGTTTCTGCCCACGTTTAAATTTTCTCGATGGCACGGGTTTTTCCCCGGTAACGGATACTTGGGCCTTGACGTGGCTGAGCCCAAGCTGGTCTCGCAGCACTTTTTGCCGGACTTCTTCTACCTCGCCTGCTGCCAGTGTCTTTAGCTGAAACGGCCCGTAAGAAACCCGGATCAGCCGGTTGACTGACAGGCCAACAGATTCCATCGCCCGACGAATTTCGCGGTTTTTGCCTTCGCGCAGCCCGACCGTCAGCCAGGCATTCGCCCCTTGTTGCCGGTCCAGCGCCACCTCCATGGGCTGAAACCGCTCACCGTCAACTGTTACCCCCCGGCGCAATGGCTCCAGCGATTCATCGCTTGGTGTTCCCTTGACCCGCACCCGGTATTTCCTGGTCCAGCCTGTAGAGGGCAACTCCAGCTTTCGTTTCAGCCCGCCGTCATTGGTCAGCAGCAGCAGCCCTTCGGAATTGATGTCCAGCCGCCCCACGGTCATCACCCGGGGCAGGCTTTCGGGCAGGTCGTCAAACACTGTCTTGCGGCCCTTTTCATCCCGCGCCGAAGTTACCAGCCCGACGGGTTTGTGATAGAGCCACAGACGCATCGGTTCCTTGGCGGCGACCGGCGCATCGTCAACCAGAATTTGGTCTTTTTCGGTTACTTTGACTGCGGGCGTGTCCAGCAGCTTGCCGTTCAGCTTGATCCGCCCGGCCTCGATCATCCGCTCGACTTCGCGGCGCGAGGCAACCCCGGCGCGGGACAGGAACTTGGCGATACGCTCGCCTTCGGGGGGAAGTTGGTTGGTCATGGAGTGGGGGAGTATACACTATGAAGAGGGCTGTCCAAGTTAATCGCACTTGCATGCCAGGGCATTTCTGGCCAGTGATGAGTATGAGCCAGTTTACCAGCCGTATGGAAATCGCACTTGAAGAGGCCCGTGACGCCGCTGAACGTGGCGAAATACCCGTGGGTGCCGTGGTTGTGGTTGACGGCAAAGTGCTGGCGCAGGCGGGCAACCGGACCCGCGAGTTGAACGACCCCACTGCACACGCAGAAATCCTTGCCATCCGGGCTGCCTGCGAAATGCTCGGCAGTGAGCGGCTGACCGGGGCTGATATTTACGTCACGCTTGAACCCTGCCCGATGTGTGCCGCGGCGATTTCTAACGCGCGCGTTGCCCGGCTGTATTACGGCGCTGCTGACCCGAAATCCGGAGGAGTGGCCCAGGGGCCGCGGGTATTCGAACATGCGCAATGCCATCATGTGCCCGAGGTTTATGACGGCATCAGCGAGGCGGCTTCGTCTGTGTTGTTGCGGCGGTTTTTTGGCAAGTTGCGCGGCTAATAGCGAGAACAAGCCCAAGAGCCGCTTGCGAAGCATCCTGCACAGCGATAAACGTGCGCTCGAAATAACTGGATTTCGGGGGACCACCCGCCCATGAGAATCGACAAAGAAACCGCCCGCCGTGTGGCCAATTTGGCCCGCATCGAAGTGCCAGAGGAGAACCTCGAGCATCTGGCCTCCGAACTCTCGGGTATTCTGGGTTTTATGGAGCAACTGGCCGAAGTGGATGTCGATGGGGTTGAACCGATGACATCGGTAACCCCGATGCGTCTGAAACGGCGTCAGGACGGGGTGACTGACGGCGATATGCAGGACAAGGTTCTGTCAAACGCACCGGACGCCCGAGAAGGCTTCTTTGCTGTGCCCAAAGTTGTGGAGTGAGCCGATGAGTGGGTTGAACAATCTGACCATCGCCGAAGCGCGTGATAAAATGCGCAGCAAGGAAATCACGGCTGTTGAGTTGACCGAGGCTTGCAATGCCGCTGTTGCTGCCAGTGATTCACTGAACGCCTATTGCGAAAAGACCCCGGAAATTGCGCTGGAGCAGGCCAAAGCGGCCGATGCGCGGTTGGCTGCGGGTAACGCGCCGGACCTTTGCGGTATCCCTTTGGCCATCAAGGACCTGTTCTGTACCAAAGGTGTGGCGTCTCAGGCTGGTTCCAACATTCTGACCGGATTCAAGCCGGAGTATGAAAGCACCGTGACCACCAGGTTGTGGGATGCCGGTGCGGTGATGCTGGGCAAGCTGAATATGGATGAATTCGCTATGGGCTCGTCGAACGAGACCTCGGCTTATGGCCCGGTTGTCAGCCCTTGGCGGCGCGAGGGGTCGAACACGGCCTTGACGCCCGGCGGCTCTTCCGGTGGTTCTGCGGCAGCGGTTTCCGGCGATCTTTGCCTTGCAGCCACTGGCACCGATACCGGCGGGTCGATCCGCCAACCCGCTGCTTTTACAGGGATTGTCGGCCTGAAACCAACCTATGGCCGGGTGTCACGCTGGGGCATCGTCGCCTTTGCCTCGTCGCTCGATCAGGCTGGCCCGATGACCAAATCGGTACGTGACGCGGCGGTTATGCTGCAAGCTATTGCTGGTCATGACGCCAAGGATTCCACCAGTGCTGATCTGGCTCTGCCCAATTTCGAAGCAGCGTTGAGCGGCGACGTCCGGGGCAAGAAAATAGGCATTCCGAAAGAATACCGGCTTGATGGTATGCCCGAAGAGATCGAAAAGCTTTGGTCTGAAGGCACCGAAATGCTACGTGATGCCGGGGCTGAGATCGTCGATGTTTCGCTGCCCTACACCAAATATGCTTTGCCGACCTATTACGTTCTGGCTCCGGCGGAAGCCTCCTCCAACCTCGCGCGTTATGACGGGGTGCGCTACGGCCACCGCGCCAAACTGCAGCAAGGCGAAGGCATCAACGAAATGTACGCCCGCACCCGCGCCGAAGGATTTGGCGACGAGGTCAAACGCCGGGTGATGATCGGCACTTATGTTCTGTCTGCCGGGTTTTACGACGCCTACTATCGCAAAGCGCAGCGGGTACGGACGCTGATCAAGAAGGACTTTGAGAATGTCTATGCCAGCGGGGTTGATGCGATCCTGACCCCGGCCACGCCGTCAGCGGCATTTGGGCTTGGCGAAATGGCCGATGCCGATCCGATCAAAATGTACCTGAACGATGTGTTTACGGTTACGGTCAACCTTGCTGGACTGCCCGGTATTTCAGTCCCTGCGGGCCTGGACAGTGAGGGCTTGCCACTTGGTTTGCAACTGATCGGCAGGCCATGGGAAGAGGCGGATTTGCTGAACACGGCCTATGCGCTGGAACGCGCCACCGGGTTTGTTTCCAAGCCGGAAAAATGGTGGTAGGTTGCGCCGAAACGGACTTGAGGTGAAATGATGCGGGTTTTCTTTGCAGCGGTTGCAGGAGCATTAATGGTGGCGGGATGTACGCCATCGGCCCCCAATGACGGGGCTAAGTATTTTGACGATATTACCCCGGATCCGGTAGAACTGGAAAACCGGAACCAGAGGCCGCCATCGGTACAGTCGCCCGAAACAGTCCGCCCACCGGCCGAAACGGTTGCGACAACCCAAACTACCAGTGTTGCGGTTGAACCCGCAGCGCCAACGAATTCAGGTGGAATTTCGGACAGCCAGGATTTTAGCCGCGTCAAGGAACGTGAAACCATTGAGACGGACGCGGCGAAACTTGCGGCGCTGAAGGCGAATTACAAGGTTGTTGATCCCAAAGCCGTTCCCCGGCGTGGCAACAGCGTGAATTTGGCCGCCTATGCGCTTCAGCAGAAAAATGCTGTGGGTGAAAGGGTTTATCGCCGGTTCAGCGTCGGAATTTCAAACTGCGCGAAGTATCGCAAGAATCCCGACGACGCGCAACGCGCGTTTCTGAAAGCCGGTGGACCAGCCACAGACAAGCTGAACCTCGATCCGGACGGCGACGGATTCGCCTGTACCTGGAACCCGGATACCTATCGCCGCTTGCTGCAGGGCTGATGGCAAAGGGCGCGGCGCATCGCAGCTCGCCGAATTGTGGGCAGCGTCGGCACCAGTTGTCGCCGGACATGGTGGTCATCCACTACACCGCGATGGAATCGGCTGAGGCAGCAGTGGAACGGCTGTGCGACCCGATTGCCGAAGTGTCTGCCCATTATCTGATTTCCGAGGACGGTTCGACGTTTCCGCTGGTTTCAGAAGATATGCGCGCCTGGCATGCCGGGGCCGGGGCCTGGGGCTGGGTGCGGGATGTGAATTCCCATTCCATCGGCTTTGAACTGGCCAACAAAGGGCCGGACAGTGATGCACCGGAGTTTCCCGAAGCACAGATGCAGACGCTGGAGCGGATATTGGGAGAGGTTTTACGCCGACGTAGGATTCCGCCCGAACGCGTGATCGGGCATTCTGACATGGCACCGGGGCGCAAGATTGACCCAGGGCCACATTTTGACTGGAAGCGGTTGGCGGACAAGGGGCTGTCGGTCTGGGTTGAGGTGGACCCGCTGGATGCGGATTGGGATCGCTTCAAATTAGCGGCGGAAACCTTTGGCTATCGTGCTGTAGACCGCGACGAGGACAGCTGGCGGGCGGTGCTTGATGCTTTCCGCCTGCGGTTTCGCCCCGGCAGTTCGGGGCCCTTGGAGGGGCGGGACGTGGGCACAATCATTGCGCTGGCCGAGAAGTGGCCCTGCGCACAGGTTGACCTTGGCGGGCCAAAAGAGTTATTTTGAGCTCCTTGCGGATGGCTGGACGGTCGCACCTCTTCGGGGGTGAGGAAAGTCCGGACTCCATGGAGCAACGGCGCCGGGTAATCCCCGGCCAGGGCAACCTGAGGGAAAGCGCCACAGAGAACAGACTACCGCCCCTAGGGGTGGAAAAGGTGAAAAGGTGGGGTAAGAGCCCACCGCTTTGGTGGCAACATCAATGGCACGGCAAGCCCCGCCGGGAGCAAAACCAAATAGGGACCGCGCGGGCGCAAGCCCGGGGCCGCTTCAGCCCCAGCAGGTCCGGGTTGGTTGCACGAGCGTTTTGGTAACAAGACGCCCAGATGAATGGCCGTCCAAGCAGGGCAACCTGCGGGACAAAATCCGGCTTACAGGCCATCCGCAAGGTTGTTCTTTCGCATCGTGACCGGCTGATCTCAGTCGGGCGGACGGCGGCTGTTCAAGTCTTTTGTCAGTGCTGAGCGCAGGGCGCTGCTGATGGCCTGTAATATAAGGAAGTCCTTAAAAGCGATATGGGGCTCGCTTCCCATGCTGGATGAGCCAAAAACCCATTTTTCGACCTCACAATAGTCCAGTCCTTTTGGCCATATTAGGCCGCGCCACTCATCAACCGTTTCCTTGCTGATAGCGACTTCATCGCGTGGGAATACTGGCACGGCGAGACTGTCGGCCTGTGCTGCAAGGGTCAGGGCGCGGCTGAAACGGAAATAGCTGTCCCGCGCGTCTTCTGTCAGCAGGAATCCGTTTGCGAAGAACCAGCCTGACAGGGCCTGCCCCATTACGCGGCAGATGTCCGGAGTGAGGGTCGCAGTGCCGTCTGCGCCTGGTTTGGGAAAGTAAATGGCAAGCGGTGCAGTGTGTTTCTGTAGACTTGAATAGGCCTTGAGACGGGTTTCGTGGGTGGCCTGATCAAGGCCGCCTTGCCGCGTTTTGTGGCCGACAAAAAGGGTCGTCGCGGCACCGATAATCCCGGCAAGCAGGCCGATCAGGGCGCTGTTGTTCCACCATTGGGGTGAATGCGACTGCTTGAGTCCGAGAATTTCAAGTTCGAGTTTGTCGATCTCAAGTTCAAATTTGTTAGCCTCAAGTTCGAGTTTGTGGATTTGCACTTCGGTCTGACTGGGCTGGGCGGCGAGTGATCCGGCAGTAAAAACCAAAGCCAAAAAACTCAGGGTAATGAGGTAGTTTTGAGTTCGGAACATAGTTCAAATCTCTAGAGGGTCGCGAGTATTCACGAAGAACATTGGCTTCTGTGTCTCATATTAGCACATTCTTCAGTACAAAGTTTTGCTGCTTTTGGCCATCGCTTGAATCCGGCAAGGGGTCTGCGCCACTGGTAGAGTGGGCGACTGTTCTGAAAGTTAATCCGTTCAGGGAGATTGATGCGGGTGTTCCGGGCCTGTTTGTTGCCGGTGAAGATTTTCTGGGGCGGTTGAAGCCTGTATCAAGAATGCTGTCGTGCAATGAGCCCGCTTATTCCTGAAGGGTCCTGAGCCATTCGATAATCTGTTCCACCGGCTCGCTGGTGAAGATCGGCTGCCCGGCTTCTGTTTTCAGGGCCACGTCCACACCGTCAAAATAGTCACCGTAAACCGGCATCGGGCTGCCGTGAGACACCAATGGATCGCGCCCGTCGATGCGTTTGATGGCGCGGACCAGCGGGAATTTTCCGCCGTTCTGAGCCGACAACAGGGTTAGATTTGTCGGCTTTATCAGCAGGACAGAGTGCATCGGGCCGTTGCCCTGTGCCGTTTCTCCGTGACAGACCGCGCAGTGGTCCACGAAGATTTGCTGACCCAGTTGGGAATTGTCGGCGTGGGAAGGCGACAGGCTGATGCTCAGAAAAACGGCGGTCAGGGCGAATTTGATCACGGGGCTCACTCCTCTTGTCAGGAGGAGTTTGTCAAAATTGTCCTGTCGGGGCCTTGATACGGATCAACAACAGTAAATGGGAATCAGTAGAGTTGGATGGGTGGGAGTGGTTGAACCATCAGACCGGCGTAAATTTGGGTTGATTTCTTAATGTTCTCAGTATGTTCCTGTTTTGAGGAGTTACTTATGGGAAAAAATGGGATCGAGGGGCCAAAATAGCACAAACACAAGATATGGTAGCTCGTGATGCTAGCAACACAAGGACTTCCGAAGAACAGCGGGATTCCCGTGCCGCAGAAAAACCTGTACACTGCTTTCTGGCGCTGTTTTCCAGTGAATCCAAAAATAACCATTGATTACCATAATTTCCCACATTATACCTTAATCCCACGATGAGGATGGGAAAGTATAAGGGCGATAAGACCCGAAAACCCAAGTCAGGTTTCATACAGGCGCCCACCCACATCAGTTGAAGAAGATCCGACGTGGAATGCGAGCAGACACCCCCCCAAGGTGGCACCACAGTCGGGCGGCCCATTACGGGACGAGGGCGGCGGATCAAGCAGTGGCAGC
>JAAEUI010000219.1 GCA_024227475.1 Paracoccaceae bacterium | reverse complement strand
GACCAGATGCCGGGGCTGGAACTGGTTGTCCATGCTGGTGCGGGTAGCTTCAAAAGCCAAATGCGCAAGGCGGACAAATCGGGCGCCCGGATTGCCCTGATACTTGGCGAGTCTGAAATTGAGGCCGGTACCGTGGCTGTCAAGTTCTTGCGCAAGGACCGGGCACAAGCAGAAATTTCACAGTCGGATCTAGTCACGCAACTGGCATCGCTACTGGATCTATAATCGAGAGGACATCAATGGAAACCGAAGAAGAACAGGTCGAAAGGCTTAAAGCCTGGTTTAAGGAAAATGGAGCATCGATCGTTTTAGGTATCGTAATCGGTGTTGGCGGTATCGGTGGATACAACTATTGGATGCATGTACAGGAAACCACCGCAGCCGAGGCCTCCAGCCATTACACGCAAATGATCAAAGCGTTGTCAGCAGGAAACATTGAAACGGTGCAGAAGCAGGCTGATCTTTTGCTATCGGATTATGCCTCGACTGATTACGCACTGATGGGACAGCTGGCGCTTGCGAAAAGTCATGTGGTTAACGGCGATTTCGAAAACGCGGAGGCCGCCTTGCAACAGGTGGTCGGGAATGCCGCCCAAAAGCCGATTGCTTACGTTGCAAGAACTCGCCTGGCTGCTGTGCAGGTACAGGCTGGGCAATATGATGCAGCCCTGACCTCACTGGCGATAGAATTTCCGAGTGAGTTTGCCGCAGGGGTCGAGGAACTTCGTGGCGATATTTATACGTTACAGGGCAAGTCTGCTGAGGCGATCGAAGCCTATCAAAAGGCCCGGTTAGCTGACCCCCAGCCTGCCAATGGCGAGTTTCTGCAGCAAAAACTCGATGACCTTGGGGGTAGAGGTTGAAACCAGCGAATAAGCTATGCACGTTGGTCCTGCTGTGTTTTATCGCCGCCTGCGGGGGAGAGACGGATAATAGTGAGCCCCCAGCACCATTAACCGATATTGAAGCACCGGTTGCCCTGGAACAAAACTGGAAGCTTGATACCCGGGCAGCCAG
>JAAEUI010000218.1 GCA_024227475.1 Paracoccaceae bacterium | reverse complement strand
CTTGCAGCACGTCGATGACGATCTTGCCCGTTTGATTGTTCCCCACGGGCACGCCGAAGACGTGATCCGTGAAATCTCTGGAAACCTCGGTAAACGTAGGGTGCAGAAAGGCATGATCCGCAAGCTGGTGTTCTGGGTTGGCGGCGCGGTTGCCTCGGTGGCGCTGATCATGTTCGTGATCCTGCCCTCCATGGCCGATCAACTGGCAAAGATGATCCCGCCGGAACGCGAGGCAGCCCTGGGCCGAACCGCGCTGCGCCAGATCGAACGCTACATGCTGGGCTCGGAAAACAGCCTTGGCTGCACCAGCCCCAAAGGGCTGCATGCCTTACAGAAAATGACCACCCGGCTGACCGTGCAGGCCGACATCCCCTATGATCTGAACGTGCAGGTGTTCAACCATCCGATGGTCAACGCCTTTGCCGTGCCCGGTGGTAATGTTGTGCTGTTCGAAGGCTTGCTGAAGGCGGCAGACACGCCCGAAGAGGTGGCCGGCGTGCTGGCCCATGAAATCGGCCATGTGGTGCACCGTGATCCCACCCGACTGACCCTGCGGTCTGCCGGATCGGTTGGCATTCTTGGCATGGTGTTTGGCGATTTTGCCGGTGGGTTTTTTGCACTGGTGCTGGCGGAGCAGTTGATCAGTGCGTCTTACGCACAGGATGCCGAGGCGGGGGCCGATGCCTATGCGCATGATGCACTGGCTGCGGCAGGTCTGCCGAGCCAGCCGTTTGCAGGGTTTTTCCTGAAGCTGAAGGATAAATACGGCGACAGTGATGGCCTGATGTCACATCTCGCCAGCCACCCGGATCTGGTGGGACGGGCGGCAGCTGCGGAAGCTGCGGATGCGGTGGGTGAGGGCGGATTTGAGGCGGTGCTGACGGAGGCGGAGTGGGCGGATTTGAAAGGGGTTTGCGGGTAATTCTTGTGATTTGCTCTTGTCATCCCCGCGAAAGCGGGGACCTCCGTCGGACTTGTATAACGCCGCAATGGGCCCCCAATTTCACGGGGATGACACAGGTTCCACTTCCAGCCATACCCCACCCTCCGGCCTGAGCGTCAGAACCATCACCGGCTTCGGATCACGCCCCTCCACCCTTGTGAACCGGAACCGCGACACCAGCGTTGCCAGAATGATCTGCGCCTCGACCGTGGCGAAATGTGCGCCGATACACACCCTTGGTCCGTCGCCAAACGGCAGATAGGCGAAGCGGTTATATTCTGCCCCTTCAGCGAACCGCTCGGGGCGAAACGCATCCGGCTCCTCCCACAGCAGCTCGTTGCGGTGCAGTGCATAGATTGGCATCATTACCGTATCCTTGCGCCGTACCTCGCGGTCACACAACGTGTCGGGCGCCTGCGCCGTGCGCGACAGAAACCCCGCCGGCGGGTAAAGCCGCAGCGCCTCATTGATCACCTGTTCGGTATAGGGCAGCCTGCCGATGTCTTCGGCCCCGGCGATGCGACCCTGCAACACGTCTTGCGCCTCCTGGCGCACCCGCTCCTGGACTGCCGGATCAAAAGCGCACAGATAAAGCGCCCAGGCCAGGGTTAGCGCGGTTGTCTCATGCCCGGCAACGATGAAGGTCAGCAGGTTGTCGCGCAACTCAGCATTGTTCATCTGCTTTTTGGTTTCCGGGTCGATCCCTTCAAGCAGCAGATCCAGCAGATCCGGCACCTCCTTTGGCCCGTTCTGCCGCCGCCGTTCAATCGCCTGATCCGCCACGGTTTTCATTTCCGATACCGAATTGGTGCCAAACATCCGCGACCAGCGTGGCACCCACGTCGGCACCCCAAGCACGTCAAACAGCGACACCCGCGCCGCCTGATCTATGTAAGCGTTTATCGCCCGGTGTACCGCGGCGCTGTCCATAGAACCGGAACCGGAAAACGTGACGTTGCTGATCACCTCAAACGTTGCCTGCACCATTTCGGAATAGAGATCAGCCTTGCCACTGCAGGCCTCAAGTCGCGCACAGGCAGCCTCGGCCGCTGCCGACATGATCGGCGCCAGCCCGGCGATGTTGCGATGCGAAAACACCGGCGCGACCGCCCGCCGCTGCCAGCGCCAATGCGCCCCTTCAGCTATGAACAGACTGTCACCAATGGCAGGCCTGAGCAGGTTCTTGGTGATGTCTGACTTGGGATAAACCTCCAGCTTTTCCTTCAAAATCCGCCGCAATGCGCCTGGGTCCATCACCATATGCCAGCGCACTATTCCGGTTTTTCCAGATACTATGGGCTGTTTCGTACAGATATTGGGAATGATTTCCAGCAGGTTGCCGCGTGCTGCCCGGAGTGACTCAAGAATGGATAACGGTCTGGTAACCAGTTGAACCTTTGGTGGAATATTCGCCGGAACCGCCGCATCGGACATGGTGCACCTCCCTCAGAAAAGGATCGCCTGAACTTTATTATAGGCCAACTATTGCTGCGATCAATTTTGCCAAGTGCCATGGATATCGGTAAAAAGACCACCGCCCCTTTGCCATTGCAATTGCCCAAAAATCCTTCAATGTGGAAGACAGGCCTAATTTCTTGTTTGCATTTGGATTTTAAATGTCGCGTAAAAAGCCTGTGTTGGTTACGGGGGGGTCCGGGTTTATTGCCAAACACATCATCCGGCAATTGCTGGATGAGGGGTTTGAGGTGCGCGCTTCGGTGCGCTCGTCCACGCGCGAGACCGAGGTCCGTCAGGCCATGGCGGCGCATGTGAAAGAGACCGTTGATCTTGGCGCCCAACTGAGCTTCGTCCACCTTGATCTGAGTATTGATGACGGGTGGTCAGACGCACTGGCCGGGGTCAGCGCGCTGATGCACACGGCGTCTCCCTTCCCGATGATACAGCCCGATGATGAAGACGAAATCATCAAACCTGCCGTTGAAGGCACCATGAGGGCGCTCGTGGCGGCCGAGGCTGCGGGGGTTTCCCGGGTCATCCTGACGTCATCGATTGTTGCCATTGTCAACAAGCGGCTGGCTGCAGGGCGGAATCGTTACAACGAAAGCGACTGGTCCGAGCTGAACTCGCCCTATGCAACGCCCTATGTCAAATCCAAGACCATGGCAGAAAAGGCGGCCTGGTCCTTTGCCAAGGATCATCCCGACATCAAGCTGACCACGATCAATCCAGCACTGGTGCTCGGTCCGGCGCTGGACGACAAGATCAGCACGTCTGTCCAGATCGTTCAACGGCTGATGAATGGCAAGGACCCGATGGTGCCAAACATTGGCTTTCCCGTGGTCGATGTGCGGGACGTTGCCACAATGCATGTCCGCGCGCTGCAAAGGCCCGAAAGCGCCGGCGCACGTTTCATTTCTGCCGAACGGTTCATCTGGATGCAGGACATCGCCCGAATTCTGAAATCCGAATACCCGGACCGCAGGATACCGACGCGTCTTGCACCGGATTTTTTGGTTAAGCTGCTTTCACTGTTTGACAAGGCAATCAAGTCGGCGGTTCCGATACTGGGGGTTGAACAGCACCTGGACAATGCCGCCGCCTGCGAGGTTCTGGGCATGGAGTTTATCGAAGCGCGACAGGCGGTGAAATCTGCGGCTGCAGGGCTTATTCGGGACAATCTGGTATCCTGAGTCACCTTGTCGCTTGCATTTTGGCGCACAAGCGGCAGAACTGGCATTATGAGCAGTAAACATACCGACACCCATAATCGATGGATGCAGCGGCTTGTATTCTTGGTGTTTTTCCTCGTCATCCTGAAATTCCTGCTACCACCCACCGCCTTCTCGTCAACGGTGCTGCTGTTTGACTATGAATTCGGGATTATCCGTCGCGGCCTGACCGGCTCACTCTTGAATTTTTTCTGGGGGGACAGCGTTTCGCGCAACGAAGTGTTTGTCGCGGCAGCCGCAGTTTCCCTTTTTGGCCTCCTCGCTGTTCTGGCCGTTCTGGTGCGGTTCCTGTTTTCAAACCTGACTCACCTGAAACTGGCGCTGCTGTTGGTTACTTCCTTTGCGTTTTCGGCGATCGTTGGCAGCACCGGCTATCTTGATCTGGTGCTGATAGGATTCACCTGCACGGCGATTCTAACCGATCCAACCCGAATGACGGGTGTTTTGGCCAGATGTCTTGCCGCCTTTGTCGGGGTTTTTGTACATGAGATTATGCTGCCTTATTTCGCGGTTTTTCTAGCCGCCGATATCTGGCTGGCTCGCAACTCGGGAACTCTGGCAAGCCGGCTCAGGGTTGCCTTTCTTCCTCTGGCTGCGGCTTTGCTGGGGTTTGTAACACTGGTTACAACGGCTCAGATCGAACGAGACGAACTCAGCCAGTGGCATGCATATATCAACGCCAAATCTGAACTTGAGGTCGGGGTGATCGGCGGCAAGAATAACGCAGAAAAATTCCCTGAAATCTATGAATACGTCGTTGGCGAAAAGAAGCTCTCGGTCGATCCGGAAGCCATGGTGGTTCAGAACCGCAGCATTTCCGACAATCTGCGGGTAATGCAGAAGAAGCGTCAGGAATTCGGCTACATGGGCTGGGTGATCTTTGACGGGATGCCGCTGTTCCTGATGATGTTGTGGGTTATCCACCTTAACATGCGGGTTCTGGGTGGGGGCGCGTCCTGGGCCGACCGGTTGGCGGTGACCAGCGCCATTCTTGCGCCTCAAAGCCTGAACATAATCGCGTTTGACATCGTGCGTTTTGGCGCGCTGTCTGTGCTGGTTGGGTTCTTGCTGATCGTCTCGCAACTGCGGGGAAACGAGGCCGCATCTGACCGCCTGCACGGATTTCTGACCATGCCGGTTTTTATTGTTGTTCTGGTGCTGAACCAGTTTGTGACCGTGACCCAGCTGAACTCCGGGACCGCTCATCAGCACACGGTGCCCTGGGTTGTGCTGAAACAGTTCGAATGGATGCCGTAACCGTTATACAATACGGCCGGTTTCTTGACTTGCATCGCGCCGCGATTCAGACTACCCAATCTCGCACATCTGGCCGATAGGGGTTTAGCTCAGTTGGTAGAGCATCGGTCTCCAAAACCGAGGGTCGTGGGTTCGAGTCCCTCAGCCCCTGCCAGATAAATCGTTGAAAATAAATCAAATAAGAAAGAAACAGCTATGAAGTGTTGTGAGCGCCACGTCTCTGGGGGACATATGGGGGACAAAATCGGTAAGTGTAGCCGAGAAATTTGCCGATTATCTGTTTTCCACAAATTGCTTTTAAATGAGGCGAGTATTCTGCCATTTAGCTAACCGCAAGAGTTACAACCGCTGGATTGGGAGTTGCGAAATTGAGGGCCGGAGTCTGAGCGGGACAATGATAGGTGAAGGGTATTGTGGGAGGTGGCGGTAGGGGATGTTGATGTCGGCTATCTCCGAGTAAATCCGTCAGATGACGGCTCAGAGCCCAACTTGACCGATGCTGCGCAGTGCACGAACGGTCAAAGGGCGGGCTGTCACTGAATGGGTGTTTGGCACGTTGTTTATGTTGCCGCGGAATCCTGGGGCTTCGGACCGGGCGGAAACGAGACCGGCATCATCGTTTATGATATGCCCGATGCTACGTATGATGCGCTCCAGACGGGGGGAATAGAATGGCTTCAAAACCTGCCACCCAACAATTGGTCAGGATGGCAGGGACGG
>JAAEUI010000217.1 GCA_024227475.1 Paracoccaceae bacterium | reverse complement strand
GAGGAAACAGAAACCTGCCGCCTCCGTTTTGCTGTGAGTGACACTGGGGTGGGGATGACGGCCGCGGAAGTGGCGGTGATTTTCACTCAGTTTGAACGGGTGGGCAGCCAACAACGGGCCGGGACGGGCCTGGGTTTGGCTATCAGCCGACGGCTGGTGCAGGCGATGGGGGGTGAGTTGCTGGTTGAGAGTGAACCGGGTGTGGGCAGCACTTTTGAGTTTGATATTGAAGTGCCGGTGGTGCAAGCTGCCGTTAAGGAAACGGCCGTTTCCAGCCAACAAATTATGGGCTACACCGGCGCCAGACAAAAAATCCTGGTCGTTGATGATGACGAAAGCAATTTGGGTGTGCTGTGTAATTTGCTGGAGCCTATGGGTTTTGAAGTAGCGACGGCCAAAGATGGTCGGGAAGCAGTGGCGCAGGCTCAACTGAACCATCCCCATCTCGTTCTTATGGATTTGGTGATGCCAAATATGGATGGGCTGGAAGCAACGCGCACTTTGCGCCAACTGCCAGACCAGCAAGCTGTCCCCATTATTGCGGTGTCGGCTAAAGCTTTTGCGGCCGACAGGAAGGAAGCAACGGCTGCTGGTTGCAATGCCTTCCTGCCCAAGCCCATCGATGCCCGGGAGTTGTTTGCCCTGCTGCAAACGCATCTGGCACTCGAATGGACCTATGCCGAAGTTGACGCTGTCACTATCCCGCTTTCGGACGCGCCCCTGGTCATCCCGCCCCAAGAAGTGCTAGCCAGCCTGTATGACCTGGCGCAGCGGGGCAACCTGCGCGCCATTGAAAAGAAGGCTGCGGAATTGATTCAGGTGGACGCCCAGTATGAACCATTTGCCCACCGTTT
>JAAEUI010000216.1 GCA_024227475.1 Paracoccaceae bacterium | reverse complement strand
GGTAGGCTACAGAAGCATTAGCTGGGATAGTAAATGTGTTTGCAGTTGCTTTAGTCATGCGGATGCATTTGTTCTTATCACTAGAAATACCTGTGTAGTCGTCAGATTGAGTATTAACATCTTGTTCAAATATAGCGTGACCTTCAACATGGAAAAGAGCCTCTGCGCTCGTGGTTCCGACGCTGACATCGCCGCCACTGTCAACTTTCAAGCGCGTTAAGTTCGTTGTGGCGAGATTGATATCCGCAGCCTCTACGGCAATTATATCGAGAGCACCAATTCCCCGGTGCAGGATATCAGTGCTTGTGTTTGGACCTCCAGAGTTTCGGAGAATTCGAAAACCGTATGTCGAATAGGTGGTGTCACCAACTAAGTCTAAACGGGATTGCCTGTTTCCTGTTGCGCCAGCGCCAACTTCAAGTACAACCGCTGAAGCATCGTTTGCGCCGATGCGGGCTGAACCTGAGACATGTAAGGGGCGCGATTTCGTTGTGCCTCCGATGGCAACATTCGGGACATCTTGGATATCATGTGTTGCTTGTCCGTCTAAATCGCCTCCGAGTTGTGGCGTGGTGTCCTCGACGAGGTTCTGAAGCGCTGTATTGACATCAGCCAGATCAACATCCACATCTGCCATAGTGACGGTGCGGGTGTTTCCCGTAGTGATTTGATCGGCCTCAAAAGCAATCAGTTTCGTCGGATCGGCTGTGTCGGAAATGCGAAACTGGCTGTCATCGACGACATTGGAAAGAAAGCCATTCGCTGTCAACGTAGCCTTGATGTTCGCCCAAGTGGAGCCCGTCAAAACGAATGAAGCAGCGCTATCAAGCAGTGCAAAAATGTCTGCATCAGCGGGCGTTAACTTGGCGTCAGCATCTTCGATCTTGGTGTCAACCACACCATCGTCCAGCGTCCAGACCGTGCCGCCGCTGGCAACAGTTATGTCGCCTTTATCGCCATCAGAGACGTTCGGGGGTTCACCGATGGATACGGACTGGCCAGAGCCAGCGCCGACTGTAACAGAGACGCCCATTAGTCTGCGTACCTTGAGATTTTGATGGTGACGTAATTCTCATTTTCTCCGGACGAGGCAGCGATGCCAACGGTTGAGGCGGCAAACCCTGTTTCCGGATAGGCCTGCAGTTCGTGGTTCTTTGTTGCCGCGATGATTACGCGGTCGGCGAGAACGTAAAACGCCCCGCCTTCGGCTGTAGCGTTGCTTGACGAAGCGTTGTCCGCGCCCCCGGTACTGTTGTCGTCTGTGTTGCGGATGCGCGCCTGTGCGTTGCCTGCATTGTTCAGCTTGAGCCATGCTTCAATGCGATACGTCCCCGCCAGCAACGCGAAAACGCTGGAAGACAGGGACGAAACCGACCGCCCATCAATGTCCGTTAGGGTGTCGAGTGTGACCGTGTTCCATGTAGCAGCGGTGAGCGAGCCTTGCGCCGCTGTGCCACTTGACGGCGCATAGCGGAGAATGGCCGAAAGAACCGGCTCACGAGGATCTGACAGCGAATAGATTTCGGCGGTCGTCGCGCCCGTTACGAAAAAGCCAACATGACTGACCGCATCGGCGGATGTGTCTACATAGACTTCCCCGGTATAGTTTGCGCCCCAACTAACCACACGACCGCCTGTTGCATCCTGGACAAACCGGAATACGCCTTGAGTGCCAGGCCGGCCATCGGTGATATTATTCACCGTCAGAGCCCCGGTGACGGTATCGACCTCATATGTCGTGCCAGTCGGGTGGATCATACTGGGCGTTATTGATGCCCCATAGGCTATTGTTGCCACGCCATCGGTTCGATTGAACGCTTCGCCGGTATGCCAGTCTGCGCCGTCCGCACGGAACGTTGCGCTGTCACCGGGCATCAGCAGCAGATCATTGCCGCCATCATCAACCGTGACGATTCCGCTTGCGCCAGTGTTCTTGACGACAATATCCGTGCCGTCGCCGCCTGCCGACGCCGCCTCAAGTGTGTAGGTGAAATCGCCACCCGTCGCATCGCAGTTGATCTGCTTGCCGCGTTCGTCGGATGTCATGGTGGTGGCGGTCGTGACGGACTCAGATGCCCTTGAAGGCGAAACAGTGCCAGTTAGGAAGCTGCTGGTGTCGAGCGCGCCGGGAACGGCGTCCCACGTGGCGTAGTTGCTCAGCGTGACATCGCTGGAATCCGTGAACGTGACTTTCCATGAGCCAGGGCCGAGATATCGCAGAGGCACGAGCCCGTTGGAATTGCACTCAACCGGATTATCCGCAGAAGTCGTCAGCGCGGCGTCTTCATAGACATTGTGGTCGTCGTCAGTCCCGGCGTCCTTGACGGGCAACTTTGCGCCGGGAATCGGCTCGCCGTTCGAATCCACGATTATCTGCCCGCTGAACGGGAACAGCAAACTATCGGCCATTTTCTAGCTCTTGTTGTTTTGTGGGCATTCAAAAACCCGCTGCACTAGCAGGCTCTCTCAACCTCGTTTGTTAGTGGCCCTTGCCGAAATCGATGAGTGACGGCATATTCGGGGGATGTTAGCCTACCTTTTTCAAGCAATCGTCTTTGTCTCTCTGGCTGGGACAATAGCGAACGCCGCCCCTGAGGTTAGCGGGCTCGCGATAGGCGTTGTCGCATTGATTGGAACCGCACTAATTTGCGTTGCCATCCCAAATATGTTGACCGCCCTATGGCGTGCCTGTTGTAAGCTGTTGGGCGGCCGGATCGGCTAGGAGCAACCGGCGCAGAGCTGTCTTTGACGCCTCTTGTCGCTGCGCAGCAGTTAGCCGCTTCTGCGCTTTCTTCCCAATACGAATCAGTTTCTTTGCCCGCTCCGCGGCCATTCTTGTTTGAGCCCTCGCCACAGGCCGTAGCACGGTTGCGCCTGTGACGATAGCCGTGCCCGTCAACGGTTCCCCGGCTAATGCGCCGGCACCAAAGGCACTGCCCGGCAATAGTGAGGAATTGCTTCCAAGCTTCGAGAAGTCCACGCCGAACTTGGACGCAAACCTCACGGCATTGCGGCCAATGTTCCCGTTTGCTACGTCTTTGATTGCGGCGCGTTCTTGCGCCGTCCACCCCCGCCCCGTCTTCGACTTTAGCAATTTGTCGAATTCGTTTCGCAACCCGGCCTCAAAGCCGGCGCGTCTCGTGGACGCAATTTCAATGGCCTCATTCAATTTGCGCTGCTTGATATTCCGCGATGCAAAATCACGGGCCCTTAGCACAAGCTGACGAATGTCCTTTGACAGCCGGCCGGCTGTATTGATAATCGGCGCCGCGAGCGAAAAATCATCTATTGCCTCCACGACAAGCCGCGCCACCGCACGTTCCGTCTCATCGGGTGCGACCAGAACCTTGCCTGCGGCACGACGGATGCTGTCAAGGTCGTCGAAATCAAGTTGCTTGCCGATGTTCCCGATCAGTTCATCGACAATGGAGAAAGCCTTCGGTGCCGTCCCGGCCCTAAACCCCTGCGAATGAAGTTTTACAGCCAAATCCTGTGTTGCCTTTTCAAATGCCGGCGGTGTGTATCTAATGCCTGAACTGCGCAGGCGGGCATAAAGCTGATCAGTTATTTTTTTAACAGCCGGCTCTTTTGGTGCGGACTTAAGCGCCTGGCGCGCCACCCTGTTCAATGAACCCGCAGACACAAGGCCCCCGGCCAACCCGCCCGCAGCCCGTGCAAACGGCTCCGCCGCCGTTCCCTCTGTCTCTTGCCCCGCAAGCTCGGACGCCCCCCCTGCCCCAAGAGTAACCGCCGCCTTTTGAATCGCAGTCCCGGGGCCTGCCGCGACTGCTGGGGCAAATTCACCGATCGTTCGCGCGAATTCACCTGCCGTGGTCTGCGGTTGGCGCGGTTCGCCTATCACTTGATTTGTGGCGCTTTGAACATCCGTGGTAGCAGGGAACCCCGGCGCGCTCACGGATTCAGCGATAGCCAGCCGCCTTGCGTGCTCTTCTGGCGTTTCATCCACCAATTCGCGGCGGACAGCCTCGTATCCAATCTCAACCATCTGCTGCAAATCACCGGGCAGGCCCACAAGCGCCTCTGCGCCCGCTCGTAACCCGGTCCCAAGTGATAGAGCCGCGTCGCCTGCCGTTTGTAGCAAGTCCTGCTCTTTATCTGCCTTGCCCGCTATGTTTGCCTGTTGAGGCTGCGCGACTGGACTATCCAGCACAAACCCTTCTGGCAAGGATGGAGCCGCGGCAGGCTGGTCTAGAACAAAGCCGGGGGGCAACTGCGTCATTGTGCCGGCGCCCATTGTCCGCCCTGGAAGATGATCTTCTGGCCCGTCTGCGGATTGGTAGCTGTCGCACCTTCCTGAACAGTTGATTGCGGTGCCGCCTGAACAGACCCGCCGAACTGTCCAGACAGCGGTCCGCTCGACTCAACAAGGCCCTGGATCGCCTCTCGCCTGTTCTGTGCTTTTTGGGCAATCGTGGCAACATCATCGAACGTTTGGGGGAAATACTGCTTGGCCGCACTCTCAAATTCATGGGGGGCGATTGCCGCGCCTGATTCTCTGCGCAGCACTGCGTTAACGAAGTTGCGCTGCGCCTGTTCAAATCTACGGCGGTTTTTCGATATCAGCGCATTTCCGATGAGGGGCACCCCGCTTTTGGCGGACTCTTTGATGTTTGTAGCCGCTGCGATCATTGCCGGCTCACTGAGTATCTTGTCGGCGCTAAGTGTGCGCCGCGCAAACCCGGATGATTTGGCTTGGTCAGCAGTAGCGGGTTTGGGGATCAATGCCTTTTGGCCCGCAATCACGTTGCGCTCTTTAGCAAGCGCATTTGTTGCTTTGCGCTGGTCTTGGAGTGCTTGGAATTGAAGCTTTCTGAATTTCGCCTGTTCATCCCGCAGGGCGGCAGTCGCCGCAATGCTCCGCTGTTGCAACCCCGTCGTCACGCCAAACCGGCGTTTGCTTTCCGCTGCCTGAGCGGCCACCTGCTGAGCCTGCGTAGTATCCCGCGACAGAAGCCGGTTAAACAACCGGTCGGCATTGGACTGCCCTTGGCGTTGGCCTTGCACGGCCAGCCCCAAGCGAGGGTCGGCAGCCAAAAGCTGTTCAAGGCTGCCCGCTTGGCCAGCAACTGCCCCCGGTAGACTAGCACCCACCGCCTCGCGCTGTGCCGCAAGCCGTTCGATCTCTTCATTCTCTTTGCGGCGGCGGTCTGCGATCTGGAATTGCTGGAGCAGGTTCCCGACCGCGCCGGCAAAGTCCGCGGAGGCGATGCGGGTTGGTTGAATGGCCATTCTAGAAGGCCCCAAATGCCGCACCGGCAAGGCCAAGCGAACCTTTCAAAAGACTGCTGGACGTGCCCACACGGGCGTTCTCAGCCCCCAAGCTGATGCCAGCCAAATCTTTGCCCAGCCCAAGTTCATTTGCCGCGCCTTGCCTCACGTTTGGGCCTGTCTGGTTGATAAAGGCTAGGAACCGCGCAATCTCATTTCCCCGTTCTTGGTTGGCGAGACCCTGTCCGAATGCGGTCAGCTCCTTCTGGAACCCGCCCGAACCAAGTGTGCCCCGCGCCGCGGCTGATTTGTCCCTTGCGGCCACTCCCTGATCTAGGGCGAAGTCGAAGGCCGGTGTGCCTTGAAACGAGCCGGGGTCTTGAAGCAGTGCCATAACACGAGCGATTGCAGTCTCGTTCGCAGAAATGCCTGGCTGCAGGAGGCCCCGGGCACGTTCTGTCCCTTGCTTAGCTGCACTCTCCGCGCCGCTGGTATCAACCGGGTCAATGAAGAGTTTTGCGATACTGTCGAATAGTCCCATTTTTTTATCCTACGGTTCTAGTGCCGCAATTCGGGTTTCAAGCTCATCAACCTTGCGGAAAAGCCGCGCAAGCTGTTCCTCCCACTCACGAGTAAGTTGCCCACCTTCACCTGCTATCTTGCTGTCATTGGGCTTGACCGCTGATTCCCGCGCCATCAGCCTGCCAGTCTCGTTACGTGCTGCATTGCCTGCATGATCTTGCGGGCGACGGGGGCAGACCATTGCAGCCGCCACGTCCTGCCTATCGGACCCGTTTTCCCCAGCCGGTGGTAGCTAATCTCTGTGCCGTACTCACCAATGCCACCTGCGCTGCGGCTGAGTTCGTTTGACCAAGCGTGCCCACCATCATCCGACCACCGCATGAGCAGTTTTGGATTCGCCTCGTGGGCATCCGACGAATTCAGGCCCACACCGGGCACCACATCCACATCCAGTCGGTGAAAGCTCGCCCCGTTCGGAAATGTGTGCTGCGGGGG
This sequence comes from Paracoccaceae bacterium, assembly GCA_024227475.1. Classification (GTDB taxonomy): domain Bacteria; phylum Pseudomonadota; class Alphaproteobacteria; order Rhodobacterales; family Rhodobacteraceae; genus Amylibacter. The sequence goes on along the minus strand of JAAEUI010000216.1, from coordinate 21,257 downwards.
CGTCTGCACAGTTATCGTGTGGCTAGTCCCGGCTTCGCCGAATGTGTCCTCATCAAGCGCATAGAGCTTCGTGGACGTATCATCGCCGAAAATGTGCAGCGAACCCCACTTGGCATAATGTTCGCCCCTCCAGCGGCTAATTTCGCCATCTATGAGGCTTTCTCGCTCATTCCAAAAACCTGTCTTGGTGTTATATTCCCAAACCCAAGTGTCAGACGCCAGCGCATAGAACTCCCGCCCGCCCTTGGTGTAGGACCACGCCCGCAATTCTTCACCATCGGCATCCTCGATGAGGTCTTTTAGAGCCCGTGGCCGACTGATTTCCTGGTAGGACAGCCCACGCCCAAACTGCACCGTATCGTCAGCCGCAACCCAGATGATCCCATCCTTGACGGCAGCAACGGAGTGGCGGGCCTTACAACCGATTTCCCGAAACCCCGTCCTTTCAAATGTCGTGCTGGCTCCGGTGTTCGCCCATGTCTCAAGAGTTTTTTCCCCGAACAACATTGCGACACGGTCGTGAACGAACAACCGCCGCATCTTGTCCGGCGAGCCCTCTGCCGTGGCAAGGTCCAGCGCCGACCATTCCGTGCCCTCATCGATTGAGGACCAGAAGAACCGCCCGTCATCAATTCCGGCAAGGAAATAGCCATCCAGAAAAGCGCACGAATGCGGAGCCGGCAGATCCGGGTCATCAATTCGGCTCAGCGTCCAATTGCCCGACGCTTTTTCGACAATGAACCTGTGCCCGTCCGCCACAATCATGATTTGCGGATCAGGCTTCTTGCGGTTCTGCGCGAAGGTGACGGGGCCAGTTCCCGGCACGCCCCCCAAGCTCGTTACCGTCAACCCCGCATCCACGTGAAAGCACTGGACGCCGGCAACCCACAGAAGGTTTGCAACGTCAATGGCGTGGACACCGCGGGTTCCCGTCGCCCCGGCCTGGTTGGCCTTTTGTATCAACCCGTCATGGGCTTGGATGATAGTCTGCGTCTTGCCTTCTGGCCCCACAACGTCAAGGAAGCAGTTCACAAACCTCGCTTCGCCCGCCGCGCCCCCTACGGGGTTTGATTGACCGCCGAACTGAACGGGAATCGCCTCCATCAGAACGCTTTAAACTTGGTTGTCTTGCGCGGATAGCCGCGGTCCCGGTAAAGGGCCAACAGGCGTTCACCCTCCTCTCTGAGAGCCGGGTCTTTGGGCAATCCGAACGGCCTGGCGCAACTATAAGCGGTCAGCAAAGTCGTGCCATCATCCGCCCCATCCGGAATATCATCCGTAGCGGCCCAGTGCATATATCCACGATGGCCATAGAGCAGGCGAACGCGCTCATAGCGGCGCTTTATCAGGGCGTCATCTTCTGCTGACAATGACTGGCCGGCACCAAGGACCGCAAGTTCTTCGGCAACGGCTATTGCTAGTTCTGAGAGGGTCATGGGAAACCTCAAAATGAAAGGGCGGACGCGGTGTCGTTATTGTTGTTGTTGTGTTCCGCGCCCGTCCAAAGCCAGGACCTTGACTGAGCGGCAAGGCCTGGCCTGTTCTTACGGCGAGATATAGAAAACGCCGACGTATAGCGTCCCTACGTGGCCGGCGTTGGACGCCGTGTTAGCCTCAACCTGGATAATGGTCTCATTGACGAACGTCTTGGGGCCGTCCTTGAGAACACCGTTGAACGGATACCAGATTTGCACTTCCGGCTTGATGTCCGTCACAGCATCGCCGGTCCATGTGCCGAGATTACCGAACCCGTCCGGGTCAGCAGCATCGGAGCCGTTGGCAGCCCAGCCGACATCCATATCAAGGGCCTCCGTGCCCGTATCAATATCGTCAGCACGGACAAACCCCTCCACGACAGTGGCGCCCGCCGGCACGCGGCACATTTGGAAGATGTCTCCATCCTCAACCACGGCCGCGATTTCATAGACGCCGTAGGTGAAGCCAAGCGCACCACCGCCGGCCGGCCTGTAAACCGGCTGGGTCGCGGCGGCTTGGGTAGTTGTGAGAGTTTCAGCAGCCATTTCTAGGCCTCCTTACATTCGAAGTGAGAATTGCCCGAAATCTTCACAGTGGCGTTCACGTCTTCGGCCGGAATGTCTACCCATTTTCCACGAGGAAACGTGTAGCCAAAATGCACGGGCGGCAATTCTTTGCCATCCGCACTGACCTTGGGAACGTGCGAGCCGCTGCCCTTATCGTTCGGGTCGCCAATAAACTTGGCTTTCATAGCTTTGTTCCTTTCAAGGGAATGGGCGGAACCGTTAAGCCCCGCCCTGTTCACCTTACGAGTCAGCGACGGCCGCGAAGTAGCCTGTCACCATGCCGTTGTCCTTCAGGTCGTCGGTGTCACCCGAACCACTGCCGAACGTGAGTTTGTCTACGCCGTACCACGCACGGGTCGCAACGCCATGCTTGTCGCCGTAGTCAAACTCTTCCGTGACGGATTCCCAGCGCTTGCCGAAACCCACACCGAACGCCTGCGCACCGCAGAAGTACACCGGCGAAACGTCAATGCCGGCAGCACCTTCAGCCAAGATCGGCATATCGTCCACCTCATGGACAATGATGCCATCCCACTCCACATCGCCGCCTTCGAACAGTTTGTTGTTCTGGTTGCGGATAGCAACTTCACGTTGGGCTGCTGTGATGACGGAATCGGTCTTCAGATCGCGCATGACCAGCGGGTGAACGAAGCACACATAGAAGCGCTTGTTCATGCCGGCAACACGGATCGGCCTGATCTTCGGACTTGCCGTCAACGCGATGCGCTTCATGAGTGAAAGCGCGCCGGTATCGAGCTGGTCCGCGGTGTTGTCCACTTTTGCCAGGTCAGCCGAATGGTCGCCTGTGTCATTGGACTTCACGGCGCCGTAAAGGAGCCGGTCGGTGTTGTCCACCGCCCAGATGTCCTTGTTTGCTTCCGAAACGGACCCGTAGGCGGTGCCGTTCTTGGAGTTGCCCGCTGTGATCGTCAGATCGCGGGTGTCCTCCATGGACCACGTGAGCAAGGTCGCCCGCGCGGCGTTGCGAAGATCGATGGCGGATTTCTGGTTTTCAAAAGCCGGCACACGAACAGCGTTTCTGCGCTGATCGATGGTCAACTGGTGAGAACGCGATTCCATCGCTTCTTCGTTGCCCTCCAGGGTGCTTGACCCTGTTACGGCACTGTTGGAGAGGCGGTTGACCAGAGCGAACGTGATGGAGTCGCCCTTTTCCTTGGTCAGATCCTCATTGATCTGGATGATGCTGTTTTCATCCGTGCCCATGTACCGCGCATAAGGGTTGTCCTGGACGTATTCGGTGAAAAAGTTGTCATCCCATTGCTGGACTGTCAGCCCAGTGGCTGCAGATGTATTGGCCATTTTCTAGCCCTTTTTGTTGGAATGCAGGCATCGTTCAGGTGCGCCTGCTATTCAGGATTGTTTTGAGTGGCGTAGGTCCGGACCACGTGTTGGCAACCGTTGCCCGGTCGCCTTGGGTCTGTTCGTCCGCCAACGATTTGGGGAGGTGTTCAGCAAGTGCGGCCTTCACACGCTCGTCAACCTGCTTTTGGATTTCCGCTTCGGCCTTCTTCGTGGCCTCTGCCACGGCCTTCGCCGCAAATGCGTGCGGGTCTCCTAAAGCCTGCCGCTCGATCGCTGCCTTGCCCGTATCGAAAATGAACTGATAAGGGCTGTCAGATGCGAGGGCGTCCTGAACCAAAGAAGGCGTCCTCGCCGCCTCTGATTCAAATGCCGCCGCTGCTTCCTCTAGCGCCTCGATGCCCACTTCCTTTGTAACATGGCTGCGTGACACCCTCAAAACAGCCTCCTGGACGCCTTGATTAGAAGCCTCCTGAATGGTTTTGAGTTTGTCGTCCTGATGCTTCTGCCACCCCTCAGGGTCGTCAAAAATATCAGGTGCCGCTTCATCAGACTGCTGTTGCAGTTGCTGGCGTATACCTGCCAACTCCTGCTCTATCGCCTGCCGCTTGCGTCGTTCCTCCATGACGGCGGACCGCGTCCATGAACTTTCATCCGTTGACTTGTCCGGCGCTTTGTCCGGCCCTTCCTTCGTCTCCGCATCCAGCGATGGCGTCTCGCCGTCAGTTTTGGCCGCACTCGGTTCCTTTTCAGGCTCCGTCTTGGCCTCGCCCTTTTCCTCTACATCCGTGGCTTTGGCTACCGGTTCTGCCGGGGCCTTTTCCGTAGGAGCAGCGTCTTGAACGGAGTTCAGGATTTCTGTCAAAGGTTTCGGCGTGGCTTCTGCCACGTTCTCATTTTCGTCCATGTTTTGGGTCCCTATTCGCCCGTATCGTCGGCGTCACGTTCTAAGCGCCCGTCCAAGGTCGGCGTCACCTCCCCCTGTTTCCAGGGTGTTCCTGCAGCTAAAGCAAGGCACTCACTATTTTTTTCCCTTGATATCCTTAGCCGTCGTCGGGTCAATTAGGTTTGTGTCCCGAATGTAAAACTGCGATCCTTTAGGGTATAGCCCTGTATCCCCTAAGTTAGCCGTTACTGGCGAATTACCTTGCGGAAACAATTCAATGGAAAAGTCATCCACGTATTCGGGGGTAAAATTATCAATATTCGCTTTTACAATTTTCCCGCCTGAGTGTTTTTGAAACTCCCGAGCCGATGCCTCATCCCCAAACGCATACACGCCCCGCCGGGCATCAGCGGGGCGGAATGCTTCATTTGCGGGCACATTCCCAGGAACCACGCGATAAACTGCCCGCCTTACCACCTTAGCCGCAGGCAGCGCAGCCATGCCAACCGCCTTGCCTATCGGGCCCGCAAAATCCAACGCATGAAGCGCCGTATCAACAGCACCCGGCAATTGTCCCGTCTGTCTGTACCGTTCAAGCGTATCCGCGAGGGGCGCAACGGCGGTCAGCCCTAAAGCTATCTCCGCCTCGCGCCGTATCCGGTTCGGGTTTGAATGCCCCAAGGCCCGCATGGCATCGGATAACATGCCGGACACACGTTGCGTTGGGGACGGCCGAAAGGCTTTTAATTCAGCCATCATTGCGCCAATGCCCCAATCGCAACTGCGGTCTCAAGCTTGGTCTGCTCAGCATTGGCCATTTTATCAAGGGCCTCTGCCTCGGTTTTCTTCACATCCGCCGCGCCGCCGGCCAGCTCAATCATGGCGGCTTGCTTTGCCATTGCCTGCTGTTCGGCCGCGGCCTGTTTCTGTTCGGGCGTCATCTCCCCGCCGCCCTTAAGTTTCTCTAGGATCTTGTCCTTGTTGCGAAGCTGTGAAAGCTCAATGAGCAGTTCAGTCGGAATGTCGCCCCGCACGCCGGCAAGCTTGGCAATCTCCGTGAACTGTTCCTGTTGGATCGTAACCGTGTCGGGCGCTTCATCAAGGATGATATCCATGTCCATTTTGGCAACCTCGTTACGAACGCCAACAACGGACTCCGGGTCGGCTTGCGACAAGCCCGCCTTAACCATAAGCGCCGCGCCTTCCTGCGGCGTCTTAGGCGGCTCCTCCAGCCCCTCTTGCTCCACCACACTATCGATTAGCTTGATTGGCTGGTTCAGCCCGACAAACCTTACATTGCGTTCGTCATCCGTCACACGCACCCATTTCTCAGCAGTCCAGAACTGACGCACGCGGTTCCATATCTGCCGGTAGACGTTAAGGCGGAAATGTCTATAGCGGCGCATAAGCTGGCCGAGTTCCGCTATCCCGCCCTGCTGCGAGGCAATGATAGCCCGCCCGCTCGCTTGGTCGCCCTGCTTGCCCTGGAGCGCCGCATTCGGGCCGGCCGCCTCCATTTCCTGCTTGGCGTTGAGGAGAATATTGGCGGAACCAACCGCGAAGTCCTCGCCGCGGTCAACATCGAGGTCCTTGCCTGGGTTTTTCGTCACCCACCCGTCTGGTCGCGCAAGCTCCTCACGGGCTTTGTTAACATCATCGACGGCACCGGCCTCGGCAATGACCTGGCGCGTGGACAGACTATGCAGCCACTTGGAATAACCTTTGTTGATTGCGTCCTGCGGTGAAACCAGCTCCCTGACCTCACCATATCGGCAGTTCTCCCCATCCACATAGGCGCTCTGCATGATGAGCGGGCATTCCGTGTCGCCGTCCTCATCCTTAAAAATAACCGGTTTGTTGCCGTCGAGAATGCCGCCGCGGGTGTAGTGCGCCCACCACCATTCGCGCCCGTTCTTCCAGTAGATTTGAACAACGCGGATGCGCTTGCGGGCGCCTAATTTCGCCCAGAGATTATAGCGCGGCTTATCCTCATACGTCTTTGTGTTAGCTGTCTCACGTTCCGCATGATTGATGGTTTCGGTGATGGCTTCCTTGTTGCCGTACTTCTGAACAGCCCGTTCTTCGTCCATCCAGGTAACGGTGCCCTTGTACAGCCCATCAGAAAAATCAGGGCGGGCGCTGTAAGGGTCGTAAAAAAGCCGGTCCCAAGGCCAATATTTAATGTCGTGCTTGTCCTTCTCGACATCATAAAGAACCTCAAGTGCACCAAACCCCTCCACCACCATATTCTCAAAAACGTCGGAGTGCTTCTCCGGCAACCCGACGCTGTCCTGAACGAACCTCAGACTATCCGTCGCCGCCTCACTTGACTGCTCATCCTGCGGATTACGCGGGAATGCCTTTGGGTCAGCGCGGGTTTGGGTCTCATAGCCCAGCAAGAAATTGACCTTGCGACGGACATGGTTGAAGACCGTTGCGGCTTGGCCGCGCTTGTCAAGTTCCTGCACCTCTGCAGCCGTCCACTGCACGTTGTCGTAATATTCGCGGTCGCGATGTGACTTGGCGCGGGCATCGGCCGACACTTCTTCCGAATGCTCAAACCACTTGACCAATTGCTCAAGAAGGTCGTCATTCGCTTTTTTCTTTTTGCGGGTTTCTGCGCCCCGTTTGGCGGATTGGCTCCGCTCTTGAGGTGTTAGCGCCATCAAAGCACCTTGTAGCTCTTTGTCCTGCCTCTATCGGCCTTACGAAACGCCTTATCCCAGCGGTCCTCTGGCTCGCGCCGAGCGCCCGGTCCGGTGCCGCCCACCATCTCATCCAGCATCCGCCCAAATAGACTCAGAACGTCCACCTGATCGTCATCCTTGCCGGCCGGGAAGGTAAGTAGTTCCGATATCAGATCGGCCACCCACGGTTTGTTTTCGGGCCTTGGGAGCCACACCTTGCCCATGCTCATACGAGCCTGGAATGAACGGGCCCTAGTCGGCTTGTCCGCGGCGCTGGCGTATTGTTCACGGCTGCAATAGACGCGGTGCTCATTCATGCGCTGGGTCAGGAACGGGCCAACCGACTTGATGATCTGTCCATTCTCTTCGCCCCATTGCAGCGGCTTGTGCCGGCGCATCAAATCAATGACGTTTTCTATCCAGACATCCGAGTCTGTCTGCCCTCGCCACCAATCGAGCAAGTACAGGTTGTCGTCTTGGTCAACGCCGGCAACGCCATGCACCGTCCAGTCGCCACCGTCCGCTGTCACTGCGTAGTCGCTGGCCCCATACTTGTGCAGGTGGGCAGGGAGTTCGTCGTAATACTGGATCCAGTCGCGCTTGAAGTAGAGCCCTTCGTCGGGTGCGGGGCGTTGCTGATAGAGCGCAGTCCAGTCCCTTGGCCCAATTGCTGCCTTGATGCGATCAAGGGCTGGCATGCCGTAACGCTCAGGCCAAAGCGCGCTCCCTTGCGCGTCTATTGCCGGCAGGTCCAGCACTTCCCATTGGTCACCACCAGCATCCTGACTTTCAAGTAGCCTTCCTGCCAGGTCGTCTTCATGCCAACGGGTTTGGATAAGCACGATAGCTCCACTAGGAGCCAGTCGAGTGTAGGCCGTAGATGTATACCAATCCCAGACGCGTTGGCGCTTGATCTCGCTGTCCGCTTCCTCGCGGTCCTTCACCGGATCATCGATGAGGAAGACATCAGCCCCACGGCCCGTGACCGCAGTCCCAACACCAGCCGCAACGTAAACACCCCCTACGTCCGTGTGCCAGCGGTTCGCCGCCTTGCTGTCTACCGCAAGTGTCGTATCGAACACGCACCGATATTCAGGCGCGTTGACTATGTTCCGAACCTCGCGGCCAAAGTCCGTTGCTAGGTCCGAGTTGTAGGACGCTGCAATAACCGACTTGTCCGGGTTCCTGCCCAAGTACCACGCCGGGAATCGCCTTGAGCCGAGTTCGCTTTTCCCATGCCGCGGCGGCATGAAAATCATGAGCCGGTCGATTTCGCCACGTTCAATTGCCTCAAGCCTTTTGGCAATCAGCCGGTGATGATCAGCAGGCAGGTATATGGGAAGCGTGTATTCAGTGAACGGTATCAGCTGCTCGGTCGCGTCCATCCTCCGCAGGAGTTCCGCCGCTGCTATTCGCGGCGTTAGCGAGGAAGGTGACCAATTCGTCTCTGGTCCAATCACTGGCTGTTCGTTTATCGTCAACATTCATATCAACGGTTTGCGCAGGTTTACCGTCCAAGCGGTCAAAGACTTCCTTGATCGCCGCCATGTCGCCACCTTCCGCCTTAGTGAGAAGTTTTGCAGCAATGCGGCGCATTCGCTTGGGATCTTCGGCTATCTCCATTGACAGCGCTTCGAAAGCACGTTTTTCCTTGCGCGTGCCCAATGGGTTCCCTGATTTTCCTTTTGTGAAGGGCATTGAAGCAATAGCTAACCGTTTAGTTTTGTTTCTTGTTCCGTCTCGTAGCCGTCCGCCCAACATTTTAGAAATTGGGCGGCGCGATAGGCGCTCACATGCGCCGATTGGGGAGCAGGTCTGTCCATTTTCACAGCAAATGAGGCGTCGAGATCGGGCCGATAATACATAAGACTTTCATAAAGGACGTGACTTTCGTAATCGCACCTAAACCCGGTTGACCACTCACGCATAATCGCTTGCGCTGAACTGGTCCTCGAACCAGCCGGGCTCAATCTTGATGCGCCCTTCCTCCACTGAATCCACAGAATTGTAGGTTGTCTCAACTCGCCATTCGAGCCAACCACCTGCGTTTGGCGTGAGGGTCGCGGTGTAAGTTCCGGTACCTGTGTTTGTTGGAGTGGCTTCCGTTACCTCATTCTGGTTGAGGCGGGTTTTGAGGGTGATGGAAGTCGCGTTAACGGGCGTGCCCCCACTGTCTGTGTGTGTGATGGTGAACGGGATGTTCTCGTTTGGCTGGTAGAGGCTCATCCGCCTGCTAAGCCTTGTCGATCACAGCGATTTTATCGCCATCGTTAATTGCAAGATCAATGGTCTCGCCCGAATAGATTGGAACGCTATCGTCCTCGTCGGCGACTGGGGTGGCCCCGGCGGCAACACGAATGTCGCCATCAGTCACAATGCGCGCCACAATATTGTTCCCGCCGACCGGCCCTGTAATGGCGGTCGCCTGGCTGGTGTCGCTAGATGTTATTTCCTCATGCGCCATCTCTGCCAAGACAAAAACGGGGGATAGTGTATTTTGCCCCACGGGGCCGGCAACACCAATTCTGATTTTCACTGTTGCCATAATTCCCTGGCCTTCTCTATGTTATGGTTAAAAGCAACTTCCACGTCGCTGCACCAATGGCTGAACTTGTGCAGACCCACTCATACACATTGCCCTCAGCAAGCGCGGTCGTTCTGTAGATATCACCCTTCAGGCCCGATGTCGGCACGAGCGTCGGATCATTTGCCCCCTCGATAATCCTGCGGCCCCGGAACCAGCTATCGGGGGGCTGTCTGTCTTCATACGTGCTGATTATGTTGAGCCTTTCAGGAACCCTGGTGTCGCGGTGCTCGAAAATTGCCGTATCGCCGGTCTGAGGATTGCCAACGTAAGCATATTCCTCGCACGTATCCGTATAAATCACATCCTCAACGATGAAATGGCCCTGATAGTTGGCATCATGGTTGAAATGCCAAGCCCTCTTCGCGCCGTTGCGGAAGCCGTTGCCCACTTGCACCTTTGGACCCCGATTTGCGAAAATACCAACATCAAAGCGCGCATCTTCAGCATATCCGCCGTTGACGATGATCCAATTATCAGATTCGAACGTGCTGGCCTGGATCATCACGGGATAGATCACGCCGGCATAGTCTTCTGGGAAATCACCTGAAATTCCAAACCCGCAGTTGTTGAACTGGCACCGATCCGGCACCTCGTTCGCACTCTCTTTGTGCGTGTAGATGTTGACACAGGAATAATTACGATCTGGTTCATCTGGATCGTACTGCACCAGAAACTCAGTTCCGTTGAATGTTACACGCCCGGGATAATTGAGGCGGTTCTTGCTACCGTCCGCCGCTCCGGCTATGAGCCGCCCGCCATTCACGGTGATGCTTGCCCGACCGTCAGCGTACAGGTTCCAGTTCGGGCCGGTCATGTTGACGTTTGTCAGCTGGATTGATGTGCGGCCTCTTGCAGCTACATCGAAATCGCCGCCACAGGTGATGTTAGTGCAATTGAAATTGGACTGTTGCGTTGAAGAATTGGGCTCCAGATCAATCCCGCTATCGTCCACGGAAAGATTTATCACATTCAACTCACTGTTGCCCCCTGTGGCTACAAATCCACCCCGGAAGCAGTCTCGGGCATGGATATCGGAAGCGGTCAAATCAACATTGCTGTAACAGTTCAGGCCATCCGCAACGTTGTTTTTGCAGAGCACGCCGGAGACCTTAGCAACCAGCCGGTTGGCCAAAGCGTCATTGCCATACAAGAAAACGCAATGAGCCTGCTCCTGTGAGTACGTGCCGTCCCAGTCCATACCCTCTTTATTGCCGTCGATGATCATATCATGGACGCCGATACCTGCATCGTGTGCAGCTTCATTCGGGAAATCATAATTCCGGCAGGAAAAAACGCGCCACCATTTCGTTACTTCAGCAGGCTCACCATTGGCGTCCGGCTTCTTGACTATCGTGCCGGTTCCTTGGCCACGTATCGTCACGCCCGGCTTCAAATACACATGCTTCTGCCGGTAAACACCGGGGCCATACCAAAGAGTTCCGCCACCTTCATCGGACACTTGGTCAATGGCCGCTTGTATCTCCGCAGACTGGTCAATCTCTGGATCAGCAACTACACCAAAATCCTCTAGCTCACGAAAGGTACTCATGGCGCACCTACTTTCTGCGTGAAATAATCAAGAAAGAGTTGATCATTCGCAGCACCGATACTTTCAGGCAGCCATATGGACGGCCCGAAATCACCAGCGCAATAATCCGCCGCCGCCATGCTCCCGAGAACAAAATTGTCAAACGAACCGCCGACCGTCAGATCATTAACTTGAGGCACCTTCCAAGCGCCTACCGAGATTGCGTCGTGAAGAGTATCCTCTGTCGCCGGACTGACTGCCACGCCATCAACGGCATAAGTGGGAGTGCCCACCCCCGTGTGAGGGTCACTACCACTACCATCCACACAGACAAGCGCATTTTGATCAACATTGTCGCTAACGCCTATAAAAGATGCGTCGCTGGTTTTAAGCGCCTTGTATAGCCGCATATTCACAGACGAAGGAAAAGCGGCAATCAACGCACTGTTAGTCCCGTTATTAGTGAGGTGCCAAATGCCTCCTGTCAGATTTAGTATAGGACGTGCTGCATCAGAAGGTGCAACCAAGCGATTGCCGGGGACTTCTTTGATGGAAACACTTGCGACTTCAACCGTATCACCAGCAGAACCAGAGGTTGCTGCGTAAACGCTAAGTTGTCCACTTGTTGCGTCCGCCACAACAACAAAAACTTCGTCTGTAAACTCACTCGGAGAAACATTTCGAGCAAGTGACCCCGCAAACCCGATTATTAAACGACAGCCTGTTCCAATTGTTTGTCTCAGGTTGGGGGTAACATGGTAGGTTGCTCCAATTGTTAATCCAGAAACAGTTATATATCCTCGATCCCATGAGCCATCCTGCGCCTCAATAACTAAGGCTCCGCTCGACACACTCAGATTGGCGTCTTGAGCGGTCCATCCGCTTGTGTCTACGTAAGGGCCAGGAGCGGGACTAAGCTCAGGCTGGGCCGCAATAAATGCCGATGCGGTTTTCCCGTTCATCTGGGCCTTGTCGAGCGCTACACCCACAACATCTGTGTCGCCGGAATTATCGCCACCCGTTGTTAGCTGAAACAAACTCGTTAGATCAGACGGATCAAGCCAGATTGTCTCGTCAACGCCATTGAACAAGGCGGCGATCTGCTGTTCGGCAGTGAGCCCCGTCCTGTGCAAACCGAGACCCAAACCAAGGTCCATCCGCCTACCCTTCCGCCCAATCGTTGTTTTTGAGGCCGCAGCGCCGGCACATGGCCCCGCCGGGGGTGAGCCAGAAAAGCGTTTCACCGCAATTGCAACGCCACATGGACTGTGGAGGAACTACAGCGTGCTTTGCTGCGCCCCACATACGCCCGCAGTTTGGGCACATTAAGTGATCTTCATCGCCTGTCGGGGCATGTGTCGGCCATTCATGCCCACATGCGCCGCAGACCGCATCTCCTGCCCAATGGGACCGGTCAGGAGCCGTTTCAACGCCTAGGGAAGCAATTTTGCCCATGGTTTACCTGCCATACCCTTCAATGCCGCCAGCGCTCTTAGCAGCCAAATTTTTGAGCGTTCTCCGGTGTTGCAACAAGCTCGTAAGCCCCCACTTTCGCATGTTTTCTGCGGCACATTCATTGCAGAACCGAACGCGCCAACTGCTCTTGAATTTAGGCAATCTCAGAAATTCGCCTTCGGGCTTGTCCGCCTCGCAACACTTGCACCATTTAGTGCCGAGCATGTTCTGTCTCCTGGAATGAGTGCTTACCTTAAAGGGTACATTGTAACCACTGGTTATAGATACTATATCTTAATCATCAAGTCACGAAGCAGTGACGCCTAACCAGGAGAAACGAAAATGAAACTCAGCCACCAAATCGCATTGGACTTTAACCACGTATCCCTCAAGCAGATTAGAGATCATGCCCTGGGCGTGACGGCCGTTAAATCGGTATGGGAACAAATGAGCGCAGCAGATGCCAAACGGTTCGGCGACCTTGTTGTAGCAATCGACGGTATCTTAGATTTGCAGAATGAAGGCGTTGAAGAAATCCTTAGCTAATGACACCCGCTGAATTCAAATCCAACCGCACCGCGCTAGGGCTGTCTGTGAATCAGATGGCCCTAGTGCTTGGCTGCTCCTCTGTTCACGTACGGCGGATGGAAATGACCAGCGGCGCCGAAACATCCCGCTCCGTCAATCCTCAGTGTGAGCGCCTTGTCCAAGCCTATCTTGACGGATACCGCCCCGCTAATTGGCCGGAATGAGATGAGCCCGCCAACCGGGTTAGGGATGACGGGCTCTACACGGGGCTCGCAAACGTGGTTTTGGCGAATTGGTTGCAGAGGCCGGATTCGAACCGACGACCTGACGGTTATGAGCCGTCTGCGCTAACCGCTGCGCCACTCTGCTAAGCTGTATTCTGGCGGGCCGGATTAGGACGTTGCCCGATCAGGTGCATTGCTGTCGGGGTCGTACCAGCCGGTGCTGACTTCACCGCATTGGCGAATGCACAATACGCCGCCGCCAGAAACACAAATGCCCCGGCTGTTCGGAGCCAGGGCGCAAATGCGTGACTTTATGTTACGTGTCGCCATTTTGTGGGTTATTTCTTGCATTGTCAAGCAGCTTCTTTTTCAGCCATATCGGCCAAAATTGCTGCTTGGTACTCAACGAACACCTTCGCTATAGCCCCGTCACGCCATCTGCGAATGGTTTCCTCCGAACGATGGTGACGATCCGCCAACTTCCAGTATGGCGTTCCGTGAACGCGTGCCACAACAATTCTGTAATCGCGCTTTCCGTCATTCTGCCGGCGCAGCCAGCACAGCCATTCGAAGGTCTCCAGATACTGGTCAACATCCCGGTGGGTCGGAGTGAACCGCCTAGCCTTTGCAGACTCATACCCGTAAGCCTCCTCAGCAAGCCGTACAGGCTCAGGCATGGAAGTCTTGTTACAGGCATCCAGCCAGGCCTTCTCCCTATCAGGGAGTGCTCTGAGGGTCAGCACAGCGCGGCGGATTCTCTCTGCCGTGTGCGCCCTTCCATTTTTGACGGTCTCTGTGTCCATGCTATTGGGGTTTTAAGCGCTCCGCTATCGACTGCTTGAACTCATCCTCTCTGCCTCCGTTAGGTGTCATTGGGGGATGTTTCGGGAAGGTCATAGACCCAGCAGCGTGCTATTTCACAAAGCGCAACAAAAACGGCATCTTTGTCTTTTTCGAGTTGCCCAAGTTGATCATACGGCACGAGATCGGGATGCACCTTTTTCTCCCTGTCGTATTCTTCCCCGTAAATCCAGCCCATTTCATAGTATGCCTGCATCCAACTGCCGTGCAGTTCTTGCGGCGAATTGCATCGCTGAGGACCACATTGCCTTTCAATGACATTCAGAAACTGATCGCGAAACATCTCTTCGCGTTCCCCCCATGGAACGGGGACAACAGGAGCGCACGCGGCAATTGCAGCTAGTCGGGCTGCATCATATACAAATTCTGCCCTACGTTGCGTCAGGTCGCCACGCCTGTCTGTCCTGCTCATTCGCCTTTCCTTCCTGTCAAAATGCTCGCGCGCCAACCCTTCCGCTTGAAATAGGCACTGAGCCACTGCCTGTTCCGCCCTATCGTCCACTTGAGGATTGGGGCCGCTTGTAAGGGGACCGGGACTGATTGAATTTGTTGCGCACGTAAACACGCCTGAGAAAGCCAAACCTCAGCCCCTTGGTCTCTTCCGGCGCGCGGAAAGCCGCTTCCTCAACAGCCTCTTTGCAATCCTCAATCATGTTGCCGTGACACCAGCAAAGGCACGGGACATTGTTTTCGACCCATCGCCTGATGTCGTGGCAGCGTTCGCAGGTTTTGAAGACATCAAAATAGCCTTCCCATTTACCTGCGACGTATTCATACCTATCCCCAGGAAGAATGGTGCCCCCACATTCTTCGCACCGATGCTTTTTGCGTGCCACCGGAGTTCGATGAGACCAAAATTCCGGGGGGTCAAAATCGCAATAACAGTCAATCATCTCACTCACCGTGGGACATTCCGGCGCTCATCAGTGAACACTTCCAGAGCCATGACGGGCTTGCCGCGCAACAAGAGCCTTGAGTTGCGGTGTCGGTCCCTCAAGCTTTCCCCCGTCTTCCTCTCCCCCCTCGTTCGGAAGTGGCGCTGCGTCCATAACGCAAGCGCCATCTTCCGGGCACTCAGGATTTTCTGGTGCGCTCGCGCGTCTTGTCTCTCTCTCCGTCTCTGTCTTGTCTTTCTCTTCGTCTAGTAAAGTCTTAGTGGTGATAGGCTCTGCATAGCCTTCCAATAGCCTATCGATTTTGCCTAATGTGGCACGCACCTGCTTGCCATCCCATTCAAGCCCACGTTCCTCAACAATTCCTCTAAGCTCTTGCAATGCCACAATTTTTAACCGTCGGCACGGAACCTTGGCGATTTGAGTCACCGCACCCGCTGCGTGCTTTGTGTTCGTCGGCTCGTTGAAGGTGAACCAATTGTGGATGAAAACCGTTTCCGTGGCCTCATCATAGGCAATAAGGCCCTCGGATAGGCTATCGATAGCCTCTAAATAGGCATCCTCATCACACCCTAGTTCGGCTATTGCGACGTGCGCCGGTTGTTCGAAGCACCCGCCCGCGTTGCCCTCTGGCGACACCAAAAGGTACACATATACCAGCCTTTCGAAATTGCTCTGGAGCGCCCGAAATTTGCGTGACCGGAAAAGACGGCAACTCACTTTCGAAAAATCGCGGTTCATATCCGCTTCCTTTCCGTCTGTTTGTGGGCGCGTGAATGGTGTTCAGGGCAATATGAAGAGCCGTCCCAAACGTCATCGCCGCAGAACGTGAAATCTTGGTTCTGGGGATCCCCTATGGGCCATCGGCACTGGTTCCGCTCCAAGTCTTTTAGAAGAACTTGTCCTTGTGTTTTCCGATTCGGCGGCGGTTCATTCAAGCAGTCATAATTGTCTTGTTGCTTTGACCGGACGCACCCTTTCTTGGTTCGGCGCCCACCCCAAAAACTTGGAACTGATTTATTCTTAGCCAACCCCAGCCGCTTGGCCCGCGCCCTGCAGGCCATAGTACTCATGCCTATTTTTGCAGCAATCAAAACCCACGACTCTGCCTTCCCAATAAGAACCTTCAATTGTTCATCGCGCTCTGCTGGCCAGTTGACACTGACGGGCGGCTTTAACGTTGTCATTCTTGGCCCGCGGGGGCGGCACCGTCGCCTGCAAAGACCAAGCCGGTTAACGCGCCCAATGATTGAATTTCTAGTGCGGCTTGGGAACCACTGGGCGCATTGGCCCGCTGAAAGCCCCTGCTTCACCCAAAGTTCTTCCAATTGAGAATCTTCTTGCCGTGTCCAGCTACTAGGCCAAGCCATTATCCCCTCCCCGGCATGAGCGCTGCTATTGGGGCAGCCGCTATGCCGTGCTGTTGTAGTTCAAATTCTTCTGGATAGACAGGCTTGATGGTGCCGTTGAGAATGCCTTCCTTGCGCTTGCAGCGGCACCATTCGAGATAGGAAAGCTTGGAATCTTCTCGCCAATCGTAGGTCATAGCGGGTGCCCAAAAAGTGGGAGTTCAGTTTCGTCCTGCAGTTCGCCCCTAGCTTTGACAATCTCACGCGCCTTTTCGTCCGGTCCTGCCGTGACTAGGGCCAAGCGACGGCGGATGTCCTCTTGATATTCAGCTTCGCGCTCAATCAAAATGGGCCTCATGCCCTCAAGCAGTGCGGCCTCGCCAGTCGTGCCGGTGCCTGCGAACGGGTCAAGCACTACCCCGCCCTTTGGCGTCACGAGTCGCACAAGGTACTGCATAAGATCGACGGGTTTAACTGTTGGATGACCGTGCAGCTTTCCGCTTACGTTTATTTTCAGTTGCGTTCCTGATACAGCACGATTTGCACCAGGGAGACACACCGACTTTCCGAGCGTAATAGTCAATGATTGGCTTTCGTTCGCCGCATTTTCGACAGGGCTTCCACCACTCGCCGTCGCGCAACTCGCATCCACTGTGCAGGCGCTTGTGAGTAAGCGCATCAGCCAGTTCCAAGTTTTCAATCTGGTTGTCGAGCTTGTCGCCGTTGATGTGGTGCACGTGGTAGCCCTCCGGAACAGATCCGTTATGGTATTCCCAGACCAAAACGTGTTCCATCCGTGATCGTCCGTTGATGCCAATACGACGATATCCTTTTCGTGTGATCGTTCCATATCCACCCGGAGCAGCGCTTGGCGTTTTTCGTTTTCTGAAATCCATTCGATTGTAACCTCTTCGATCCAACGGCTAATCCGATCACGTTTTCCAGCTTTGGCAGTATAGAAGAAACGGGCTGCGGAGCCGCCGGCGTCTTTATGAGAGGAGGTTTCACAACCGCGCTGGAAATTTGTAACTGAACCGGCGTGGTGTCTAGGCGACGGTGTTCGAGGAACGGCAGGTCCCGTCTCAGGAAACAGCCCCACAACCTCATCACTGCCGTCGTGGATTAGATTGGCGGGGAAGCGGCCCTCTGTAGTCGTAATTTCCTCGACATCTGTCCGGGCAAATTGCCCGTACACCGGATTGTCCTTACACCCCATCCCGCCATTCGTTGACCGGCGCTGCTCGCCTGCGCCTATCCGACACCCGTCCACATTAAGCCCCCCCACGCCCCATTTCAGGATGTTCTCAGCGTTGGTGCCGTCTAGGGGTTTGCGGGCAAGGCAGATGGGCTCAACGGCCGGTTTTAGGGCTGTCCCCCAGCCGTCCCATAGGCTTGCCGGTAGGCTTGCCGGTAGGCTTGCCGGTCGTGGCTTGCCGCCGTCAAACATGGAACGTGGACCTTGGCCCTTGTAATGTGTAATTTCCCGCTCATGATCGACGCCTAAATGCCTGTCGATGGCCTTAGAAATGTCATGGGATTTAGGGAATCCCGAACCATAACACCAGAATATGCAATCTCGAATCTCGAAGTCGGCATCTTCAATAGCACAGGCCATACGATGATATGTGCGCGTTCCTGAAAAGGCCAAGAGAAACGCTCCCGGCTTTAGAACGCGCCAGACTTCACGCCACAAATCAGGCTGAAAAGCGATGTCTCCCCCATCCCATTGCTTGCCCATGAAACCGGAGGATGCGCGTTTGTAGACGCCCGTTGCCCCATTGGATTTAGCCGGTGCGCTTCCTTCCTTCCCGAACCGCTTTACTATGCTAGTCAGGTGGTACGGTGGATCAGTCACACAGGAATCCACGCTGCAGTCGTCCATCTCTTTAAGCCGGTCCAAGCAGTCACCTAGATACAGCGTCGTATTACCTATGTGCTCGACCCGACTCATCCCGCCATCTCCCATTTCTCAGAAGTTGCCTTTGTAGGAAGAATGTTAACCCAGCAGCCTTCCACTTCCTCATCCCAATGGGCAATGATGCCTTCGCAAAGCCTGTCGTTTTCTATGGCCTGGTGCTCCTGCAGGATGTCAAGAACAGCCTTAATGCGATTGTCCAGATCGGAACCGCGCTTGCGGTTCTTGAGCCCGTAGGCAATGGTGATGGAGAACGGGCCGGGGATGAGATGGAGGTGATGCTTGTTGAGCTGCCAGCCGGCTGCGTTGCGCCAGGTGTTATATCGTTCCGTCCGGGCTTGCCCTCTGAGCTTTCTTCCGTTCTTTGCCGCCAAATCCTTTTCCCGGGCCGTGCGGGGCCTGTGGAGTTCATTGGCTGACGGGGGGAAGGGAAGGCCAACACACAGCTTTGCCCGCTTTGTGGGGTGCAAAATGGGCTTCTTGCCTGCCCTGTATTCCTTGGCGCTCATTTGGGCAGGGAGAGTCACGCCGTCCTCCCTTCTGCTGACGCGTCAAATAAGTCTCTTATCGCTTTTCGCCCGCGCCGTGTGCGAGCGGCGTTAGCAGCATGATGTTTCGCGTCGTAGGTCAAATGGCAGCGCTGGCACCAAGCCTTGAGGTTTTGGCGGTCACAGTTCTCCGGCTGGTGATCCAAGTGCCCGGTCGTCAGCACAACCTTGCTGCCTGTCGCCGGATGAGGCGCACCATTCTTGGCGCGACAATCCGGGAACGCAGGCGATCCCTCACAGCACCAACCAGCTTCCTCTCGGACACTCAATGAAATAGCCTTCCAGTCTTTCGGATAGCGCGCTTTATTTTCAGGGCGGATTGGCATCACGCTGCCCTCCGCTCGACATAAGCAGCACAGCCGGACTCACCTGCTTCCGGATTGAATATGTCCTGCCCGGGACTCGGCTTGGTCCCACTGGCTTCATGGCGAAGACAGGTTGAGCGGACAGGACAGTCAGGGGTTTTGCACATGGTGATGTCGCTCATTGGAGTTTGTCCCCGTTGATGCGGCGCGGCATTTAGAGTATTGCGTGAGCTGCGCCGCCGTCACGAAACGGTTGAAGAAATTAAAGAGGCAGCGGAGCGCGTGTGTAAGACGCCCCGCCGCCAAGATGCGCCCGACAGCGAGGGGTGTCGCTGGATTGGGTATGGGCGCGGTGGAAATCATGATTAGGCCCTCAACAGGCCGCGGACCACGTATCCCGCGCTCGGCATAGAGTTGACGGATGTCAGCGCCGGAATACTTGGAACGGTCCTTGTGGCGGTTTGGAACAAGCCCGCGCCGCGTATCGCGAGCGATTCGGGGCAGTGGTTGTATGGTTAACGAAGGAATATCGAACGCTGTGAACGCCAACAGCGCAGCCCCAAGATTGAAATGTAGAGCGCGCCTGTGCATGGCTAAAGCCCGCCATGCTGTTCAATG
The DNA here is from genome assembly GCA_024227475.1 of Paracoccaceae bacterium. GTDB lineage: Bacteria > Pseudomonadota > Alphaproteobacteria > Rhodobacterales > Rhodobacteraceae > Amylibacter. The sequence goes on along the minus strand of JAAEUI010000216.1, from coordinate 1,511 downwards.
TCGCGCCGCCATGCGCTGGCGATAATTGCGCCGCCAAGAATGAGACCACACACAAATCCGATAAGAAACGAGAAGGCCATGGGCCATGTGATGAGGTCAGGGAGGGTCACCGCTACCACTCTTTCCAAATGTTGCGAGCGATGCAGACGACCATCAGTACGGCAAGCACCGCAAGCGCCATCATGCCTACCGCGAGGGCTCCAAATATCCAGGTCCAGATAACAGCCGCGCAGCTCATTCCCCTGCTCCCGCTGTCTGTGGAGCAATGGCTGTGCCGGTGAGGAGGAATCCTGTGTCGCGGCGGGTCATTCTGCTGCGCTCTGTTGGGGGGCAGGGCGTGATTGATATCGTCGCCACATTTGTTCGAGTAGAATGCGCGCGGAACCACCGGCATTCCGGTGTCCCTTTTCAATCTTGGAAATCGCACTGAATGTCACGCCGATGCGTTCGGCTAATTCCGTCTGCGTCCAGCCGCGCGCTTTGCGCATTTCTCTGATTTGGGTTCCGTCCATACTCTCTTATGGCATAGGCTAAAATAAATTGCAATACCCTATTGACACTGTATTGACAATGCCATACGTTAATCTCACACAAACCAAAGAGGGCAGACAGATGATCAGCACTCCCCGCACGCACAGCGACAAAAGGGCGGCGAAGCTGCGTGGCTTGCACGTCGGGCGCAAATTGCAAATTGCTGTCCGCTTTACACCAGAAACCTTCGCGGCAATCCGGAGACATTCTGAAGGCTCAGATATCACCTTCGCCGAAGCTGTTCGTCGCTTGACGGACCTCGGCATTGCAGCAGCAAAGCGCTAGCCGCCTAACCCACCCACCGAAGGCCAGACAGATGCACACCTTCAATCACACAATCACCATCCAGTTAGGCACCGCGCCGAATTCCATCCTTCTTGAGGACGTTGAGGTGCAAGTCGATTGGGACGGCGAAGAGATTTCGCGGGTTAGGGTTCTGGGCGCAACCGAGTTCGATAGAGACACTCGCGGCTTTAAGACTGTCCCGTTCTGCGTCGAAGCAGAAGGCTTTCTACAGATGCTCGTGGACCGCGACAAGTCGATTTACGGGGACTGCCTTCAAGCCGGGATGGACCAGGGCGAGACACCCTGCGCGCAGTCTGATTTCGAAGAACACAACACGCTTAACCACGCCCAGCTTGGGCTAAGCCGGAGGGCATGATAATGTTCAACTTCGACATTCTCAACCGTTACACTGGCGGGGTTCAATTCACTGCTGAGATTGATTGTAGCGAAGGCGCAGACCGTTCTATCAAAGTCGGATTGGCGGTCCAGTGGGGCTTAAAGAAAAAAGCCAACCTCAGGGGGGCCAACCTCAGGGGAGCCAACCTCTGGGGAGCCAACCTCAGGGAAGCCAACCTCTGGGGAGCCAACCTCTGGGGAGCCAACCTCAGGGGAGCCAACCTCAGGGAAGCCAACCTCAGGGGGGCCAACCTCAGGGGAGCCAACCTCAGGGGAGCCAACCTCAGGGAAGCCAACCT
>JAAEUI010000215.1 GCA_024227475.1 Paracoccaceae bacterium | reverse complement strand
ACTCCATCCGTGTAATACAGAAGAACGTCACCTGGCTCAAGCACAAGTGATTCGCAGCCATATTCCGCCTCAGGCTGAAGACCAATCAGGAGCCCGGGGGCATCCAAGCGCATCAATTTCCGTGATTGGGCCCGCCATATCAACGGCGGGTTGTGGGCGGCGTTGGCATAGCGAAGACGCCTAGTGCGTGGATCGAAATCTGAATAAAACAGCGTTACGAACCGATGGGACTGAGACAGATCCTCCAGCGCTAATTGGTTGAGGTCATAAAGAATGCGATCGGGCGGCAAACCACTCAAAACCTCTGCTCGCAGCATTCCGCGCAGCATGGTCATCAACAATCCTGCTGGCACCCCCTTACCCATCACATCCCCCATCACGAAGGCCCAACGGCCGCGCTCCCGACGACGCCCAATCAGTTCTGGACGCGTTGGAATGAAGTCGTAGTAATCACCGCCAACTTGAAAGGCCGGCCGACAACGCGCCGCAAGATCCACGCCTTCGATCACGGGGCAGTGATCAGGCAATAGCTGGGCCTGAATATCAGCCCCAATACTGAGTTGACGATCAACCCGTT
>JAAEUI010000214.1 GCA_024227475.1 Paracoccaceae bacterium | reverse complement strand
GGAGATGATCAACGAAGTTCTGGACACTATGGTGGAACTGGCCGAAGAGGGCATGACCATGATCTGCGTGACCCACGAAATGGGCTTTGCCCGTATGGTGGCCAACCGGGTGGTCTTCATGGATGCCGGGCAGATCGTGGAGGAGAACGAACCGGAAGAGTTCTTCAACAACCCGAAGTCGGATCGCACCAAGCTGTTCCTGAGTCAGATTCTGGGGCATTGATCAGTTAACCCTCCAGAAAACCGGAATAAAGCGTTTCTACATTAACTTGAGACAAGTTAGTGTAGAAATCGCCGGTCTATGGTGCTGATGACGTGGAAGCTTCGGGTTTCACTTGTGGTTCAATTTAAACCCGATACTCTCCGGGGACCTGTTACCGTCGGGCCCTTTTGTTGTTGCGAACAACTAAATTTCGGGGAGTTCTTGAACATCCATCCAATATTGCTAGTCTGACATCTTCTGCTGCTCTTGTATTGGACGACCCATGCCACGCCTAAAGTACTTCCTTCTCGCCATCCTTATTGCGACCGGCCTTACCGCACCTGTTCAGGCCCAGATTCAGTTGCCCGACGGCCTGCAGTTTTCGATCCCCTATTACGCCCGCAACAACAATGCGCGGCCGGGGGTTATGGACAATGACATCGCTCAGATAAACGCTGCATTTACCTATTTGCCCGGGAGAATCGGATCGGGCCAAACCGGGCTGCGGGTGGAGCTGGGGTTGGGTGGCCATGAAGATACCGACAATCCGCTGATTCAAGCCAGCGGGCTTTTGTATCGCCAAACAGGTCAGGCGCGTTACGGTGCCGGGCTGGCGCTGGAATGGACTGATCGTGATGGCGCCGGCGCCTTGATGGCGGTTACAGGCGAATGGTTTGTCCGCAACTGGACGTTCTCGGGCATGGCCGGATATCAGACCATCGAACGTGGTGGGTTGTATGGCGGCACAAAAAACAGCGCTCCTTTTGCCCATGCTGGCCTTCGCTGGTACCCTTTGGACTGGGCTTCCGGCAGCCTTGGTGTGACCTACGAAGAGGGTGATACGCTGGTGAATGTTGGTGTTGAGGCCTGGATTCCACGCAGCAATTTCAGCGGATATCTGGAGTTTGTTTTTGCGCCCGACAGTTTCCGGGGAGAACCGGATTACAACTCCCTGACCATGGGTGTGCGGATTTCAAGCCCGTTCGGTTCGCTCAAGAAACGCGACCGGACTTACGCGACTTACGCTTTTCACCGCCCGGTTCATTTGCGTTAGAGCCCAAAAGTCTAATCGTCCATGCCAAGGTCCGGCAGCTGGCAAAACCCCTGGGGCGGGACGTCCAGCGCTGCGTTGAATTTACTCGACATGTTCTGAAAGGCGATCAACCCGGTCAGCTCGACAATCGCATCATCGTCGAAATGGGACCGCAGCGCAGTCAGGATTGCTTCGGTAATATCACCGTCTGTATAGGTTACGGCTTCTGCGTATTCGAGAGCCGCCCGCTCGGTCGGGGTGAACAACGTGCTTTGCCGCCATTCCTGAAGGGCGAGGATTTTCTCTTCATCCACCTTGCGCTTTTCCAACGTGGCCCCGTTCACATCGACGCAGAAGGCGCAGTGATTGATTTGCGATATGCGCACCGTCACCATGGAGCGCAGGGCCGGGTCCAGAGGTGAGGCTTTACGGTTGAGCGCGCCGTATAGCAGAGCCACGGTCGTAAACACCCATTTGGAGCGGGCCCACAGAAGTCCGGGGTCCAGAACCGCGCCGTAGGTCCGCTTTTGCTTGGCGAAAAACAGCCGGATGAACCATGGATATTGATTGAGTGGTTTTGGTTGAACGCGCATTGCTTTCTCACTCCGGGTATTGCCGGTTTTCTTGCTTCCGGCTGCCCTTGTAATTTAGTTTGTCGCAGTGGACCTGGCTGCGGGGTATATGACCGCAGGGTTAAAGCGTTTCTACATAAACTTGAGACCAGTTGATGTAGAAATCGCCGGTTTATGAAACTGATAACGTGGCAGTTTCAGGTTTCACTTGTGTTTCAAGTTAAACCCGAAACTCTCTAGGCCAGTTGCTTTGGTCTGACAAACTGAGAGAAGTCCGCCTGCCGTTGGCGGAGGTCTGACCAGTTCTTGATATCAAATTCAAAGCGAGCAATGGCGGCCGTGGGGAAACTAACAAACGCCCTTGCGCATTCCTGCGCGACGGGTGGTTTTGCCAGCATTTCGCTTAAGTGGCTGAGTGTTGGCTCGTGATTCACCACTATCAGGGTTTCTGCGGTGCCACCCTGTCTGAGAATTGTTTGCAGCAAAGAGTAGGCGCTGATCATGTAAAGGTCGCGATCGGGCCGCACTGTCAGAGGGATACCAAGTTGTTTCTGCACACCCGCCCAGGTCTGGGTCACGCGCAGGGCGGATGACAGGATAACGGCGTCTGGTTTCAGTCCTTCGTCGGCCAGCCACTGCCCCATCCGTGCGGCTGCCTTTTCACCGCGATCTGCCAGAGGCCGGTCATGGTCAGCCAGCAGCGGGTTGTCCCAGCTTGATTTGCCATGTCGCATCAGAAGAAGTGTTTTCATAGTGTTACTTGTGGAAATAGGTCATGTGGTGGGCGGATTGTTCGTCTGTTCGGGCAGCTCCGGCACTGATAGGACAGGCGCGTCGGGCTGCGCAGCCCCGGGACAGGCAGCTTTGTCCGGCCTTGGTATTCAGATAGGCATGACAGGTGCTGACGGTATAACCGGAAGGGCCAAGCGCATTGACCGGGCAGGCTGTTTTGCAGGGTTTGCGGGCGCAGGGGTCACAGGGGCTTTGCTTTGGTATGTCCGGTAGGGTCAGCGCTTTGGTGAAGGCCAATGCGCCGCGAAAGGACACAAACAGGCCGGTGGTGTCGTGCACCAGCATCCCGATCGGTGAAGACCAGCAGCGCCCGGTTTTTAACGCCCAGCTTAGAAACGGGGCATAAGGTGGACCACCAAATGGCAGGATGGCAGTTGCTGTGGTTTGCGCCGCCAGTGCGTTTATCACGCGCTTTGACCAGCGATCCACCGGGTCGGGCGCTGCGTCCAACCACTCAGGGCTTTGTGTAAACTGTGGCCAGTAGTCTGGCGACGGGCCAAGCAGCAGCAGGGTTTGGGCTTGCCCGGGCAGCCCGTCCGAACTGTCGCCGCAAAATCCGCCATAGATCATCAGGCCATGATCGCGGACGGCGGTATTGATCTCGTCGTAGGTCATTTTCTTTGAAACGGCAGCATCAGGCTCCACCCCAATTGAGCAGGCGTATCATCCTGCCAGTTCAGTCCGACGGTCATGCCGTCATGTCCGCCCTGCGGTTGGTCGTTGTAGGTGCCAAATACCTGGTCCCAGACTGATAGGGAAAACCCGTAGTTGCTGTCGTGTTCGGTGCGGATGTTGGAATGATGCACCCGGTGCATGTCCGGCGTCACCAGCACCAGCCGGATCAGACGATCAAGGTTTGGCGGCAGGTTCAGATTGGCGTGGTTGAACATGGCACATCCGTTAAGCAGGATCTCAAACAGGATAACCGCAAATGCCGATGGGCCAAGGGCATAAACCGCCCCAATTTTGAGCAACATCGACAGGCCGATTTCGATTGGGTGGAAGCGGATGGCTGTGGTTACGTCCATATCCCGGTCGGCGTGATGCACCCGGTGCAACCGCCACAGAATGGGAATTTTGTGCGTGATGATGTGCTGGCCCCAGATCAGGAAGTCAAGAATCGCGACCGCTAGTAGAATTTCCAGCCACCCCGGCCATCCGGTTAGGTTGAACAGTCCCCAGCCCTTGTTGCCTGCGTCCACGGCGGCACCGACTGCCATAACCGGCAGCAGGACGGCCATAAGCCGCAGAAACGCGCTGTCGATGAACACCAGCGCCCAGTTTGTGAACCAGCGATGCTGACGCGACTGGCGGCGCTCGCGGCGAGGTAACACGGCCTCTGCCGCAGCAAACAGAACGAACAGTCCGAGGAAAAAGAACAAGCGGATTGTGGCTTCGTTTTCCAAGCTATTTCTCGGGTTATTCGCGGATCATACTGCCCGCGCCAAAGGTGGTGAACAATTCCAGCAAACATGCATTTTCCTGTTGGCCGTTCATAATCACAACTGCGCGAACACCGCCCCGTACCGCGTCTATTGCGGTCTGGGTTTTGGGGATCATGCCCCCGGCGATGGTGCCTTTTGCAGTCAGCGCTTCGACCTGTTCAATGGTCAGATCGGTGATGACGTCGCCGTCAGCATCTTTGACCCCCTCTACGTCGGTCAGCAGCAACAGCCGGTCAGCGTTGAGCGCGGCAGCAATCGCGCCGGCTGCGGTGTCGCCGTTGACGTTGAAGGTTTCACCGTCCGGGCCGGCACCAAGCGGCGCAATAACCGGGATAAAACCCTGTTCAAACAGGGTTTTGATCAGCTTGGGGTTGACCACTTGAGGGTCGCCAACCAGACCCAGATCGCCTTCGGCCTGTTTGCAGATCATAAGATCTGCGTCCTTGCCGGAAATGCCAACGGCCCGCCCGCCCTCCTGGTTGATCGCCTGGACGATGGTTTTGTTGACCCGGCCCGACAGCACCATTTCCACGACTTCGACGGTATCAGCGTCACTGATCCGCTTACCGTTTCTGAATTCGGATTCGATGCCCAGTTTATCCAGCATCCTGTTGATCATCGGTCCGCCACCATGAACGATCACCGGGTTCAGGTTGCACTGACGCATCATCACGATGTCGCGCGCAAAGCTGGCCATGGCCTCATCACTCGACATGGCGTGGCCGCCGAGCTTGATCACCACGACGGAGCCGTCATGGCGGCGGATGAAGGGCAGCGCCTCGTTCAGGACTTTGGCTGTGGTCCGGCTGTCGCGTTGCATGGCCTGGGACTTCTCCATGGGGTGGCTCCGTTTAGGTGTTGTCTGTGATTAGCGCTTTGCGGAGCCATCGCCAAGGGGTTAGATGGAGGCAGCAAACTTGGAGTTTCAGGATGTCTGCAGGATCAAGCGAAAAAACCATGCTGCTGACGGGCGCAAGCCGGGGGATCGGGCATGCGACGGTGAAGAAATTCAGCGCCGAGGGTTGGCGGGTTCTGACCTGTTCGCGGCAACCGTTTTCGGACAGATGTCCCTGGCCGGGAGGTGAGGAGAACCATATTCAAGTGGACCTGAGCGATCCGAATTCGACCATTGAAGCGGTGGGGCGAGTGCGTAAGCTGCTGGGGCATGGGCGGCTGGAAGCCCTTGTAAACAATGCTGGAATCTCACCCAAAGGTACGGGTGGCGGGCGGCTTAATACGTTTGACACCGACCTGCGTGACTGGGGGCATGTGTTTCATGTCAACTTTTTTGCCTCGGTTGTTCTGGCGCGGGGGCTGAAAGATGAACTGGCAGCGGCGCGGGGATCAGTGGTGAATGTGACCTCGATTGCCGGGGCCCGGGTGCATCCCTTTGCCGGGGCGGCTTACGCCACATCGAAAGCAGCGCTGGCGGCGCTGACACGGGAAATGGCGCATGATTTCGGTCCCTTAGGCGTGCGGGTCAACGCCATTGCGCCGGGGGAGGTGGAGACCAGCATCTTAAGTCCGGGAACGGAAAAGATCGTTGAAAAACTGCCAATGCAGCGGCTGGGGCAGCCCGAAGAGGTGGCAGAGGTGATCCATTTCCTGTGCTCGGATGCGAGTTCCTATGTCTCGGGAACCGAGATCGAGGTGAATGGGGCGCAGCATGTGTGAGCGGCGTTAAGTGGGGTTTACGGCCCCCCTGCCGATAAAGCCCTGATCTTGGAAATGCATTTGCAATACGATGTTGGGGCTTCGAGCAGCCCAGCGTTGCTGGAGCCGCCGCTCTTTATGCAGGTTTTCGTTGTCCAGTGAACCGGATTTCCGGGATTAGAGCGTTATGCGGTTTGTTGGAACCACCAGCGAAGAGCATAACGCAGCAACATCACTGGCTTAATACGGCGCTGTGCGTTTTATCTGTTTCAGACAAAGCGCATAGCGCTCTAAGCAAGATGTGGTAATATTGAGTCGCGTTTCCAGGTTCGATTTTCTTGATTCGAGCGGAAGCAGGTTTTTTGAAGAACAGTGCATTTACTAACATATCTGATTGGAAGGAGAGAATGATGGAATTTAATTATCAGGCAAATGGACAGTCAATATCCCTGACTGTTTCTGAGGATTTTGTAGCCGTGAGGTTTAAGGAGCCGGCACCATACAGCAAACGACTGGCTGGTGCGTCGCGCCCTGAAATCGGCAGTTTTGAAGACCGTTTTGAAATTCCAAAAGAGAAATACACAATATTCCCGGTGGCAAGAACGCCAGTTGCACCAGAAACTCGTCTGAATATGGCGATGAAAAGCATGTCAACAGAACAGACTGTTGACCGGGCGTCGCCTGTTTTTGTTTTCGGAGAAAACTATGGGGTTGCAACTGATCGGTTGCTTGTCGGGCTTAAATCCGCCGCCAACGCCGCCAGTTTTTTTAAGAAATACAATCTCAAAATCACCGAAAAAGACGGCAGCGAGTTTGTCGTAACTATGGATTCAGCGGAGGATCCCTTCCAGTTGGTTGCCGCTCTGGCTAAGAAAAAGGAAGTCGAATATGTCGAGCCAGATTTTGTAGTTTTCGGGAAGCATACAGTTCGTCGCGAGGAGGGTGGGCCTGGGCCCAACGACCCTTTAGACAGTCGCCAGTACGCCGTTGACATTACGCAGGCCCGCGAAGCCTGGAAATTGGTGGTTGGCGATCCGAACGTTAGAATAGCGGTTCTTGATGAAGGTGTGGACACCCATCACGAAGACTTGGCAGCGGCTATTGTCGGCAGTTACGATGGAGCTGATGACGACAGTTTTCAGGAGCCTCATCCATGGGATGGGCACGGAACTGCCTGTGCTGGGCTTGCTGCTGCCATACCGGGGAACGACCGGGGGATCATGGGTGTCGGCGGTGGCTGTTCTCTCCTTGCCGTGCGCATTGCATATTCCGAGCAACCGGGTGCCGATTGGGTGACGCGCAACTATTGGATTAAGCGTGCGATTGACTGGTCCTGGAGAAACGGGGCAGATGTTCTCAGTAATTCCTGGGGCGGCGGAGCGCCGTCTTCTGCAATCACCAATGCGTTCGAACGGGCAAGAACTGAGGGGCGCGATGGCAAAGGTTGTGTGATTGTCGTTGCCGCCGGTAACGTCGTTGATAAATTGCACGACTACCCGGGAAACCTGGACAATGTTCTGACTATTTCGGCAAGCAATGAATTTGACGAGCCAAAAACCAAAACAAGTCAGGATGGCGAAACCTGGTGGGGATCAAGTTTTGGCCCCAAAGTGGATGTCGCTGCACCTGGGGTGCACAATTACACGACTGATAATTCTGGTAGTGCTGGCTATAGCAATGTTTCCGGACCTCAGGGAAACTATTATCCAAGCTTTAACGGCACATCGTCATCTACGCCAATTGTTGCGGGGGCTGTCGGGCTGGTTCTGTCAATGAACCCGAATCTTAGTGAGAGCGAAGTGCGGGAAATCATTCGTACGACGGCTGATAAAGTTGGGCCATTGCCCTATGCGAACGGACGCAATGACCGAATGGGAAACGGGAGGCTTAACGTTTTGCGGGCTGTAAAAGCTGCGCGCGGTGAACTAAGCCCGGTTGTTCCACAAGGGCTGCATGCGCCCGTGACAAACACCGATCCTGACAGTGAGAGCGAGGTGGAAGTACTCGTCGCCCGGTCAGCATCACCAGGAACTGCTAAGTCTGCCTCGGCTAAAACCAGCCATGGCGTGGAGCGGGTCAAGGGCGACAAGTCAGACGGGGCAGATGTTACCCGGACTGCGCCGGATACAGAAAACCTGAGAAACATAGCCGAAGCTTCCTATGGGCCGCCTGATTTTGGGCCGGAAACCGTACACGGAACTGATGACCGGGTGAATATTACTCGAACCCAGAACTTTCCATGGCGGGTTCATGCTTCGCTGCGGATCACAGCGCGTGACGGGTCGGGCTGGATTGGCACGGGATGGTTCATTGGGCCGCGAACACTCGTAACGGCTGGGCATGTCGTCTTTATTACCAACAGCCCTGTTGCTGAGCGTAATGGTTGGGTTCGCCGCATTGACGTAATGGCTGGACGGAACGGTTCGTCATTGCCGTTTGGGTCGGTCACCAGCGAGGTTTTCCACTCAGTCGTTGGCTGGACGGAAAACGCCAACCAGCAGTATGATTATGGGGCAATCACAATTCCAACCAACCTTGGTGATCAGGTGGGGACCTTGGGCTTCGGGGTGTTGTCGAGTTCTGAAATCATCGGGTCCCATGGGAACCTGTCAGGATATCCCGGCGATAAACCAAGCGGAACCCAGTGGTATCACAACAACCGGATCGCTTCGGTTGCGACGCGCAAAGTATACTATGATATCGATACGTACGGGGGGCAAAGTGGCGCTGCCGTATACAGAATTGACGGAAACGGTGACCGTGTCGCGTTCGGGATTCATGCCTACGGAGGTCATACCACCAATTCGGCAACAAGAATTACAACTCCGGTGCACGACAACTTGGTTAACTGGCTGACGGTTTAATACAAAGGCAGGGCCATTTGATTGAAATCCAGCTTCGAGTGCTCGATCCAGAGGGCAAACCCGTGCCGGGCGCGCGGGTAATGCTCGATTCTGACACTTTTGAGATGCAAGACATTGCTGCTCTGACGGACAACGCTGGATTCGTACGGCTAGGTGTATTTCCGAATTCAATTACCAGGATCGCTTGTGTGGCTGAGGGCTACAAGGCATCGCAGAAGTTCTTGGAGGTCGGCGAAAACCAATCAGAGGAAGTTGAAATAAGGCTGAGACGGTAGAGTCTGTCATTCTTAATCGGATCTGACAGTGGCGGCGGAAACAGACAAGTTAACGTAGAAATCGCCAGCCTATGATACTGATAACGTGGAAGCTTCGGGTTTCACTTGTGATTTAAGTAAAACCCGAAGCTCTCTAATCTTCAAAGCGATCCGTGGCTTCACGATCGCGCTCGTATCGTTTGATGTGCGGAACCAGTGGCAACCAGGACTCGCGGCGGATAGTCCAGCTTTCGTAGGTTGGCTTCAGTTGGTCCGGGGCATCCAGGGACCCAAGGTAAACTTCAATTTCGTCTGCCGAACGCGCGAAAACCGACGAACCGCACTGCGGACAGAAAAAGCGCCCGGCGTAGTCGCGTGTTTCGCCACTGATAGCCACCGCATCCTGAGGGAACACCGCGGAAGCGTAGAATACAGCCCCATGATGCTTGCGGCAATCAAGACAGTGACAAAGCCCGACCCGGTAGGGAGCTCCGGTTGCTTCAATTCGGACGTTACCGCATACGCAACCGCCGGTGAATTTGTCCATGCTGGGTTTCCTCCAAAATCAACGTGCCGGAAGGTTTACAACGAACCCCGCTGTGCGTCCAAAAATGATGTGCACGTTTTTGGTCCTATGCAAAACAGCCCGGCCTACGATTGCCATTCAGGACGAGCCTTCCCTCGCCCACCTCATCTGCATCTCCGTCTCCACCGCCCCCGGCCTGACTTTCCTGAGCCGCTCAAGCCCGTCTTCTACCGCCACCCCACTCTCCACCATCAGCCTCAGTGCAGCCATGCCGGAGCGTCCGTGGCCGCCCCAGCAGTGGGCCAACACCCGGCCTCCGCCTGCCAGAACCTCGCAGGCCTTCGCCGATGCGGTTGGCCAAAAGGCTGCTGTCTCACCGTGCGGAGCGCCAAAGTCCACAATCGGCAGGTGCAGCCAGCCCACACCGACCTCGTGCAGGCGGATGGGCAGGTCGGTGGCTCCGGCGGCGCGGAGTTCGGCGGATGTGGTCATGGTCAGGACGAGTGATGGCGACCATTTGAGGATGGTTCGCAAGTCGCCGGGGAAATCGCCGCTGCGGCCTGGGATCGGAGAGATGGCGACGGTGCCGCTGGCCAGTTCCACCGGATAGATCGCAAATTTCTGCATTGCCCCTCCCCTTGGAATTGCTCTGGCCCATGCGGGCCTGTAGTGTTGTTCCGACGCCCCGAATCTTACCCTATGAAAGCCCAGAATGTCAGACGAAACTTCGCCCGCAGGTTATCAGGTTCTGGCCCGCAAATACCGGCCTGCGACCTTTGAGGACCTGATCGGGCAGGAAGCAATGGTGCGCACGCTGAAAAACGCCTTTGCGGCGGAGCGGATCGCGCATGCATTCGTGCTGACCGGGATTCGCGGCACCGGCAAAACAACGACCGCGCGGATCATTGCCAAGGGGATGAACTGTGTCGGGCCGGATGGGAGCGGCGGGCCGACGACCGATCCCTGCGGGGTTTGTGACCAGTGTACTTCTATCGCTGTGGGGCGGCATGTGGATGTGATGGAGATGGATGCCGCCAGCCGAACCGGCGTCGGCGACATCCGCGAGATCATCGAAAGCGTGCATTACCGGGCGGCCTCGGCGCGCTACAAGATTTATGTGATCGACGAGGTTCACATGCTGTCGACCAGTGCGTTCAATGCTCTGCTCAAGACGCTGGAGGAGCCACCCGAACATGTGAAATTCATCTTTGCCACCACGGAAATCCGCAAGATCCCGGTGACGGTGCTGAGCCGCTGTCAGCGATTTGATCTGCGCCGGATCGAGCCCGAGGTGATGATTGCGCATCTGGAGAAGATTGCCGGGCTGGAAAAGGCCGAGGTGGCAGCCGATGCGCTGGCGCTGATTACGCGGGCCGCGGAGGGTTCGGTGCGCGATGCCATGTCGCTGCTGGATCAGGCAATTGCCCATGGGGTGGGGGAAACCACCGCGGATCAGGTGCGCGCCATGCTGGGGCTGGCGGACCGGGGGCGGGTACTTGATCTGTTTGATCTGATCATGAAAGGCGATGCTGCCGGGGCGCTGAACGAATTGTCCGGTCAATACGCCGAAGGGGCCGATCCGATGGCGGTGCTGCGCGACCTGGCGGAGATCACCCACTGGGTGAGTGTTATCAAGATTTCACCGGAAGCGGCCGAGGACCCGACGGTTTCACCTGATGAACGCACCCGGGGGCAGGTTGCGGCCGACACGCTGCCGATGCGCAGCCTGACGCGGATGTGGCAGATGCTGCTGAAAGCACTGGAAGAGGTGGCTGTAGCGCCAAATGCGATGATGGCCGCGGAAATGGCGGTGATCCGGCTGACCTATGTCGCCGAGCTGCCAAGCCCTGAAGAACTGGTGCGCAAGTTGCAGAGTTCCCCGATGCCACCCAGCGGCAGCGGCGGGCATACGCAACCACCACTGCCGCCGGGCAATGGCGGTAATGGCGGAACAGTGACCGGGTCACCTGCCGGTGGGCCGACAGCGATGATTGCCGGCGGTGCCGGTGTGGCGATGGGCCAGCCTGATACGGCGCAGGCGCTGGCGCGGTTTGCCCGGTTTGATCAGGTGGTCGATCTGATCCGGGCGCGGCGCGAAATGAAATTGCTGATGGAAGTTGAAACCTATCTGCGGCTGGCGAAATATACGCCGGGGAGGATCGAGTTTCAGCCTACGGACGAAGCGCCGACCGATCTGGCGGCGCGTCTGGCGGCGCGTTTGCAAGGCTGGACCGGCGTGCGCTGGGGCGTTTCTGTTGTCTCGGACGGAGGTGCAGAGACCCTTGCGGAGGTGCGTGGCAAAGAGCGCACGGATTTGCAGAGCCGGGTGCTGTTGCATCCGCTTGTCCAAGCGGTTATGGCCCGGTTTCCCGGTGCGGAAATCCGTGATATCCGCAGCTTTGAAGAAATAACCGGTGATCCCGAGGAGGCCATGGAGGCTGAGCGTCTGGACGACGACTGGGACCCGTTTGAGGATGAATAGGAGAGCGAGATGCTGAAAGGTTTGGGCGGTCTGGGCGATATGGCCAAGATCATGAAACAGGCGCAGGAAATGCAGTCGAAAATGGCTGATGCGCAGGCGAAACTGGAAGAGGTGACGGTTAAAGGCGAAGCCGGGGCCGGGATGGTCAAGGTTGTTGTCACGGCCAAAGGTGCGGTGAAGGGGATCGACATTGATCCCTCGCTGTTTGTCGCCGATGACAAGGAAGTGGTTGAGGACCTGATCGTGGCGGCGATCAAGGATGGTCAGGCCAAGGCGGCGGATGCAGCACAGGCGGAAATGGGCAAACTGACCGAAGGGCTGAACCTGCCCGAAGGGATGAAGCTGCCGTTTTGAACAGCAACAACAGCGATATCGACAACCTGATTGCGCTTCTGGCGAAACTGCCGGGGCTTGGGCCGCGTTCGGCGCGGCGCGCGGTGCTGCATCTGATCAAGAAACGCTCGTTGCTGTTGTCGCCGCTGGCCGATGCGATGTTTGCGGTGGCGACGACGGCGCGCGAATGCCTGATCTGCGGCAACATCGGCACGGCGGATCGCTGTGAGATCTGCGCCTCCGAAAAGCGGGCACAGGGGCAGATTTGCGTGGTGGAGGATGTCGCCGACCTGTGGGCTATTGAGCGCTCCGGGGTGTTTAAGGGGCGCTATCACGTGCTCGGCGGATCGCTGTCAGCACTTGATGGGGTCGGGCCAGAGGAATTGCGCATCCCGCAACTGGCGGACCGGGTGCGCGAGGAGGAGATCACCGAGGTCATTCTGGCGCTGAATGCCACCGTCGATGGCCAGACCACGGCGCATTACATTGCAGACCAACTTGAGGATATGGGCGTCGCGGTGACCTCGCTGGCACAAGGCGTTCCGATAGGGGGCGAGCTGGATTATCTCGATGACGGGACGATTTCGGCGGCGCTGAACGCGCGCAAGTCGGTGTGACGCCCGCATCGGCCCGCGCACCGGGTAAACTATAGAATTACAGACGACTGGCCAGACCTCATTCTTCCGGTAGTTCCGGCGGCGGGGGTGGTGGTGGCGGAGCAGGTGGTGCCGGTCCCCCGATCAGAACCGTAGGAGCCCCCGGCCCGACGATGACCCCCCCGTGCCCGGCAAGATCCGTCAGCCGTGCGGCGGGCATTCCCATGATCAACACCGCGGGTGAACCGGTTGCAACTACACCGGGTCCTCCGGCGCAGAAATTCATGTCGGAGATGCGCGCGGCGGGAAGGTAGCAGACCAGTACAGTGGGTGCACAGGGTGGGATTATCGGCCCGCCTACGTGGGGTACCGGGCCAGACCACGCTGGACACACGACATTGTCAGTTACTCTTGCAGAAGGCAGTGTCATTCTCACCGGTCATCCGCCGAACGTCGATGTTCGCGCGGACCCCACCCAGAAGAATAGCAGATATCCGCGGACTGAACAATGTCGTGACCGGGCGGAAACGGCGGAATTGGAAATTCGATCGGCGCGATATGTTGAAATTGCTGTCTAGAGAGTTTCGGGTTTAACCTGAACCACAAGTGAAACCCGAAGCTTCCACGTTATCAGCACCATAGACCGGTGATTTCTACATCAACGTGTCTCAAGTTAACGTAGAAACGCTGTAGCCTGAGGTTTTCAGACGCGTGGAGGCCAAAGTCTGCCCTGGGATGGAGCGTTAGTTCTTGCGTTCGGCCTTGCGCAACGCCGCCTCGCGCCGGGCGATATAGAAAGTGGAGCTGACGATGATGGCGGCTCCGGCAAGGGTCGCTGCGTCGGGTGTCTCGGCGAACAGGAAATATCCAGCGATACCTATCAGCACCAGCCGCATATAGGCGAGTGGGGCGAGAATTGAGGCTTCGGCATGGCGGTAGGCCTGGATATCTGCCCCACCCCGGATCATGCCGGTGGTCACCAGAACAGTCACCGCCAGCCAGGTCAGCGGGGCCTCCGGCACATCCCAGTGCGGGACAGCAAGCGGCAGCGAGATCAGCGCAGTGGCAACAACGGATGAAAAATAGGTGCTGAACGGGCCGTCGGCCTGCGCCAGATTGCGCGACATGGTCAGGGCCGAGGCAAAGCACAGCGAACTGCCAATTGCCGTCAGCATGCCAAATTCCAGGGCGCCGAACCCGGGGCGCAGCACCACCAAAGCACCAAGAAACCCTGCGCAAATGGCGGCGATCCTGCGCGGTCCGATATTCTCGCCATGCAGCAGCATACCCAGAATGGTGGCAAAAATCGGCGCCGTGAAGAACAGAACTGTGGCGGTGGCCAGCGGAATGGTGGCGATGGTGTAAAAACCCAGTTGCGTGGCAACCCCGACAAAACCACCCCGGACGACATGTTGCCAGGGGCTGGAAAACCGTAAATGGCGGCGTAGGGGCGAGATCAGGATCAGAGCAGCGATGATCAGCAAAGTGGTGATGCCGGAGCGGTAGAGCACCGCCAGGCGGCTGTCGAGTTCCAGTGCCACACCACGTACGGCCACGGTCATGATGGCAGAACCAGCCACCGAAACCGCCATCCAGATCAGCCCGCGCATATTGTCCCGCTCGGGTGCCGGGGGCACCGGCAGGGCGGTGGGCCCCGGACCGGGGATAAAGCTGTTCTGGCTGGATTGGGGCATGGGGAGGTCCGACGTCTTTGGCGCGACCATATCGGTGATAAAATCAAAGTGCAATCAGCCGTGACGGCGACGCGGCTGTAGCGGAAGGGGCCGGATTGGCATAGAAGGGGGCGGACAGATCAGACGGACCAGAAACATGGCTAACGACACCCAAACCAGAGACAGAAAAACCCGGGCTTCCGCGTGGTTCGGTGACTTGCGAAACCAGATTGTAGCGGCGTTTGAAGCGCTGGAGGACGGTCATTCAAGCGGCCGGTTTACCGATCAACCTGCCGGGCGGTTTGAGGTGAGCGAAACGGTGCGCGATGGTGGGGCCGGCGGTGGTGGCCTGATGTCGGTGATGCGCGGCGGGCGGGTGTTTGAGAAGGTCGGGGTGAATATCTCGACCGTCCACGGCACGCTTGGGGAGCGCGCGCAGGCGGCAATGGCGGCGCGCAAGGGGATACCGGGCATGGCAGAGGACCCGCGGTTCTGGGCCTCGGGCATTTCGCTGGTGGCGCATATGCAGAACCCGCACACACCGGCCGTGCACATGAACACGCGGATGTTCTGGACGCCGCACGCAAGCTGGTTCGGTGGCGGGGCGGATTTGAACCCCTGCATAGAATATGATGAGGATACGGCGGCGTTTCATGAGGTGCTGAAGGCGCATTGTGAGCCGCATGATCCGGCCTATTACGACCGGTTCAAGGCCTGGGCGGATGAGTATTTCTATGTACCGCACCGGGGCAGGGCGCGGGGTGTGGGCGGTATCTTCTTTGATGATCTGGACAGCGGCGACTGGGAGGCGGATTTTGCCTTTACCCAAAGTGCCGGGCGGGCGTTCTTGCCAGCCTTCCTGCCGGTGACTGAAAAGCGGCGGAGTACGCCGTGGTCCGAGGCCGACAAAGACACCCAGCTTGTGCACCGGGGGCTCTATGCTGAGTATAATCTGGTC
>JAAEUI010000213.1 GCA_024227475.1 Paracoccaceae bacterium | reverse complement strand
TTGATCCCCATTCCCAGGCGGCGGAGGTGGCGCGGCGGCTAGGCATGACCACCACCACGCTCTATGCGTATGTCAACGGCGACGGGACGGTCATAGAAACAGAGCAGGGTCTTTTGAACAACGCGGCCGGCTTTTGAGCGTATCTTGTGTAAAAGAGAACCAGCCATGAACCCGAGCGGAACCTAGCTGAGGAGCGAAACAGCGTGGCCGGTAAGCGCATTGCGGTAGAGGTACTGATCGACCTGCGGCGACGGCTCGATCAACTGCCGGCGCGTTCTGGGGAGCGTCGGGACATCATGCGCCAAGCCGCCGCCCTTTATGGCCTCTCCGAAAGCACGCTTTATCGACTGTTGGAAAAGCTCTATCGGCCCAAAGCGCTGCGACGCGCCGATCAGGGTGTACCCAGGACCCTGCCCCAGGCGGACATGGTGCGCTATTGCGAAGTGATCGCGGCGCTGAAGATCCGCACCATGAATAAGAAAGGACGCCATATCTCCACCGTGCGGGCCATTGAGGTACTCGAGGAGATGGGTATTGACACCCCCGATGGACTCGTTAAACCCGAGCAAGGCCGGCTCCACAAGGCGACGGTCAACCGTTATCTGAAGCAATGGGGTTTCGATCACTGGACCCTGACGTACCAAGTACCGGCGGTGCGCTTTCAGGCCCGGCACAGCAATGAATGCTGGCAATTCGATTTGAGCCCATCGGACCTCAAGCACGTCAAAGAGCCCCTATGGCACGATCCGGCCAAGGGCCGGCCGATTCTGATGCTCTACAGCCTAGTCGATGACCGTAGCGGTGTCTGTTATCAGGAATATCGCAATGTGTATGGTGAAGACGTGGAAGCCGCCCTGCGTTTCCTGTTCAATGCCATGTCCGCCAAAGCAGACACAGAGTTTCCGTTCCGAGGCATCCCGGCGATGCTCTACATGGATAATGGTCCCATCGCCAAGAGTCGCGTTTTCCAACGGGTCATGGCCTCCCTGGGTATCCAGATTCAGCGGCACATGCCCGACAGCAAGGACAAGCGGCGTCACACGGCCCGGGCGAAAGGCAAGGTGGAAAGAGCCTTCCGAACGGTCAAGGAAGCCCACGAGGTGCTTTATCACCTGCGCGAGCCCAAAGACGAAGCGCAAGCCAACGAACGATTATTGGCTTATCTGAAAAACTACAACGACCATCCTCACCGCAGCGAACCCCATTCGCGCCTGGAAGATTGGCAAGAAAATCTCCCGGCCGCCGGTATTCGAGAGATGTGCAGCTGGGAGCGATTTTGCACCTTCGCCCGAGAACCCGAAAACCGCAAGGTCGGCATCGATGCGCGCATTAGCGTCGACGGGGTCGTCTATGAAGTGCACGCCGATCTGGCGGGTGACTCGGTCATCCTGTGGTGGGGGTTGTTCGACAACGAACTCTATGTCGAGCATGAAGAGCAACGTTATGGTCCTTATACACCGATCAACGGCCCGATTCCGCTGCACCGGTACCGCAAATTCAAGAAAACGAAGACCGAGAAACGTCTGGAAAAGCTCGAAGCGCTTGCCAAGTCGCTGGTTCTGGGCGAAACCGAGGGCGGCAAGCACAAAGAGCTCCCCTTCCTGAACGAAACCGAAATCAGCTTGCCCTCCCAGCCTTTCCAGGACCCCGATCCCTTTCACGACATCTGCTTTGCCAATGGGATCAAGGCCCGACGGGCGATCGCCGACTATTTGGGTAAACCACTGGCGCTATTGACACAGGCACAGAAAGACTGGATCGATGTTTTATTGGAGGAGACCCTCGACAAGCAGAGGGTGATGCAAAGCGTACGGGAGTATTTCAGAACCCACCAAGGGGGATCGCATGTTACTTGATGTCATGGCCCATTATGGGTTGATCAAGGATTTTCGCCATGCCGGATTTTTCGAGACCGAGCAACATAAACGGATCTTCCGGCAATTGAAAACCGCGATCCCCAATGGCTACCTGATCGCGGTATCCGGAATCGTCGGCAGCGGCAAGACCACCACCTTGCGGCGTTTGCAGGCGATACTGAGAAAAGAGAATAAGGTCATCGTCTCCAAGTCCCTGTCCGTGGAGAAGAGCAAGGTCACCGTGAAGACCTTGATCAGTGCGCTTTTCTACGATGTATCCGGCGACAAGGACTA
>JAAEUI010000212.1 GCA_024227475.1 Paracoccaceae bacterium | reverse complement strand
CTCGCCATCAGTTGGTGGTTGGGTGCTGCCACACTCACCATCATGACACGGCGGTATCGGCTGCAAATGGTCGTCTGGTCAGCCGTCATTGCCTTTCCGGTTGCCGTCTGGTTGACAGAACGCTGGCTCTTTTTGCTCACGCAGACATCGCAAGCGTGGTATGCGGTTGGGTGGGCGTTGTTGGTGCCGATCTATTTGGTGGTTGGGTGGCAAGTAACCTTAACGCAAAGGCGCGAAGGCGCAAAGGAAGAAAGAAAAGAGAAGGAAGAAAGAAATCTTTTTAATCTGCGTCTTTTTCAAAATCTACGTAATCTGCGGTTCACCCCTTCTGCTGAAGATGCGACGTTGGGGCGAATTGTATTGCAGGCGGCGGGGATGTTAACGGCCGTTTCGGCGCTGTGGGCATTAACAGATACGACGGCAGCAGGGGTAGTGCATCCTTTATTGGCACTGTCGATGGTTTTGGCCGCGCGGCTGTGGCAAAAACCAGTCATATTGTGGCTGACCACACTGTTTTTACTGTCTGGTTCAGCCGCATGGCAAGGGGGACGCGGCACGACGCTACCTGAATTG
>JAAEUI010000211.1 GCA_024227475.1 Paracoccaceae bacterium | reverse complement strand
GTTCCCAGGGATGTATGCTTTTCACAACTTAATCCGGTAATATATGCACACAGAAATTACGCCGTAGGCGTTTCAGTATTGTAGCCTGGAGATACCGCCCTATCCTCCCCTTCGCCGTAGGCGATTTACACCAGTGGATGCCCTACGGGCAAGGAATCCTGGGAGCGCTGTCCGTGTTCTACAATGCTCTATGCCCTACGGGCAATTTCAGTGGTCATTTTCCCTGGCGCCAATTACCGGATTAATATTTGAAAAGCATAAATCCCTGGGCTATTGGTGTCTTGTCCCTACCGGGACGACAGTGCGTCTGAGCATTTCACAGGAATTATCAAAGAATCAAATTTAACAGATGCTTAAAAAAGTCTTTGCCGCTTTTAACCCCGGAGGGGTGGCATGTTTGCGCGGGATGAGTGTATTGGATGACAATCTCACAACAAGAAACATGCCACCCCTCCGGGGTTCGGAAAGGGGCTGTCGGGGAGTGTTCACCCTTCTACAAACATGTCACCCCTCTGGGGTTAGGATCAATACAGCACCTCTCCTCATAGTCAGATCATACCGCTATCCGCTAGTTATACGCCAAAAACCCCGGCGCTGTCAATCGAAAAATCCCTGTTTTCCCTAAACACACCCCCCTCTGCCGCCACGTAGGGCGGCGCTGCCTATATTTCACGGGAACTACCAAAGAGCCGAAGAAATCCCTGCTTATGCGCAATCCCTGTAGTTCTTCCCCAAAAACGCCGAAAGATCCAAAAAATTTTTCGACTGGGGGGCAAGCCCCCAGACCCCCAAAACCAAATTTTCAAAGAATTCAAATGACCAAATTCTTCAAATCATCAAATCATCAAATCATTGTCCGGAACGAACACAACGCACGCCATTCTGAATGAGGACGCTGAACCAACTCACGTCGCCGCGGTTGAAATAGACATGCCACGCCGACGACGACGAATCTTCGTCTTTTATTCGTCTTTTATCAAGGCTCCACCCCCAATACCGTCCTTTTGATGCATCAAAAATCGGGTTAATATAGTAATTATTTGATTGTCTCTCCGGTTCCAGGAGCGACATGAGTTCCGGGATTGTCGGCAGCCGCCAATCGTTATAACCGGCAAACTTCTTCTGGTTCAAGTCCTCGACATACTTCAGAGCTCCCTCATATCTCAACGCCTTTGTCGACCCCGACTGCTGCCACATTAAATCCGTGGCGTGGTCGATAACAACTTCCCCCTGTCGTTCAAAGTTGTTGTCAATATAGCGTGTTGGGCGTCCATTATTCCCCAGGTTTAATGATAATGCCTGGTGGTCAGAGGCAATCATTTTTTCGCTGCGCAGCCGGATGCGTTCTGTTTTTTGCAATTCGGGACAGGCCGGTTCATACTCGATGTCATTGCCAACAAATGCGCCCCATTCCCCGGGTTCCAATGCGACTTTGATCTTCACCTTCTGACAGACCTGATCCACCAATACAGGACTGCCCGGCTCCTCCACAATTGACGACGTGCGAAAGATGGTCCGCAGCGCCTCCTCGATCTCCCCTTGTAGCGCTGATTCAAAATAGAAGCCTGCCGGGCTAATAACGCTGCCCGTTCACGGTTTTCCTGAAAATTGTCTTGAAGCGCGTGCATAACCAATGATTGGGCCTTCGAGATAAAGTAGCGATGTTGGGATTGTTGATACGCCCACAACGCCACCCCGGCCGCCCCTGTCGCGATCACGGTCAGCACAACTAAGGCAGTCACCGCAATCCGCCGAACCCGTTTCGAATGCTGCTCTTTGCGTTTCGAGGCTTCAAAAAACTCCACTTGCAACGGCGTCATATCCGCTCCGGCGCGCACCTGATACTGCCGCAGCAGGTCCAGATCCGGTGATCGCCACAGCAGCCCTTCGGCGTTGTCCTGGCTGGCCCAATAGTCGGCGTCTGCAGCCAGATGACGATGAAAGCGCAGGTCCTCACGGTTGGCGTCGAGCCATTCCCTCAGCGTCTCCCAATGCTCCAGCAAGGCTTCATGCGTGACTTCCGCGGTTTCAGCGCCGTCGGGCGTGGCCGACAGCGTCACCAGCCGGGCGCGCGGGTCAGCAAAGCAGCGGATCACAGCCTGCACATGGGCCGCCTCTTCGCCATGCGCCACGATGTCGGTCATGCTGATCCGCCGGCGGGTATCGCGCATGCCTTCGCCCAGTTGCACCAGCGCCAGGAAGGCCCGGCGGGCAATCGTTTTATCGGTCTCGGAAAGCTTCTCATACAACCGTTGCGCTTCACCGGCCAGTGCGCCCCCCACGCCGCCAATCTGTTTGAGCGTGTCGACCGGCGCCACGCCTTCAGCCAGCCCATCCCAGATGCGCGTCAGGGCAAATTGCAGCAGCGGCAGCGCGCCTTCACGGTTGCGGGTCTGTTCGATCAGGAGATCCACGCAGGCATCATCCAGCGCATACCCGGCGTTCTCAGCGGGCTTCGCAATGGCTGCGCGTAATTCCGCTTCGGCCATCACCGGAATCAGCGTCTCATTATCGGCAATGGCCTGATTGAAAGTCGGATGGCTCTGCGTCTGACCCAAAAAGTCGCTGCGCAGGGTCAGAATGACGGACACGCGGCCGGAGGGGTCGGCCGCGGCGCAGAGCAGATTGTCGAGAAACTGGCGGCGCTCTTCAGCCGACACATCTTTTAAATAGACTTCCTCGAACTGATCGATCAGCAGAATCAGGGGTTGCGTCTCGATGTCGGGCAGAGTGTCAGCGATCCGTCGCAGACCTTCCCATTGTCCGTCAGTCCCCTGTTTCAGCACTTTCGTAAATTCAGATGTCCTGGTCGCCAGCGTCTGAGGGCTGGTGTCGATTCGGGCTAGAATCAACGCCAGGGCTTCCAGCGGATGTGTCCCAGGGGTGAAGACGGCTGCGCGGGTGCGTTGCTTGCCGGGCAGCGGGTGTTCGGCCAGTTTCGGCAGCAGTCCGGCGCGGGCCGCCGAGGATTTCCCGGAGCCGGAAGGTCCCAGAATCGCCAGAAGGCGCAGGGGTATCGGGCCAGCGGGCGGCCGGTCGTGCAGGGCGCAAAACCTCTCCTACAGCGTCCGGGTCACACGCTCGCGGCCGAAGAAGCGCTCCGCATCGGTTTCCTGGAAGGCTGAGAGGCCTTTGTAGGGATTGGGGCCGGTGTCGGCGGAAACCGGTGTCTGTTCCGGTTCTGTGGGGCGCGAGGAGGTGTAGACTGTGAGATGCCGGATATTGCAGGCATTCTTGTCCCGGTCGCCTTTCAGAAGCTGCTCACAAAAGCTCTGAATTGCTGCCTGCTTATCTTCCCCAACCTGCGTTGCTACTTCCCGCAGGAAGGTCACCAGAACCGGGGTATTGCCAACGGCGCCATACTGTTCCAGCGCATTAACCAACAAGGGCGTCGTCTCACGGGGACTGCCGCTCAGGTCGGTTTGCGCAAGAATTGCATCCAACCCGGCCGCCAACAGAAGCGCCCATCGCCCTTTCTCGGTCTGCATGGAGGGCAGGGGCGTCAGAAACTCAAGCATGTCTTTTCGTAATTGTGCATCCATTGTGGGTACCGGATTCTCATGCTTCTCATAACCTTCCACGTCGTGTCCACATCCTTTTGCAGGACGTGCATATTGCGCCTTCGCAAGTCCGCTTTCGCCGTCTCACGCGACTATAGAAGTTCAGATAATTAAGTACACAAGGCGAGAAGGAGAACGTCGCGTAAGGCGTACTTTTTTCGTACGTCGTCGAGAAGTTCGACTG
>JAAEUI010000210.1 GCA_024227475.1 Paracoccaceae bacterium | reverse complement strand
TTGAGGCGTTGTTCTTGTATGATGCCAATCCAGTATACGAAGCGCCGGGCGGCGACAAGTTTGTGCAGGCGTTTGAAAAGATTCCGTTTATCGTCTCATTTGCGACGTTTATGGACGAGTCGGCGCAGTATGCTGACCTGGTACTGCCTGAACCGACGTTTTTGGAGCGCTGGCAGGATGATTATATGGAAGGGTTGGGCTATCCTGGCGTTGGTTTGCGCCAGCCGGTGGTCGAGCCGCTACATGACACGATAAACACGGCTGATTTCCTGCTGCAAGTGTCGCAAAAGATGGGCGGTGCGGTGGCAGATGCGTTCCCGTGGTCGTCATTTGAGGAACTATTGCAAGACCGGCTCCAGCATGTGGGAGCCGATTGGCAAACGCTGGTGGATTTGGGCGTCTGGTTGACGCCGGGCTACCGTTATGCTCGGCGCGGCGGCGAACGCTGGCTCAATGAGGTGGTGAGTCCTGACAGACGATATGCGCCACGCGACGGCCGTTTCGACTTCTACAGTCGTGAACTGTTCTGCCTTGTTGGCGAGTTGAGTCAAGAAGAATTGAGCGGGATGGGAACGGCCGTTTCCGGCGACGCCCTCTATCTGCCCCATCACGAAGATGTAACCTACGAAGGGGACGAAACCGAATTCCCATTTGTACTGAACGTGGTGACGCTGATGAGTTTGGGAGCGCACAGCTACAACGCCAACCTGCCTACTTTGCAAGAAATCAGCGGCATGACCGTACGCGAAACGTGGAACAGTTGGGTAGAAATGAACCCCGAATCGGCCCATGAATTGGGCTTACACAATGATGATCAGGTCATCATCGAAAGTTCATTCGGCCAGATGCAAACGAAGTTGAAGCTGGTGGCGGCGGTCAGTCCGTATGTGGTCAATGTGCCGCACAATCAGGGGCATACGGCCGTTGGTCGTTGGGCAAAACGGGGCGTAAATGGCTTATCCATTATGAATCCGGTCAGCGAACCATTCTCTGGCTTGGCCGCATTTACAAATACGCGGGTGAAGGTGTACCGAGCATAACGAGGCAACATTATGACAAATTGGTCAATGGTAATTGATTTAGACAAATGTGTGGCTTGCCAAGGGTGCAGTATCGCTTGCCGCTTTGAGAATAATACGCCGGTTGTGCCGCCGGAAGAGGCGGAGAAGGGGCGCAGTATTTTGTGGAATGAGGTGTTCCCCAACCCCATCAATCCCACTGAGGAAACGGGCGAGTATCCGCATGTACGGACGCGGTATTTGACACGGCCGTGTATGCACTGCGAAAACCCGCCCTGCGTTAAAGTCTGTCCGGTACAGGCAACTTACAAAGATGAAGAAGGCATCGTGCGCCAAAATTATGACCGCTGTATCGGCTGTCGTTTTTGTACGGTGGGCTGTCCCTATGGCGTGCGTTATTTCAACTGGTACAAGCCAGAATGGACGCCAGAAATGGCGCAACATATCACGCCGGACAAGGTTGTGGGCAATGGCTCGTTAGAAGGGCCGGCCGCACGGGTGACGGGGGTCGTGGAAAAATGCACCTACTGTATCCATCGGTTGCAAAAAGCCCGCGCCCGCGCCGAAGCGGAAGAACGCGATTTCCGTCCCGATGAATACGTTCCTGCCTGTGTGCAAACATGCACCGGCAAAGCCCGCTTCTTTGGCGATCTGGATGATCCGGAAAGTACGGTGGCCGTTTTGGCGCAGAGCCAGCGGGCGTTCCGACTATTGGAAGATGTGGGTACGCATCCCAAAACAATTTATCTGCGGGAAGGGTAAGGAAAGGAACACAG
>JAAEUI010000209.1 GCA_024227475.1 Paracoccaceae bacterium | reverse complement strand
CGGCCTGGGTTGCTATCAGGCTGTTGATTTGCTCATAGCTGGGGCGAATAAAATACAGGGTAACCGACAGATACGAGACTACCTGGTTGATTAGCAATAATACGCCAATCAACATCACCGTTTGCCCGAAGGCACTTTTAGGAAGTAGTCTCACTGGGTAGGTAACTTATACCGCTTCGCCGTCAGGCACGAAAACATAGCCCAGACCCCAAACGGTCTGAATATACCGTGGGCTGGCAGGGTCTTTCTCTAACATGCGGCGCAGGCGCGAAACCTGCACGTCGATGCTGCGCTCCAGCGCGCTGTAATCACGGCCACGCGCCAGATTCATGAGTTTGTCGCGCGACAAGGGTTCGCGTGGGTGAGTAACCAGCGATTTCAGTACAGCAAACTCGCCACTGGTCAGCGACAGCGGTTTGCCATCGGCGGTCATTTCACGGGTGGCCAGATTCAGGCGGTATTCGCCAAACTCAACGATCTGTTCTTCCAGCGAAGGCGCGCCGGGTGCCTCAACGGTTTGGCGACGCAGCACTGCACGTGCTCTGGCTAACAATTCACGGGGGTTAAAAGGTTTTGGCAGGTAGTCATCGGCGCCCATTTCAAGACCAATGATTCGGTCTACCTCGTCGCCCTTGGCGGTCAGCATAATAATGGG
>JAAEUI010000208.1 GCA_024227475.1 Paracoccaceae bacterium | reverse complement strand
TGGGTGATAGGCTCCTGTGACAGCGGCGCTCCGCTTTCCATCGAGAGTGCCCTGATGGGTGGTGCCACCGGTCCGGCCACCCGTGCGGGCATGCTGGTGCAGTGCATGGTAGAAATCTACGCCCTTGTAGTTCAGGCGCAAAGTTACAAGCCGGGCCATCCGTTGGCATTTTGCTCGTTCAATCCGGCAATGGATATGCGCACCGGCCTTTGGGCCTGCGGCACGCCGGAATATGGCGTCAACGGTGGCGGCATCGCCGCGATGGCCAAATACCACAACATCCCCGTTGTCGGCTTTGGCATGAGCGATGCCTGCGATTTTGACCAACAATCCGCCTTTGAAAAAGCGTTGAAAAACTACAACTACGCGATGGCTGGTCTGAGCTGGATCATCGATGTCGGCGGCACCGCCGGTTTCAACCTCGTATCCTGGCCGGAAATGGTGCTGGAAAACGAGATGGTGGAGTTTATCGGCGAATACCTCAAAGGAATTCAGGTCGACGAGGAACGCTTGTCAGTTGACACGATCCTCAAGGTCGGCCCGCTTCCCGGCAGCTATATGAAAGAAAAACATACCCGCAACTGGTTCCGTAAGGAATTCTATATCCCGGAACTCGCCAACAAGGAGTTCTTTGAGAGCTGGGAACGTGGGCATGTCGAGTTGCAGGAAAAAGCCAAAACCAAGGCGCTTGATATTCTTGACAATCACCAATCACCGGTCGCGCCAGAAATCCAGCAGGAACTGGATGACTATCTGGCACATTGCATGAAGCGCGATCTGGGCTGAGACAAAGGGAGACAGGATCATGGCAATCAAAATTGATGAAGCCTATTTTGAAGCACTGGCCGACAGCGTAATCGACGGTGAGGATGAGGACTGCGTGCAACTGGTCAATGACGGGCTTGAATCGGGCGTTGATCCTCTGGAAGCGGTTGAAAAGGGTTTGGCCAAAGGCATCAATCAGGTCGGCGTCGACTTTGGAGCAGGTGTCATTTTCCTACCCGAACTTGCAATGGCCGCAGACACGATGAAAAAAGGCGCTGCCATTCTTGATGAAAAAATTAGGGAAAGCGGTGCGGAACGTATGTCGCATGGCACCATTGTCATCGGCACAATCAAGGGTGACATTCACGACATCGGAAAATCTGTGGTCGCAGCGGTTTTGCAGGCCAATGGCTATAATGTGGTCGATATCGGCATCGATGTGAGCATTGATACATTCATTCAGGCGCTCGAGGACAACAATGCCGACGTGCTGGGTATGTCCACACT
This sequence comes from Paracoccaceae bacterium, assembly GCA_024227475.1. GTDB lineage: Bacteria > Pseudomonadota > Alphaproteobacteria > Rhodobacterales > Rhodobacteraceae > Amylibacter. Next base: position 8,921 of record JAAEUI010000208.1, on the reverse strand, counting down.
TCTGACCTTGCCGCTGATGACTATGGGCGAAGTCATCGAACGGTTGAAAGAGATCGGCATGCGCGACAAGATCAAGGTTATCGTCGGGGGCTGCCCGGTTACGCAGGAATTTGCAGACGAGATCGGAGCCGATGCCGTTGGCTTTGATGCGCAGGATGCGGTCGTCAAGCTTGACGGGCTTATGGGTGTGAACCGGCAGGCAGCTATCGCGACCGGATAGGCTGCTTAACTAAAAAAACCGCTATTCAGAAAGTACGCCAGATGATTATTGTCGGAGAGCGGATCAACAGCACGAGAAAGCCGATCACCGAGGCGCTTGAGGCGCGGGATGAGGTTTTTTTACTAAACGAGGCGAGGCGGCAATGGGACGCCGGATCCGCCTATATCGACGTTAACACCGCCATGATGCGTGCTAAGGAACCAGAGGTCATGGCTTGGGTCATCGAGCTTATTCAGGGCGAGATAGCCGAGGCTCTGATTGCTATCGACAGTGCCAATCCGGCCGCCCTTGAAGCCGGGTTCAAAGTGCACAAAGGCCGGGCATTGATGAATTCGATCAATATGGAGGTCGAGCGCCGCGACGCGATCATCCCTCTTATTGCCGAGTTCAAACCCCGGGTTGTCGCCCTGACCATCGACGATGGCGGGATATCGAAGGAAGCCGACAAAAGGTACAATCTTGGCGTTCAGCTGATCGAATTACTGACGGAAAATGGTATCGATCTAGATGATATCTTTGTCGATCCGCTGATTTTTCCGGTCAGCGCAGAACTGCAGGCGGGAAATATCTCGCTTGAAATCATGGGCCGTCTGAAAGCGAACTTCCCTGGCGTTCATACGATTTGTGGCCTGTCAAACATCTCGTTTGGATTGCCAGAGCGCAGTCTGCTCAATCAGGTCTTTATGGTGCTGGCCCTGGACCGGGGACTTGACGCGGCGATCATCGACCCGCTTGATAAACGAATGATGGCCAACATCGTTACGGCAACGACATTGCTGGGCAAGGACAAGGCGTGTCGAAAGTACCTTAAGACATACCGCAGCGGCGGTCTTGACCTGACACCCACCACCTAGAGGCGCGATGACAACCGCCAGCGTTACCATAAGCTTCTCCGAACCGGCCAGCCGTATTGAGTTGGTTTCCGGCGACAGCGTCCTTGACGGCGCGCACCAAAATGGCATTGATATCATCGCGACCTGCGGCGGCCGGGGCCGGTGCCGCAGTTGCCGTGTCAAGTTGATCAAGGGCGGCTTGTCCGACCCAACGGTGGCGGATCGTTTGCAGCTTAGCGAAGACGAAATCCGCGAAGGCTACCGCCTTTCGTGCCAGACATTGCCAAGTGCGGATGCGACGCTGGCCATCGCCCCGCCGATGAACGAAACGTCGTTTCAGATACTTGTCGATACCAAGGCCGGTAAACAAGGGCATGGGGTCAGGCCCGACAGTGGAATTGTCAAGTTTCACATCCACCCGGACCGCCCCAAAACCGAGGTCGGCAAGATATCCGAACTTGACGTCCTTCTGGGCGGGGAAGGCCGTGGGGATGGCTTGTCTCTTGGTCTGGAAACCGCCCGCACGATAGCACTCCTGCCCGAAAAGCTGGACGCGGGGGTGACGATTGCAAGAACTGGCGACCGGGTGCTTTCGGTTGAGCCCGGCGACACAACGGTGGAGCTTTACGGTCTTGCGTTTGATATCGGGTCGACAACTGTTGTCGGATACCTGATCAACCTCACCAGCGGTGAGGTTATTGCATCAGCTTCGGGTTTAAATCCACAGACAGTTTTCGGCGGTGACCTGATTTCACGCATCGGATTTGCCGCGCAAAGCAAGGCCAACACGCGCTCGCTTCATTCGCGCATCATCGCTTATATCAACGACCTGACTAAGGATATCTGCACCCAGGCCGAAGTATCACCAGAGCATATCTACAAAGTCACGATTGTCGGCAACACCTGTATGCACCATCTGTTTCTGGGCATCGATCCCAGCACTCTGGGGCAGGCACCCTACTTGCCGGTTATCCGTGACGCGTACACCGTCAACGCCCGCGAAGCCGGGCTTCGACTGAATCGGGGTGCCACGCTTCATACCCTGCCGCTTGTCGCCGGTTTTGTCGGGGCTGACGCTGTGGGAATGATCCTGTCGACACGGCTTGACACCAACAAGGGTATCAGCATCGCTGCGGACATCGGCACCAACGCCGAGGTTGTCCTGAATGGGCCTGCCGGGCTGTTCGCCTGTTCATCGCCTGCCGGTCCGGCGCTGGAGGGTGGGCAAATCCGCGACGGAATGCGCGCGGCCCTTGGGGCGATCGACAAGGTCACGATCGATAACGATATCGTCGTCCATACAATCGGCGACGTTCCAGCACTCGGGATATGCGGTTCAGGCCTTATTGATGCGGTTGCAGCACTTTTGGATGTCGGCGTTATCGCGCCTTCCGGCAGGATATTGCCCGAGCCGCCAGACACTCTGCCAAAAGCCCTGGCAGAGCGGGTGATACCCGGTGAAGGCGCCACTTTTGATTTCGTCATGGTATGGGCAAAAGACAGCGCCAACCGTTCTGACATCGTGCTTAGCCAGGGCGATGTCAGGCAATTGCAACTGGCCAAGGCCGCGATCCTGAGCGGTGTGATCGTATTGATCAATGAGGCCGGTGTCAGAGTTGATGACATCACCGAACTGAACCTAGCAGGCGGTTTTGGCAACTACCTGAATATCAATAACGCGCGGCGGATCGGGCTGATCCCTGATGTATCAACGTTGAACGTCCACTACGTTGCCAATGCCGCCGGGCTGGGCGCGCAGATGGCGTTGATTTCGGAGAAAGAACGCAACCGGGCCGCAGAGCTTGCCGATAAGGTCACCCATGTAGCGCTGGCAGGTTACCCGGAATTTCAAAAGATATACATGAAGGCAATGGGGTTTCCAAAGACGCGCAGTGAAAAGACATGATCGATATGGTAGTCTAGCTCTATGAAAACTCCGAAAAGCACCCTTCTGATAGGCTGTGGCGCTGTCGCGCATGAAATTGTATCGATGATTGAACACAATGGCTGGGACAACCTGAAAATTCAGTGCCTGCCCGCGAAAATCCACAACACACCTCAGAAAATACCCGAAGCAATAAGGCAGAAGATCCGGGCCAACAGGGATCGGTTTGACGAAATACTCGTGCTATTCGGCGATTGTGGAACGGCCGGGATTCTCGACAAGGTCCTAAAAGAAGAAGGGGTAGAACGCATTCCCGGGGCACATTGCTACGAGGTTCTGGCCGGATACGGCAATTTCGCCGAGATGATGGAGAAAGAACCGGGCAGCTATTTCCTGACCGGGTTTTTGGCCCGGAATTTTGATCGGCTGGTCATCAAAGGCAACCGGCTGGACAAATACCCCCAAATGATCGCCCGTATATTCGAAAACTACACTCGGGTGGTCTATCTGGCCCACACCGATGATCCCGAAACAAAGAAGCTGGCCGAAGCTGCAGCGAAAACGCTTGGTCTCAATTTCGAGATGCGTCTTGTTGGAAGCGGCGCATTTCCAGATTTCGTTGCCGCGAAGTGGAATCTGGATATCAACCCTTAGGTCTGTGGCCTAAAGCGTTTCGCGAAAAACCTGAGACATCAGGTTTTCGGGAAACGCAGCTACATCAATATCTTGTCGGGACCTACCGCTTGTCGGGTGCGTTCTTTTTCCAACTGAACTGGAATTGGGTTTCGACCGCCGGAACATCTATGTCCTCACCGCTTGAAAGCGCGGTTTCTGGGATCCTGGCAGCTTTGATCGCGCCTGAATTCAACTGATGCCTGGCAAACCAGTCGGCACAAAACTCTGTAAACACCTTCATCACGCGTGTCGGGCGGATTTGCTCGAGGCGGGCAATCTCTAACATACCGTTCGGCACTTCGTCACGGATCGGCAAAGCAACAATTGTCTGGCCGTCATAGGTCTGATCATAATAAGGCCGGGTCACCAAAAGCGAATAACCACGGTTTCGACCAACCAGACCGCGCACCATCTCAAGCGATGGGGAAGAGAACGCCACCTTCGGTTCAAGCCCGTATTGTCGAAACATGTTGAGAAAATATCCCCGGCTGGGCGGTACATCGAGAAGAATGAAGTTTTCCTCACACAGGCTGGCCAAAGAAACGTCTTTCTGACGTGACAATCGGTGCCCTTTGGGCAACAGAACGTAGGGCTCAAACATCGCCAGTTCGGTCGTGTAGATCTCAGGCGGAAGCAGAGAATCGTACATCACTGCCAGTTCAAATTCACCCCGGGTCAACCCGGCAGTCATTTCATCCTGGTTGCCTTCATATAATCTGACTTCAACGCCCGGATACTGTTGAGAAAAATCTGCAAGGATTGCCGGCATGAAGACCGGAGCAACGGCCACAAAACAAGCAAGTTCCAGCGATCCACTCACAACATCGCTACTTTCCTGCACGTTCTGCTGAAGATCATTGGCATAGCGCAAGAGTCCCCTGGCATCGACCAGCAGGCGCTCACCAGCAGGGGTCAGCGAGACACCCCGGGCATGGTGGCGGATGAACAGTTGGACGGAAAATTGATCCTCCATTTTGGTGATCGCTTTTGAGACCGACGGTTGCGATACGTTCAGGCGCCGGGCGGCATCTGCAACCGATGAATGATCTGCGGTGGCGACGAAATACTCCAACTGGCGCAGCGAATACCTCAGCATGATGAAGTCCCTCCATTCCATGGGTGTACGAAAAACGCAGCCCTCAGGATAGCTTTTAGTTAACGCCGGTAGAGATAAATTGAATTTTCCCTCATTACGAAAATGGTGGATACTCGTCGCATGGACCTATTTAGAACCACCCAAAAACCAAGCGGGCCCGGAAAATGACCAAATACTGGCAGGTTGGCATCGATATCGGAGGCACGTTCACCGACGTGATCGGCATCAATGCGGGCAGCGGCGAAGTCCGAACGGCCAAGGTGCGCAGTCAGACAAGCGATCCGATAGCCAGTATCGGGTCTGCTTATGGGGCAATCAGCGTCGGCTGGGATAGTGTCAGCGACCTGATGCACGGCACCACCCTGGCCACCAATGCAATCGTCGAAGGCAATCTGGCCCCGGTTGCGCTGGTCACAACCCAAGGGTTTCGCGATACGATCGAAATTGGCCGCCAGAACCGCCGCGAACTTTACCGTTTGCATGTCCCCCCGAAACTTCCCCCCCTTGTTCCCGAGGAGCGGCGCATTGAAGCGAGCGAACGTATCGGCCCGGAAGGCCAGGTTCTGACACCGCTGCAAGGCGCAGAGGCAGACCGCGTGGCCGGAGTTGTTGAAGAACTGGGAGTCGAGGCCGTCGCCGTTGCCCTGCAACACTGTTACGTCAATGACGAGCACGAGAAGTAGCTGGGCGAACAGCTTTCACAAACCACCAAATACGTCGCTCTCAGCCATGAAATGAGCCGCGAGCCGCGAGAGTTTGAACGCACCAACACCACCATTCTGAATGCGGCGTTGATGCCGCTAACGGGAGGATACCTAGATAATCTGGAGACAAGCGCTGAGGCAAAAACCAACATCCACCTTTTCCATTCCGCGGGAGGCATGGCCTCGGTCGGTGCGGTCAGGGAACGCCCCCTGACACTTGCACTTTCCGGGCCTGCGGCTGGCGTTGCGGCGGCGGGCAAGATCGCCAACGAACTTGGGCTTGGCAACGCCATTGGCTTTGATATGGGGGGCACCACCACAGACACATGCGTTGTAATCGAAGGCAAGGTTCAGGTCAGTTCCGACCAGCGTTTGGCCGGGCTTCCAGTGCGCCAGCTTATGGCTGCGGTTGAATCAATCGGTGCGGGGGGTGGTTCGATCGCGCGGGCCGAAGGGGCAGCTGTGCGGGTTGGCCCGGACAGTGCCGGGGCAGAACCCGGGCCCGCCTGTTATGGGCTGGGCGGTACTTTGCCAACGGTAACCGACGCCAACATGGTCCTGGGGTATCTCAACACCGAACGGCTGCTTGGCGGCGTTATCCGGCTTAGCCGCGACAAAGCCAGGGCGGCGATCAAAACCTTGAGTGATGCCTTTGGCTCCTCCGTTCATGAAACTGCCATCGGCGTTTACCGGATCGCCAATGCCTCGATGGCTCGGGCTCTGCGCCGGGTTACAGTCGAGCGCGGCGTTGATGCCCGTTCCTGTTCGTTGATCGCTTTCGGTGGCGCGGGCCCGATGCACGCGGTTGCGCTGGCGCGGGAGTTTGGCATTGCAAAGGTCGTGGTGCCGAAATTCTCCAGCGTGTTTTCTGCCCTTGGCTGCCTGACTTCGGGTTTAAGTTATGCTGAACAGCTTACCGTCCGCATGCCAAGTGCTGACTGGGACGAAGCAGGACTGGCCGCCCGATGCAACGCTATGCAAGATCGGCTGAGCGCGCCGGTCCTTGCCGCCGGGCATTCCAGCGACACCATTGAAACCCGGTACATCGCCCTGATCCGCTATGCCGGACAAAGCGACACCGTCGAAGTGGAGTTTGACCTGCCGTGTGATCCGGCAAAACTGGGCCAGGATTTCAAATCACAACATGAAAAACTGTATGGGTATTCTACCGACGAACCCTGGCAGCTGGAAACCCTGCGCCTGACTGTTACCGCGCCGCCGCAAAGTGATATCGCCATGCTGAACGAGGCCGAGAGCGAGAAAAGCAAATCCCCTATTTCAGTTGACGAGTGCTGGTTTGACGCCTCCGGGCCGGTTTCGACCCGGCGGTTTGAACGCGGCGCTTTGCCAGTCAACTGGGTGGTCGATGGTCCAGCGATTATCGAAGACAACTGGTCGACAATTGTTGTGCCGCCGGGTGCCGACGCCCGGGTTGACCCGTCAGGACACCTGATCATCGAGGCAGGAGGGGACAGATGACCCAAATGTCGAACCTCCAGCCTGATCCTTTTACCGTCGAGGTCATCCGCAACGCCCTGACCGCGATCGCCGAAGAAATGTCGTTGATCGTGATGCGCTCGGCCCGCTCGCCCCTGCTGCGCGAAGCCGGGGATTTATCCTCAGCCCTGACCGACAGCGCAGGTAACCTGATCGCGCAGGGTCGCGATATTCCCGCACATCTAGGCGTTATGGGCTCTACCGTTCAGGAGTTCTTAAAGAGGGTTCCGCCTGAACGCCTGCAACCCGGTGATGTCTGGTTCCTCAATCTGCCTGAAACCGGAGGCAACCACTTGCCGGATGTTAAGGCGATAAGGCCCATTTTTGCGGAGGGCGAAATACAAGCCTACGCCGTGGCGCTGGCGCATTGGGCGGACGTTGGCGGCGCGCGCCCCGGCTCTTATGTTCCTGATGCCCGCGACTGCTGGCAGGAAGGCCTGCGGATCCCGCCACTCCGGGTTTTCACCAAGGACGGCGTGGATCGCGAAAAAATCGACGTGATACTGGCCAATGTGCGCGGAGCTGAGGAACGTGAGGGCGATATCCTGGCCCAGATGGCGGCGACTTATTCGGCCGATGAGCGGCTTCAGGAGGTGTTCTCGCGCTACCCGGCTGCAATAGTTAGGGCCGCCATTGACAATCTGCACGACCAGTCAGAAGCAGAAATGCGCACCGCCATCCAAACCATTCCCAACGGGGTTTACGAAGGCGAGGACTGGCTTGATGATGACGGCCCGGGCGGGAAACCGATTGCAGTGCGCGTGCGTATCGAAATCAGGGACGATGAGGCGGTTTTCGACTTTTCCGATACAGCCGACGCTTGCGCTGGACCTTTAAATGCCACACCCTTCACGGCTTCTGCCAGCGTCTTTTACGCCATGAAAGTCGTCGCCGGGCCCGAGATTCAACCCAATGCGGGCTGCGCCCGCCCGGTCAGCATAAAGATCCGCAAAGGCTCGCTTCTGCACCCGCCTGTGGACAAACCGCTGGTGGCTGGCAACCATGACACCTCGCAGCGCATTGTTGACGCGATCTTCAACGCTTTTGACAAGATTGTTCCAGAACGCCTGACGGCTGGTGGATCTACTACCTCCGGCCTGTTGCTGTTTTCGGGGCGCGATCCGCGCACCGGTCAGTGGACCACTTTGTACGAGGTTCATGGCGGCGGAGAAGGTGGGCGGCACGACCGAGACGGCATGTGCGCGGTGCGCCCGCATATGTCCAATGTGATGAACACGCCTGCCGAAGTGATAGAAGCCAACTATCCGATCCTCATTGAAAGCCAGTCACTGCGTCGGGGATCAGGTGGCAACGGCGCGCATAAAGGCGGTGATGGACAGATCCGCACCTATCTGATTACCGGCCCCGAGGTCGGTCTGACCTCAATGGTCGAACGCTGCGTGATCCCGCCTTTTGGCCTACAGGGAGGCGAAGCGGGAAAAACCTTCGACATCACCCTGCGTCGGGCCAATGGCGACACCAGCCCACTGCCGGGCAAGAACCATGTTCGACTTCACAAAGGCGATCGGATTATCATGAAAACCAGCGGTGGCGGAGGCTATGGTGCCGCGACAAGCTGAAACCACGGGAGAAACCCAGAAATGAGACTTGAAGGCAAAAACGCTGTGATCACCGGTGGCGCGCAAGGCATGGGTGGCACGATTACTGAGACCCTGGCCCGCGAAGGTGCCGATCTGGTTCTTTGCGCCCGAACACTGGGGCCAATCGAGGAACTGGCCAAGAAAATCCGCGCCACCGGGCGGCGTGCGCTGGCACTCGCCTGCGATACAACTGATGAGGATCAGGTCAGGGAAATGGCGGCAAAAGCGCTGGAGTTTTTTGACGGACGGGTCGATATTCTGGTCAACGCCATGGGGGCAACTGGCCCGATTGAAACCCCGGTCTGGGAAATCGGGGCGGAGGATTTCATGGACTTGCTGCGCAAAAACGTCATAGGGGCTTTCCTACCGATGAAGCATCTCATCCCCTCCATGATCGAAAAGCACTACGG
>JAAEUI010000207.1 GCA_024227475.1 Paracoccaceae bacterium | reverse complement strand
TCCCCAACAGGACATGCTGGCCGAGCACATGCATAAACCCCTCACCTCGGTCCCTGATCCGTTTGAAACCCACGAAAGCTTTGGCCATCACAACAACGCCATGCTGCGGCGCTTTCTGGATACCTTCGGGTTCGACTACGAGTTTTACTCGGCCCGTGATTTCTACCGGACAGGTCAGTTCGACGATATTCTGCGCCGCGCCGCAGAACGCTATGACGATGTCATGGCGGTCATGCTCAAAAGCCTGCGCGAAGAGCGGCGGCAGACCTACTCGATTTTCCTGCCGATCCACCCCGAGACGGGTCGCGTGCTCTATGTGCCGATGAAACAGATCGATGCCGTCAATCACACCGTGACCTTTGATGATGAAGAGGGTCGCGAATGGACGCTTCCGGTCACCGGTGGCAACGTGAAACTGCAATGGAAGCCCGATTTCGGTGCCCGATGGGCCGCGCTCGACGTCGATTTCGAGATGTACGGCAAGGAACATGCCACCAATACGGCGATCTACGACCGCATTTGCGAAATTCTCGGCGGCCGTAAGCCCGAGCATTTCTCCTATGAACTGTTCCTGGATGAGAACGGCCAGAAAATCTCGAAATCCTCCGGCAACGGCATCTCGATCGACGAATGGCTAACCTATGCCTCTACCGAATCCCTTAGCCTGTTCATGTTCCAGAAACCCAAAACCGCCAAGCGGCTGTTCTTTGACATCATCCCCAAGATGGAGGACGAATACCACCAGCACCTGCGCGCCTATGAAACCCAGGATGAAAAGGCGCGGCTGAACAACCCGGTGTGGCATATCCACGGAGGCACCCCGCCGAAGTCCGATATGGTGGTTCCTTTCACCATGCTGTTGAACCTCGCAAGCGCTTCGAGTGCAGAAAACACCGACACCATGTGGGGTTTCATCAACAAATACGCGCCCGAAGCCTCACCCGAATCCAACCCGACAATGCAGGCGGCGGCGGTACGTGCTGTGAAGTATTTCCAGGATTTTGTGAAGCCGACCAAGCAATTCCGCGCACCTGACGATCAGGAACGGGCTGCTTTGAGTGATCTGGCAGCAGCCCTGAAAGATGCGGCCCTGGCAAAATCCATGGTTGAGAAGAAAAACGCAGCCATGGGTAAAGACGAACCGGTGGCTGAGCTCGACATGACAAGCCCGGAAGACCTGCAATCTGTGGTGTTTGCGGTGGGCAAGAACCACAGCTTTGAAAACCTGCGCGACTGGTTTACGGCGATTTACGAGGTTTTGCTGGGCACGTCTCAGGGGCCTCGTTTTGGTGGGTTCATCGCCGTTTATGGGGTGGAAGACACGGTTGCGCTGATCGAAAAAGGTCTGGCCGGCGAACTGACTTAATCACCGGCCACCAGCACCTCCATTTTCCACTCGCCGTCCTCGCGTCGAAAAATGGCGCGTTGGTCGATGGGGGAGCGCAGGTAGTCCACATGCACAAACCCTTTGGCGCCGTCGTGTAGTGTAACCTCAGCATAGCCGTTGACGGGGTCGATCTCATTGCCGGTGACAACCGCATAATTGAGCCGCGCCAGCACCGGAGCATCGCGGTCCGGCGCCTGTCGCATCAGAACTGACGTTCCGGTTACGACCAGAATTCCGAAGACGTCATACTTCTCTGGGAAATCGTAGGCAAATATGTATGGCGTGACAAAAGTACCGGGCGCGGTAAACACTCCGCCAAGGGTCAGAGTTTCCTCAAATGTCGCCCAGTTTTCCTCGCGTGTTTCCGCGGCCAGGTGTTTGTATTCGTCTGCGTAGTTCTCTTCCGGCACCAAAAAAAATTCGCGCAGTTCGTCGTGCCCGCCGTTGCCACCGAAACTGACCAGAACATCAGAGGATGATTGTGCCACGATGTAAGCCAAATCACGTGAATGAATCGCCTCCTGCAATCGCGTGAGAAAGGCCAGGAAAGCAGGGTCACGGGCGGCTTCGTCCCTCGGTAGCACCTGCAATTGTTGCGCCAGCGCTGCCTGGCTGGCTAGGGCCAGGAAGGCTGTCATCAGGAGATATCGGAAAAATTGTCTGAACATCGCTCCAGTATTACACAAATACGGTGCCGAAACCTCGAAAAATTTTGGTGGTTTTGTGTTGACCTACATCAAAGCAAATTACCCGCTGCCGCCTCTAAGGTGGTTTGAACCCAATGGAGTTAACCATGTACAAACATATTCTTGTTCCCGTCTCGCTCGATCAGGACCGAAACACCAAGGAAGCCCTGAGAGTCGCACACAAGCTTCTAGATCAAGATGGCACAATTTCGGCAATCCATGTCGATGAGCCGATCCCGAATTTCGCCACCACCTACCTGCCCAAAGGCGTCGAGGAGGAACGTGTGGTCGGCATGGAGGTCGGCGTTCGCGAAGCTCTCGGCGACGCGGCGGATGTTAAACACGAAATCCTACTGGGCAACGCCGGGCAGAAGATCGTCGAATACGCTGGCGAGAATGAAATCGATTGCATTGTCGTTGCTTCACACCGGCCCGGCCTGCAGGACTATTTCCTCGGCTCCACCGCCGCTCGCGTGGTGCGCCATGCTCATTGTGCTGTGCATGTTGTTCGCTAACGCATTTCCAATTTAGTCGGTTTCAGATTGAATTGGAAACGCCGGGTTAAGTATCTGATGTTGCTTCGTATATCGGTTTCTTTGTGAATCCAATTAGACGAGATGCGCTCTAACGCAAATCGTCAGCTGTCAGCTCATAGGCTTTGCCAAACCCGCCATTCAGGCTGGCCCTGACGGTGCGGAACACCACGAAGTTGAAATCGGCAAAACCTATGTAGAGTTTTGACTTGGGCCGGAGCATGGCATACCGCTCCCGCAGCGGCCCGTAGCCATCATCATCCCGGGTTACAAATTCCGCCCGGCAGTGCAAGGATATCCGCGGGTGGGTCAGCGGGTCTCCCCTGTTGGTCGGTTCACCCAGAAGAAGCGAACAAACAGGGCCGGCTTTCAGCGCTCCTGAGTGGTTCGCCAGATCGGAAATCAGCGACACGGGCACTCCGTCAAAGTTGGTCGCAACCGCGATGCGGCTGACCACCGGCGCTCCTGTCTCCGGCGCGATCACCCCGAGTGCACCAAAAGCCGCATCGTCAATAAGCGACCGGGCCAGCGCAATCGCGTCATCATCGGTCGGGCGGATCGGGTTTATCTTCTGAGCCATTCGCTGACTATACGCTGAGACAGCCCGGGGGTTAACCTTTGTCGTCAAGACAGCGCACATCTGGCACGTCTTGATAGCGGTTTCCTGTGTTTTTTACCGATACGACCGGCATGCGGTAACCATTAAGATCGCGCACGCTGCCATACTCCTGCCATACGTTTTCCATACGCGGGTTTTTGCCCGGTCTATTTATTGGTTAACGCGCCCGATCCGGTGTTTCAGACCAGGCTCACTCCTAACGAAATCGCTGCTGCCAGCGCCAGCACCCAAACCACATTCCAGTGGCGTTTCAACAGCAGAAAACCCGATAAAATAGCCAGCCCAAGAACCGTCAGATCAAGCGAGCTCAAATCGGGCTGCCACAGCGTCAGCAGCCCGATTTGCTGCCGTTCCACCTCCGTAAAAAACACGTGCAGCGCGAACCAGATCGACAGGTTCAGAATGACCCCGACCACAGCCGCTGTAATCGCCGCCAAAGCCCCGCGCAAACGCGGCTGCGTGCCGATCCAGTCTATATAGGGTGCACCGGCAAATATCCATAGAAAACAAGGGGTAAAAGTCACCCAAAGGGTGACAATAGCGGCCACCGTCGCCAGCCACCAGCCGCCCGTCGCAAACCCCGCCAGAAAGCCGACAAACTCGGTCACCAGAATGAGCGGCCCCGGCGTGGTTTCGGCCAGCCCCAGCCCGTCCATCATCTGCCCGGCCGTCAGCCAGCCCTTCAGCGTCACCACGTCCTGCCCCATATAGGCCAGAACCGCATAAGCCCCGCCAAAGGTCACCACCGCGAGTTTGGAGAAAAAATAGGCGATTTCGATCAGGATGCTCTGGCTGGTCGCAAAGTCCAACGCCAGGACCGGCAACCACCAGATCGCCAACCAGATCAACACTGTTTTCAACAACTTACCCAAGGGCTGACGAACCAAAACTGGTTCGTCAGGTGTCGACTTGTCGTTGAAAAACAGACCGTAAAGCGCCGCTGCGAGCACGATCAGCGGAAAGGGTATGTTGAAGAAGAAGATCCCCACAAAGGCCATCCCGGCGATGGCCCAGTGATCGACCCGGTGCAAGGCCTTTTTTGATATCCTGAGCAGCGCCTCGATGACGATCACCACAACCGTCGCCTTGATCCCCAGAAACAGCGCCTCAACCAGCGGTACCTGCCCGAGCACCGCGTAAAGCGTGGCCAACGCCAGAATAACAAAGGCGCCGGGCAGTACAAACAACAGCCCCGCTGCCAACCCGCCGATGGTGCCGTTGATCCGCCAACCGGCGTAGGTGGCCAGCTGCATGGCTTCAGGCCCCGGTAACAGCATGCAAAAGCTCAAGGCGTTCAGAAATTGCTTTTCCGTCAGCCAGTTACGCTCTTCGACAACTTCACGGTGCATCAGCGCAATCTGCGCCGCTGGCCCGCCAAACGACAGAATACCGATCCGCGCCCAAACCCGCAGCGCCTCACCTAATTTCGGTGCATCCATGACTCAACCCTTGCTTTGCGCTACGGGCCAGTCATGGGTTTCATCACCGGCGTCTCGTGCCCAGCGATAAAACGCATCATAGAGCAACAATCCGGCTTCCATCTGCTCCAGATCATCCTTGAACATCCGCGACAGGCCCAGCGAGGCCGCCAGCAGGCCCGACGCTTCCGGCGCCAGATCAGGCCGGTCGGTATCGGCCCCACGCACGATAGTGGCCAGACGCTTGAGCGGCTCGGTTTCAAGGCAGAATTCTTCCACCATGATGTCGAATGTGCACAGATCGCCACGGTGTGACCAGAACACATCCTCTACGTCAAACGGGGTTGCGTTGAACCGGTCGGCAACGTTCAGCACCTCACTGGGTGAAACAAACAAAAACACGGCTCGAGGATCGACAAAGCGGCGGATCAACCATGGGCACGCGATACGGTCAATCTTGGGGCGATGGCGGGTGACCCAGAGAGTCTTACCGTCTTGTAGTTGCGGTATTTTATCAGCCGGAACAAGGGTGTAACCCTGATCCCGCCAGGCAAAATTGCCACCCTCTAGGTTTTCTGCGGCGACACCCTCGGTGCGTAACATCGCAGCTGCACCTTGGCTCAACTTCAGGCCTTTCTGGCAAATGACGACCGCGCGTTTTCCCTGTAGTTCGGGGGCCAGTTCCCTGATACGGGTGAACGGATGCCGCCGGGCGCCGGGAATAAACCGGGGGTCCTCGGCAAAGTCTTCGTCGATACAGATGTCGATCAGAACCGGGCACTCCGGCGTGCCGATCAGGCGATTGAGTTGTTTGGCAGTAATTTCTGTTGGAGCAGGCATTGCGCATCCTTCCTTTTTCAGGGACTAAGTGGATGCGAAACTTGGGCTTGCGCCTCACGGGGCGTTCGCTTGCCCCATGGGCGTATTGTGGCAGACCAAAACAGCCGCAGTCAAGGGCGGGGATTTGGCTGGCTTGCAAATGGATATGGCGCTAATTCACCTTGCCTGTCGCCTTCAGGTGGGCCGCCATGCCCTCGACGTTCATCGGGAACCAGGCATCGTATTGGATCCAGTCCTTATAGGCGTCGAGCTTCAGCGTTGCCTGCAGGTCTTCGGATGTCTTTCCGGCCTGCAGACCTGCCAGAACGGCAGCCTCCAATTCGTTCATATAGGTCATCACATCGTCCAGGTCCGCCTTGGTTCCGACAATACCGTGGCCTGGTGCGAATACCTCAAACTCGAGCCCTTGCGCGGTGGCGATCTGTGCTTTCCAGTCATCCAGATTGGCTCCGCCCATGTTGCGGAAAAACATCCGTTTGGGGGCGGCGACATCGACGATGAAGCCGACATTTTCCGGGCGCACCACAACGGCGATCATGTCCTCCCCGTGCCCCGATCCGAGGAACGTCATCTCAATGGTTTTGCCGCCGTGGGCAAGCGAGGCAAATTGTCCGATCTGCACAGTAATTTCGGTGCCGTCGATGGCTTCAGGAGCGTTTTCATGTGCGATAGTGATGGCTCCGGGGTGTGCTGATCCACCGGAGGCATGATCGGCGTGGGAATGGGAATAGATCAGATGGCTCACCGGCCCGGCCCCGATGCTGGGCAGATTATCGTTCAGCCAGGCCCCGGCCTCGGCATTGATCGGATCGACCCGCACCGTGCCTTCGGGCGTTTTCACGATCAGGGACATGTGGAAATTGTTCTGAAACAGATAGACATCCCCCTTTACCGGGTGGAGTTTGCGGGTGTCCTGTGCGGTTACCGGCAAGGCAAAGGCGAGAAGGATCAGGGTCGTCAGCAGGCGTTTCATGGGCGTACTCCTGTTGAATGAAATTACCGGTAAGTCTGGAGCGGCTGGTTGAGTCGGGCAAGGGGGGGCAGCGTCACGAGTTGGTGAGTGGCTGGCGTTACGGGGCCCGGCAGGCCAGCGAACGCAGGGTTAAAGGCTTTCTAACACGGGCAGCGTATAACCCCAGCCGTGCACAAAGTGGTTTTCGGTCTGTTGCGGTTCAAAGACAACGCCGCAGGACCACCGAGATACCGATCAGAATTCGTTAGGGCAGGGGTTTTCACCCCCTCGCATCGGGACAAATGCCACACGGCGGGCCCGCCTTTCTATCGAACAACAGAATGCACCGAAACCCTGACAGTGGAATGAATTGGTCGTCGGGCGGTTTTGGTAACGCGACATCCCCGCGAAAGCGGGGGCCTTCCGCTGTGTCGTACGAGTCCGATGGAGGTCCCCGCTTTCACAGGGATGACGGTCGGATCAAGTCAATGCAGACAGCAAAATGATCCGTGCTCTGCATTCTTCATCAGCCGGTCGAAATCCTCCCCCTCCATCTCGATCAGGGTCTTGTGATCGCCTGCCTCGAACCAGACTTTGGACAGGCCCGAAAGCTGAACATCGACGATGGTTGGCACCTCATAGGCGTCTCCAACCGGTGGCGCGGCGCCGAAATCGCAATCGTCAAATACATCGGCCACCTCGGTTTCCGGGGCGAGGCCCAGACGGCGATCCATGATCGATTGCAGGGCCGACAGGTCAACCTGCTGGTTTGACGGCACGACCGCCAGCATCGGCCCTTCCTCCATATGGATCAGAACCGATTTCGCCAGATGGTCACCGGGCACATGCGCCGCCTCGGCGGTTTCGGCAGCGGTGGCCTGATAGGGATGCGGAATGGTGGCGAACGGCAGACCTTTGGTTTCCAGATGATGGTGCAGACGCGCGGCAATGGTCATGGTGTCCTCCTTGGGCTAAAGCTGTTTTCCCCTAATCTGAACCAGATTGAGGAAAGACATCTGGGTCAAGCCTTTGATGTTGCTGCGTTTTGCGCAAACCCTGTGGTTCAGAATTCGCACGAAACGCTCTGGAGGCACCCCGGCAGCGGGTCATCGGCGCTACAGGGGCGCCAGTGGTGTGGATGGGACCATTGTGCGCCTGTTGGGTGAGTCGGGCAAGGGCGGGGCTTGGCTGGAGGCCTTTCGGTGGTAAAGTGCAGTCAAAACCCCGGGGGCGGGCATGAAATTCTTCTTCACCAATCTGAAAGACCGCTGTGTCTGGAGCTGGCACGGCGTGCGCGACACCTGGGCCTCGGAATATTCTTTTCGCAGCTGGGTTTTCGCCAACTTCGCCTCCATCCTGCTGGCCTTTCTGCTGCCGCTGACCAGCGGAGAACGCGCACTTATCCTGGCGCTCGGCGTGCTGGTGCTCGCTTCTGAACTGTTCAACACCGCAATTGAACGCTGCGTCGACTACATCTCAGAAGAGCAGCATCCGCTGGCAAAAAAAGCCAAGGACGCCGGCAGCGCAGGCGTGGCGGTCACAGCGATTGCGGCGGGAGTGGCCTGGGTTGTGGTGCTGGTGCGGGTGTTTGGGTGAGGGGCAGGGGTGGGGTGGAGGCACTCATCGCTCGAACTTCCCCATTCGGGCAGACTCCGAAATCTTCAAAAGATTTCGATCCGCTTTCTTTTCAAGAAAGCGATTTCCAGCAATGCAGGAGTTCCCTCAGTTCAGCCAGCGGACCGGTGCACGGTTGCAGAAAATTACGATCTGCCCCGAGTTCTCCGCCACCCGATACCCACGCCGACGAATCTCACGCATGAACACCTCCATCCCGACAAACCGCTCAATATCCCGCGCCTTGCGCCGGATAACACCGCCCTGTTGGACGGCCTTGCAGGCGAAGAGGTCGGTGAGCCAGACGTCTGGGGAGAGGGGGGAGTTGCGATTTTGCTTGGGGGAGTATGTGGGGCGGGGTGGTTAAGGGTGGGTTAAATGTATCGTTGGGTGTGTGCTCTGCACACACCGATTTCGGGGAGGTTGGATGGTGCGTGGGGACCACGCACCCTACTCTTGCTTGCAGTGTGTTAGATTTATGGAATGAAGCTAATACGGTGTGCTAAATGTCGCTTTCAAAGGGTCTACATATTTCAACCATCATTTCTAACGTTACTACAGATAGTCCGGGGGCGATTATTGCAATTTCGTCTTGTTTCTTCAGGAGCCGATTGTCGTGGGTAACAAAATATCCGCCTCCATATTTGTAGGCTAAGACCTCTGCATAATACTGGATTCCTTTTAGGAGATTGATT
>JAAEUI010000206.1 GCA_024227475.1 Paracoccaceae bacterium | reverse complement strand
GTAGCGTTTGGCTTTGAGGGTTTCGTGTATCTCGCCCAAAAAACCTTCCACGCCTTGTGGGGAGGTCTTAACATCTTCGATGCTGACCCCGTCCACCCCCGGTTTGCCGTTGTTAGCAGCTACCCGGTCCCATGCCGCCGCAAGCACGTCTTGCCGATAGATCCGATCATACAACGCGTAAAACCGGTACTTCGGCGCTTGCTTTGCCTTGATGTAGAGTCGCTTCCTCAGCCTGAAGACAGCTTCCGGTAGTCCCGTGTCGTTCACCGCAAAGGCGTCCGGCAGTGGGATATACTCTCGTTTCGGTTTGGTTCGGTTTTTCTCCGACAAGCGAAATGCCTCCTAATGAGAACTCAACATGACAACAGTAGGGCCCCTTCGCTCCACGGGCGTTACCCCGCTTCCCCACTACTATGGGCCCCTCCGATTCCCGCCAATCCAGCTAACCGGGTTATTGATTCCCCGGCCGCCTCCGGGTTACAAACCCCAGATTGACGGACCTCTCAGGTTCCTCGTCCTTTCCTTCGCTGCGCGCTGTCCGCTACCACCCCGGTGGGCCAATCCGCTGCTTGTACTGATTGCTTCACGGATCGTGCTGGCTTCGTCATCTCTGGCAGATTAGCCACCCACAAATTGCGTTTCGAGGCCGAAACCGGTTCAACCTTGCGGCTTACGGCTCACAGCTTCGCTGTCCGGCGGTCTCCCGCCTTTGCCGGGCTTCCTGCCCTGACCGGCCTCGCTCCCCGTGCTTCGTTACCTCCACACGACAGGCCGCAACTACATGTTTAATCAGCAATTTACATGGCAACCTCCTTTCAGATTGCAGGAAAGGCCAGGCTTAACCTGACACACCAGAGACGCGTATCAAGGCTCCATTCGATTCGATCGTGATCAAAAAATTTGCCGAAACAGGCCTGGTGACACAACCGGGACAGCCACTCTACGAAGTTCAGGACCAGAGCCAGCTTAAATTCCGCGCACGGGTTAAGGAGCGCGACCTTGCGCATATCAAGCTCAATGACAAAGCACTAATCACCATTACATCGCTCGGCGATGAACCGGTCAGCGCCACTGTGATCCGCATCATTCCCAATGGTGACGAGCGCCATACTTTCATCATCGAACTCTCCTTGCCCGACAAGCCCGGACTCTACCCGGGCATGTTCGGAAAGGCAGTCTTCCAGTAATGCCTGGTCCCGGATCGAGGATCTAGCATGCATGCGTTTCTGCGCTAT
>JAAEUI010000205.1 GCA_024227475.1 Paracoccaceae bacterium | reverse complement strand
GGCCATCACAAAACCAACCCAGAGCGTGCCCGGATTTATGGCCACAATGATCAACTGAGGAATACCGGGCCACCAATTCCTGAACCAGCCGAAGTTGACGGTAAAAGCAAGCAAGCCGATCAGCGAAACCGCGCCGACAATCAACGAAACCAACGCCACCAGCCAGCCCTGCCTGTTTGAAAACCAGATGCCTACATAGCGCTTTTCCCGGTCGAGATAGGGGATTAAGGCAAGTCCCAACAGGGCCACGGAAGGAAGGCCGACACCACCCATGAAGGCCGAGTAGGAAACCAGCTCCTGAAGCCCCAGAAAATACCACGGCGCCTTGGCGGGGTTTTCAGGGATCAACGGATTGGCCAGCTCTTTCAGCGGAGCGTTGATAAAAAATGCATATACAATTACTCCGGCCAGACAAAGCATAAAGACGGCCACCTCGGCCCGCAACAGATGCGGCCAGCTCAGCACCGTATTTTCGACATCGTTGTGATCAACCGCCGGGGTCCTGTCGCGCACCAGCGCCATCAGACCGTAGGTCTTGGCGGGAGTAAATAATTCCTCCTTTTTCCCCGCCGCAGATAAAAATCGCTG
>JAAEUI010000204.1 GCA_024227475.1 Paracoccaceae bacterium | reverse complement strand
CGATACCTCCGGGCCGACAGTGTTTGTCGATGACCCGCTTGAAACGACGGCACCGGTAACCAAAGACATGAACACCTATTTTGCTCGTCTTGCCCAAACCATTTGGGAAACGCCCTTGTTCGTCTATCGATAACTACACTTTTTGCTGCAACGCAGCATTTTCTCTTGACATGCTGCACTGCAGCATTTATATCGAGATTCAGAAACAAGAACCCATACAAGGAACACTCCAATGGCTAAGACCGATTTCGACTTCACCAAAGCGGCAGAAGAGTTTCTGGCGTCCATGAAAATCGACACATCTGCATTTGATGGCGCTGCCAAAAATGCTGCCGAGTTCAACACCAAACTGGCGAAAATCGCGCTGGATGCGGCCAAAAAGAACGCCAAACTGACCGGCGACTGGACCGCCGAGACACTGAAAAAAATCGAAACCAACGCTGATGCAAAAACTGACCCAGCGGACTTCGCCAATGTTGCCAATGCCTTCTCTTCCGAGCAGGCCCAAGCAATGCAAGCCAAAATCGCAGAATTCGCCGAAGTTGCCAAAACTGCGCAAGAGAAAACTGTTGAGCTGTTTGTATCGGCCAGCAAAGACCTGCAAAGCGAAGTGGCCAAAGCTGCAAAGAAACAATAATTCGGCGTTTTGCCGAGTAATTTTGGAATATTCGGCCTCCTCCCTGCCGAATTCTCCTCAGAGGCGCTTCATCAAGCGCCTCTTTTTTATTATGATTGCATAAGTTAGGGTGCATCAACAGTTTGTAACGGATTCCGCCATGCCAGACCCAATTCTGATCAACCGCTACGCCAGTCGCCGCCTGTACAACACTCAAAGCAGCGAGTACGTGACGCTGGAGGAAGTGGCCGCGCTGATCCGCGAAGGCAATGATGTTGAGATCAAGGATCGGAAAACCGGCGAGGATCTGACCCGCCAGTACCTGCTACAGATCATCACCGAACAGGAAAGCAAGGGCGAGAATGTGATGCCGGTGAATGTGCTGACCGGCCTGGTGCGCTCCTACAGATCGTCCGCGCAAAGCATTCTGCCGGAGTTCCTGTCAAAATCCTACGAGGCCTTCAGCGAGCAGCAGGAATCGATGATGCGATCGATTGCCAGCAATTTGCCGGACGGCCTGCCACAAAAAATTCCCTTTGTCGGGGCAGGTGACTGGCAAAAGAAACAGGCGGAAATCTATCAGTCGATGATGCAGGCGTTTCTGCCCGGAAAACCATCGGCGGCCAAAGAGCCCGAACTGGAAGAGCCGGAAGACGAAGCCGCAGCAGAACCTGGCGAAGTTGCCGAAATCAAGGAACAACTGGCTGCACTGCAGCGTAAGCTGGATAAGCTTTAGGGGGCCACCCTTACTGCACGAAATTAACTTGCGCGGGCGGATTTTGGGCACAAACCAGTCCGATACTGCAATTGCAGATGCCCTCCTAAACAAAAGCCTTGCGTAGCAGGTTCAGACCCAGCACCACGAATAAGCAAAAAAGTAAAAAACGGAACCGATCGGTCGACATCCTGTTGCGCAGGTATTCGCCACAGGTGAAACCCACAAGCGTTGGCAACACCAGAAAAGCAGACAGCATTGCCTGCTGACCGGTAAACAGCCCTTGCTGGGCGTATCCGATAATCAACGGCACCGAGCCGACGAAGATCAACAGGCCGGAAACCCGCAGAAATTCATCCTTTTCGGCTTGGCGCGCAGCCAGATAGATGGCGATGGTCGGGGCGTAAAGTGCAGTCAACCCGCCGGTAATACCGGTCATAAACCCAAGGAGCAGTTGTACTGCGCGGTCGGTTCGGTCTGGCAGGCGTGGCACCGTGAACGTCAGGTTGATGGCGACAAACAGGAGCAGCACGGCCCCGGCGGCACCATAAAGCAGACGCTCGGAAGCCCCTGCCGCCAGATTGGCCGTCACCCACATGGCCAAAACCATCGCCGCAATGAACCACCGATACTGCTTGATGGCCCTATGAATATCTCCGGCCCGGTACGCCTGCCAGCCGTTTGAAACCAGAACCGGTAGCAACAGCGCAGCAACCGCGGTGCGGGTGCCGACAAACAGGGTCAGCAGACCGATCGCCAGAGTCGGCATTCCAAGCCCGGTTGTGCCTTTGACCAACCCTCCAAGCCAAAAGACCGCGCTGGCAATCAGGATGAATTCAAACTGGCTCATGCGAGGCACATATTTCTGCGAAGCCGGGGTTTGCAGCTTTAAGGTTCATCCGGGACCGCACCGGGCAATTTGGGCGGGCCGGCAGCAACTTCCTGAGCCGCGGCCGCCACGGCTTTCTTACCCTCTTCGTCGAGCTTTTCGTCGCCTTCGATTTCAACCTTCACATTGCGCTCGGCCAGACGGATGCCGTGGGCCTCGAATATGTCGCGGGTTTTCTGATAGGCGTCGCGGCGCACCAGCCATTGCTCGCCCGGTTTGGTCATGAATTTCACCCCGACCACCATGTTGAACTCTTCCATCCGCCGCACGCCTTGGGATTTCAGGGTCGACAGGATGCTCGGCCCGTAATGCTCGTTGGCTTTCAACTCGGCTCCGACCTTCTTAACCAGTTTTTTGACCAGCTGCAGATCGGTATCAAACTGCACCCGGAATTCCAACTTCATGATCACCCAGTCGCGGCTGTGGTTGGTTATTTGCTTCAACTCACCGAATGGAATGGTGTGGACCATGCCACGATGATGCCGGACCTTAAGCGAGCGGATCGACATGCCCTCAACCGTGCCCCTCAGTTCGCCGATCTCGATATACTCGCCAATGCGAAACGCATCATCGATCAGGAAGAAGATACCTGACACCACATCCCGCACCAGCGATTGGGCACCAAAGCCGATGGCAATGCCCAGCACCCCGGCCCCGGCCAGAAGCGGTGCGATATTGACTCCCAGCGAGGACAACACGCTCAGACATACCACCAACAATAACGTCACCATCAGCATGATCCGCAACAGCGGCAGCAAGGTTGCCATCCGCGCTTCAGGCCCCGGGGCGGCTCCATCTTCAGGTGGTGTGTAGTCTGCCAGGCGCTGGTCGATCACGGATTTGGCCCAGACCCAGATCAGATCGGCAATCAGAATAGCGACAGTCACGTCGACCAGCACAGAAAACGCCCGGCCCATCAGGGTCGGCGTGCTGGACATGGACCACACATTTGTGCCCCAGGCAGTGGTGATCAGCAGGGCAGCGCAAACCAGAACCACAAACCGGATCAGGCGCAAGGTTATCGGCTGGTAGGATTCGTAAGGATCGTGCAACTCCGGCGTTTCTTCTTCCTCCCCTTCAGCTTCTGGCGGGATATCCGCCGCACCGCTTTCCGCCGCTCCGCTATCATCCGGATCAGGCGCTGGTGAATTCTGCTCTGCAGCCTCCAGAAAGGCGGCCCTGGCCTGATCAAAGAAATGATTGGCCCAGGCGTTAAGCATTCGCAGCAAAGGCACCACAAGGCCGATAATAAGAACGCTCCACATCAGGCCGTTGGCGCCGATCAGCCAAAGCGCAAAGGTGATCAGCATCACGAAATAGAGGTACAGCCGCCAGAATTTTTGCTGTCGCGTCGGCGAGCGTTGCTGATCTCTGGCCACCACCCGGAACGACCGCCGGATGCTCCAAGAAACTATGGCAAGCACCACCAGTGCCAGCAACACCGTAACCGACAAGGCTTCGGGTGCCGCGCTCTCCTGACCCACGCGTTCCTGCGCAAGACGGCGGAATACATCGGCCAACGCCAGTGCCAGCGTCAGCGCCGTCGCGTTCAAGAGGACCGCTCCGTGAAAATGTCGGGCTACCGGATGAGACAGCGGCACCTGTCGCAACTTGGGCATATTGGGTGCAAAGAAAAACAGGGAAACTGTAGCGGCAGCACGAATAACAAGCACCACAAGAAGGAAGTTAAGTACAGCCGATTCCACCACGGGCAGCCAGTCAAATGTCAGGAACATGCCGATGCTGCCCAGGGCAAAAATCAGCAGGCCAATTGAAATAATAATCACACGGTAAAGCGCCGCCAGCGCCCTGCGAAGCGGCGCGTTATGCCTTTGCAGGGATATGCGCAACAACAAAGCGGAGGTGTAATGCCGGTACAGCCACTCGAGCCCGCCACCAACGAATAGGAAAATAACCACATAGGTGAGTGAGCGCACCTTTTGATGCGATGTCATTTCACTCTGCCAGCGATCCTGCAGAATTTTCGGCGCCCCTCGCAGGCGCTGCCACGCCAAGGCAAGGGCGGCGATCCGGTCACGCACCCGATCCAGCCCCGAAACCAGTTGTTGGCGCAGATCTATGGTGGTGTCATCCGGCGCGAGAGAATTTGCGCCTTCGGCGCTTTGCTGCAGCCATTTCTGGACCCGGTCGTCCGACAGCAACCGCATCAATTCGCGCACATCGTTCGGCGACGGATCTTCTATGACAATATCGACAAGGTCATCCTGAGCCATGGCTGGCTGTGGAGCCGCCAGTAAGATGGCCAACCCGAAAACCAGTTGGCACAGTATCCGTGACACGCTCATTGGGCAGGCTCCGCCACAGGAAACTTGTCCTCAGCGTCCGTTTCTCCCGGCGAATAGGCAGGTGAAACCAGCTGTTCGATCACCAGTTTGCCCGCGCCCGGAACCAACTGGCACGCCAGCCGCACATCGCTCTCAGCCTCCAGCCGATCGAGCGTGTTTTGCTCCAGCGGTGCCGGCCGTGCCAGCGGCGTGTCAGAGGACAGTATTCTGACCCGGCAGGTGCCGCAACGCCCGCGACCACGACAGATATTTGCGTGCGGGATGTAATTGAGGCGACTGAGGTCAAGCAGGGTTGGCCCTGACTCAGCTTCAATTATCTCCCCGGTCGAGTAATGAATTTCGACCATATGCCCTTTGTTCCGGAATATCCGGATAGAGCGGGCAATCAGGGTCAGGAGCATCAGGCCGAGCGATCCCAGAATGACCCAATTGCCCGCCCTCTTTGATTGTTTGATGATCTCCTGTGGGGGCCGTGCCGGAACAAAAACCTTTTTCGGTGCGGATGACGCGTAACGCCCCCCGCCTTGAGATGCAGACACCGATCTTGGTTCCAGGTTTTCAATCAACACCTGTCGGCCGCCTTCGACGTATCCAAGAAGCGCCATAACCGGGATGGCGACGGCCAGGGGATAGAGCCACTTGGCAACGGGTTCTGAGTTTTGGACAGTCCTGATCCAGGTGAACAGGCCAATACAGCCATGGATCCATACCGCACCGAGCACCAGCACCTGCCGCAAACCAGCGACCGGGTCCTGAATCCAGAACACTTCAAGAATGAACCGGTATGAGGCCTGGCCCAAAATATCCTTGGTTGCAATAATGCCAAACACATGGGGAGCCAGCAGCGGGATGACAGCCAGCCCCATCAGCAATTGCACTTTGTCATAGTTCGGAATGCGCAGTGTTTCACGCCGGTAAAGCGAATTCAGCGCAAGGCCGAAATGAATGATCAGCGCCAGCAACAGGATGTATGATACCGGAAACCGCGACCAGAAGCCCGATAGTAAGGGCTGCGCCAGTTCCACCCAACGGACCGAATGCAGCCCCAATACCAGATTGAGCAGGTGACTCGTCACATAGGCCAACATAATCAGCCCGGTAGTCACCCGCAATCTGCGGCCAATCAACGCCCAATTGGTGCGGCTTGCGGGTGTTGCAGTCATTTAATGCCCCCCTGGCACGACGTCTTAGCTATCAGCTTTGCAGATGTCCTGATATTTGGCAACGTGTGCTCCTCCCAAACAGTATCAATGCCCTTTAACCGCCCCTGAGGGGTTTCCTTTTCATCCGGACTCGCATTTCAACCCCCTTGCAGTTGAAATGTGAAACTTCCTGTTTCCACTAAAATTGGAAACGCTCTCGTTCCTCAATGTATTGCCCGATTGCCGGCTGGCCAGCTTTTTTCCGCACAATCAAAGCTTTGCCAATTAGCGGGCGGCGCCGAATTAGCCTATCAACCGGCCTCTCAATTGGCTAGATTCAGAACGAAAACCAATCAAGGACAACCGCCCGTGAGCTCGTTTAAATTTGGCGCCGATCTGGCCATCGCCGCCAACCTGCCAAAAATGAACCTGAACGCCGGGGAAACGGTGAAGATCGGTGTGCTTGCGCCTTTTACCGGGGTGCAGTCGTCCTGGGGTCTGCCGGGGCTGCACGCCGCTGCGATCTGGGCAGATTGGGTGAACTCTGCCGGGGGCCTGAAGGTCGGCTCGCACAGCTATCCCGTTGAAATCACTTCCATGGACGATCAATACGATCCTGCGCGCGCGCAGATCGGCGCACGCAAACTGGTGCTGGAGGACAAGGTCAAACTGCTGATGATGCTGGGGGGGGATACCATACCCGGCATTTCTGAATTTCTAACCCGGGAAAAAGTGCTGGCAACAACGCTGTTGCCCAGCGATTTGACGCCCGACATGCCCTATCTGATTGCCCCCTGCGAAGTGCATCCGATCTATGTTGTCACTGGTGTTGACTGGCTCGCAACCAACCATTCAAAGTTGAAAACCGCGGCGATTTGCGCGCAGAAGGACGCACTGGGCCTGCCCTCGGTGGCAACTTACCGGGCTGCCTTTGAGGCGGCGGGAATTGATCTGGTGCAGGAAGTTCTGTTTCCCGGTGATCTCAACGATGTCGACGCCATGGTCGCGGTGATGATGCAGGATAATCCGGACATTCTGTGCTGGGATACGGCCTATGAACCTTTTGTCCACGCCCTGACCGAGGCAGCCTATCGCGCCGGTTTCAAGGGCCAGATCCTGTCCTGCACCTGCGACAACTATGCGGCGCTGGTGGCAAAAACCAGTGTTGAGTTCATGGAGGGCTTCGTCTTTCAGTTCCCGGATTTCGACGACCCGCTGCTGAACGAACAGAACATTCACTTTGCCCGTCCCAACGAGTTTTTTGCCGAGTTCAACACCCGCTATCCCGGCGAATGGAGCGCCGTGCCATGGGAGTATTTTTCGATCCTGGAAATCTGGCGCAGTGCGGTTCAGCGGGCCCAGACCACCAGCCCTGTCTCGGTGCTGAGCGCGATGAAAACCGAAGGCCATGCGTTCAACGCTTTTGGCCCGGCACGCTGGTGGGGACGCGAGTTGTTCGGCATCAACAACGCACTGGTCGGTTCCTGGCCGGTGGTGCGGATTGAAAAGGGCAAGGCCCGGATCAAGGAATTCCGGTCCATTCTGGAATGGTGGGACCAGCACGGGCAGATATTGCAGCGCGATCTGCGGGCCTATGGTCAGATGTGGGACCAGCGGATCGAACGTCAGCTGATGCAGGGTGAAATCAAAGAATCGCGCTGGCCCGGTCAGGCACCACGCTCCTGACCCTGAAGCAGTTCCCCAATCGCCATCCTAGAGAGTTTCGAGGTTCGGTGGTGATTCCAACGAACCTCATAACGCCCTAATTCAACCTCTGATCCATTGGCGCGGAATCGGCTGTCAGAGCTTCCACAGCCGGAGCCGCCTTCGCAGCACCCGAAACCGGGGCCAGAGCCCGCTCCGCCTTTTCCTCTTTGGTCAGGCGAACCACCCGCTGTGCAATGCTCCAGCGCACCCCAAACGGATCAACCGCTGTTGCCATCAGGTCGCCCCAACTGGTTTCTGCAGTCGCTGTGGTTTCAACAAAGCCTTCTGCCAGCGCATTGGCCCAGGCGGCATCAAAATCCTCGACATAATGGTGCAGGCTGATCCCGCTCACAGGCGCTGCCTCGCCCTGCCCCAGCGTCATCAGCGAATTGCCGATGCGGAGTTCGGCAAAGGCCGGGGTATCAGTGCCAGCAAAGTTGGTCACTTCACCTTCTTTCGCGCCCAGTGCGCGCTGGTAAAAGGCCAAGGCCGCTGCAACATCACTTACGGTTACATGTGGTGTCAGCGACCGGAACCCACGTGGGATTGCCGCAACTTTTTTCTGTTTCCCAGTCATCTTGTATTCCTTTGATAAGATCGCCCTCAGGCGGATTTCACTTCGGTTATTTCGTGGATATCAGCGGGTTGTGCCAGGGCATTTGCCCGCTGGGGTTTTTCAAGCGGTCCCAGCGAATGGTTGTAACTGTGGTCAAATTCTTCACTGTAGACGCTAAAACTCACCGGTCGGTCGCGGAAACTCTTCAGCGGCTGACCCATGTTCAACAAGCCGCGCTGGCGCTGGCGGCGGACAAGGTCGAAATCAACCTCAACCGGGATGAATTCCTCCTGCACATTGCCGTCGTAAAGAACTTTACCGGCCGGATCGATTACCCGGCTCTGGCCGTTGCCCCCCGCTGCCAGCCCGTTGATGTGAAACACATAGGACTGGAACATCGCGGCAGAGGCCTGGGCAATCGCCAGATCGGCCTCGCGATCGACAAAATGCGCCAGCACCGGGTTGATAATTACCTCGGCCCCCATGGACACCAGCGTACGGGTGACTTCCGGGAACCAGATATCATAGCAGATCGACACACCAAACCGGCCCACGTTCGGCACGTCGAAGACGCAGAACTCGGTTCCGGGTTCGGTGCCATCCTCATAGGGCGTGAAGGGGAACATCTTGCGATAGCGTGTGATGATCTCACCCGATTGATTCAGCACCGGCGTCATGTTGTAAATCTTGCCGTCCCGTTTTTCAAAAATCGAGCCTGGCACCAGCCAGATATCGTGCTTGCGCGCCATCTCACCAAAAGCCTGTTCGTACTCACCGCCCATTGGTTGCGCTGAAGGCAGCGACGGCCCGTTGGCGGCCAGTTCACTGAACACCACCATTTCCACCCAGGGATAAAGGTGCATCAGAACATCCAGCCGCCGGCCCATCTCGGCGATATTGTTCTTCATCCCGATATGCATCTGGATGCCGGCGATGGCAAAACGGCTCATTGGTGTTCTCCTGTTTGTTCTGTTGGGAGCATGACCGGGTTAAGGTTGCTCCAGTGATCGTGGGTTTCCAGCTGATTGCGGTAGCGCATGGCCTGCAGACGCAGGGCGGCCTGAGTGATACTGCTGGTATGGTCTGCGGCAACGGCCTTTGACCCGTGTTCGGAATAACTGACCGACAACTCGCGCCGCGGGAAATCGTCAAAACTCCATTTGTGAAAGTCACCATCGGCCCAGCCGAGGTAAACCACGCCATCCAGCGGCCGGTAAACGGCGGTGAACACTGTGCCAAAGCCCTCGTCATAGCCCCGCGTGTTCAGTGGTGGGCGCAAAAATTCATCGGCCAGAGTGTTGGCATCCAGCCCAGGGCGCTGCACCAGCTTGTCCAGATACTCGCCGCGTTCCAGCGTTTTGGACAACCGCCCGTGGCGCGGCCATTCCACGCCCAGCTGATGGTTGGTAGCCCAGTTCGCCTGGGCCACGATCAAGGGTCGGTCCGGGGCCAGCATCACCGTCGCCGTGTTCCCGCCCTTGTCTAGAATTGTGACGTTGTAGGACATGTGGCTCGGGATCTCGCGCAACGCAGACAAGGCATCCTTCACATCACGGCAGCTTTCCAGCACGTAACGCAGGATCATCGGAATGCCAAAGCCCTTGCGTGTCACGGCCCGCCCGCCAAAGGTCAGCGAGATCGCTAGCCCGGCGTCATTCATCCCGTCTGACAACCCGGCCATGCCCTCAACCATGCCCATCACCAGCCGGTTCCGCCATTTGGTTTTCAGCAGCGTGCCTTCGTTCAGCATCGGATCAAGGTCGTAGTTGCGCACCAGCATCGGCCCGTGCGCATCGTTCAGCACGGCTTGGCTGCAATTCACCAGATATCGCGGCGGATCCCAGAACGACAGGAACCGCGCGGCGTCTTCATCGCCCCCGGCCCGGTCCACCAGCTGATCCCAGATCTTTTCATACCCCGGCATGAAGCGGCGAACGTGGCGGCGGCAAACATCGAGCGGCGGATACGCTTCAGCCCCGCGCCGCATATACCACTCGCGCCAGCCCGGCCAGCCGTGGTCAAACACCTGTTTCCAGACGCTCCCAACGTGATCTTCCGCCAGACTTTTAAAGGTCAGCTGCATTGCGCAACCCTGTTCCCGCCCTTGGTTCCGGCGCACGAGTCAGCGTGGAAATGCGTCTTGCAAACCTACACCATGCACCATAGTGTAGGATTTATCAGAGCGACGACTTCATTTGTCAAGGACTTCTTATGAGCGACATTCCCGAACCCATCGTCACGATCCGGCAGAACGATATCGCCGGAATCGCGGCACAGGGGCTGATCGGGGATTATCCGGTGGCGGTGCGCACCCCGCGCGAGGTGATGGGCGGTGGCTTTGCCGATCAGATGAAACACCCCAACACCTGGACGGTTTATTTCCTGGTCGACGGCGAATGGGCCCAGGTGCAAAGCGCCCGCGGGCTGCGTCGCGAATGGTCCAGCCTGGATCGCCTCGAAAAATGGCTGCGCTCAATGTCGTTCCGGTTTTTCTGGGTAAGGAATGACATTGAGGAGGTCGAGGCGGTGGGGGATGGGCCGCTGGGTGGGCCGAGTTTGAAGTGAGGGGAAATAGCGCTGAGGGTTCAGTCCGGTTCTGCGAGCGCGCCCACTTATGATTTAACCCAATGACCGGGAAGTCGGTTTTGAGCGTTATTGTGGAACATCAATTCGTCGTGCACCCACTTCCCAAACGGGACGCCGGGGCGCCCCGCTCGAGTAGTTTTTCCAACACGCTATTTTGATGGGAGTCTGGTCGTCGCAAGATCGGTACCGACAATCACGTTGCCCTCGAAACCCGCATCCTTTGCTGCGTTCGCATAGTCTTCTTTGGTCAGGGCTCCACCCGGCACCTTGTAAGGGCCCTGATTTTTTGTGCCCAACGGCGGGATCAAATGGGTCAGCATCAGGATTTTAACGCCCGCGCGTTGCGCCATTGAACCAAGGTCTGATGCCGTGCTTTGACGGAAATAGACGGGCGGAGGAAATCCGCTGTCCATGTCCGGCCCCATCACGGGGTGGATTGTTGAATGCACCACAATATCCGCACCTTGGGCGAGTCTTTCAACGCTGGCCGATGTGGAGGATTTCCGCGGTGGTTTTGGCACGTCGTTGCCAGCATCCCCACCGATCACAACGCTGCCTGCAGGCGTATCCACCCTATATGACGCGTGACCAGCGACGTGACGCGAAGCCACCGCGGTCACAACTACGTCGCCTGATCGCCATACCTCTTGCGGCTGTGCAGTCCCGTCAAATGTTGCGACGTTCAACAAGTCGGATGGTCCGCCCGGCAACCTTTTTTTGTTTTCAACTAACCGCTGGGCAATTTCACCTGAGGCAATATATGCGTCACCCAAATGCTCTGCGAGTTTGCTACAGCTCATCACATGCCCTGGTTTGGCCTTAACATCTGAGTTACAGACCAGATCGACCTTTGGGCCCGCCGACCCAAAATGCCAGCGGATCTGCATCAAATCGGCAAGTCCATCGGTGTGGTCGGAATGAATGTGAGTCAGAAAAACGGCGTTGATCTTGCCTGCCGGGACCTTGAGTTTGGACAATTGTTGAAGCGTTCCGCGCCCGGCGTCGAACTGCAGCAGAACGTCAGAACAATTCTTGGAATCATCGCCGTAGCGAACCAGGGTTCCCGCACCTGCTTGCCCGTTAAATATCGGAGGACCGCCCTGAGTGCCAGTCAGTGTAACCTCAAGACACGGCGCTGCGTTTGCCCAGGTGGCCATGCTTACCAGGATCGAAGCAAGTCCCGTTATCCCCAGTCTACCCGTTGAACCAAACATGATACTCCCCTTTTTTTGGATTCTTTCTGAGTATATCCTTTTTTGCCGAGGTTATCCGATCGATACTCATTTTCTCGATCAAAACCAAAATTGACCGATTATTTCTAATTGATTCAAGAGTTTCGGATTAGGGCATTTCCTATTTGGTCGGTTTTGGATTAAATTGGAAAAGCCGGGGTAAGTATCTGATATTGCTGCAAATCTTGGCTCTCTTGTGAATCCAATTAGACGAGATACACTCTAGTGCTCATTGGTCGAAATCACCGCGCCCAATGCCTTCTGAAAAGTGATGGCGACAATCTTTACGACTATAGCGGCCCGGATCTGGGTCAGGTGTCCTTTGTTGAGCGTTAAATTTCCGGGCCAAGTCCGAAATGACAGATCTCATTTTGGCATGCTGCTGGCGATGACCTATTTAGTGCTGTTATTCCGCGCAAGAATGACGCCAAGGAACCAATACTATGCCCTCACTGAAGAGCAACATTGTCCTGCACAACAGACTGTCTTGGCCCCCTAAAACCACTTCCCTTCGGAAATATCCTCCGGAGTATTCACGCCATCAACTGCGGCGGGATGCAAACAAACCGGGAAGGTGTGGCCTCGGGCGTGTTATTTCTCGTCCATTTGCCGTCCAACCAACTTCGTTTTGTCGTGCATTGCAACCGTTTGAGGCCACCCAGTTTTCGACTCATTCGGCCATCTCAAAGGCTAGACGGACGGAACGAATATCCAGGCATTAATGACAAAACCAATGCCATATGGTATGTTTTCATAGTGACTTATTGCCATTTCAGCCATCCAGGGAGGGATAAAATGGAACGAAGAGATTTACTGAAGTTCGGCATTGCGGCGCCGTTTTTTCTGACTCCAGGGATTGCACAATCGGGCGGTAACGCAGTGATGGAAAGCCTTAAGCGCCAGATGTCTGTGCATTATTCCGATAGAGACGATGGGGAAGGTGAAAGAATTACTACGCTGTTTTTATATGACGATGTTGTTCGCTATCAACAGAATCTGGCTAATTTCAAGTTGATAGACGATTTAGACTCCGGTGGTAAACTCACGGCAACAACTGCCCTCAGAGGGTCCAGTAGGATCGGCCGGGTTGTCTATGTTGATAACAGCCTCCTTGCCACGACAAACCAAATTCCACAGGTGCGCCGGGCACCCCTGCTGATCCAAGTCAAGTATCAACAGAAATCATACACGCTAAGCGGCACCATCAGATATCGCCCGCTTAACGCCCGAAAAAGCAGCCAATTACCGCAGCCCTCTCAGTTTAGGTCCCAGCCCGAAGTTGCCGATCTGCACTTGAACGATGAAACTCTGATTTTGAGAACCAGCCGTGCTCGGTCCAGGTACAAGTTCGGCGTGCGGCTGTCGTTCTGATTCTGGGCTTTGGGCCGCGGCATCTGGTTTATCTGCGAATTGTAACGCCCGCGTCGGGGTGAGCCGTGCAGGTGACACACAAACTAATGCGTTTCTACATAAACTTGAGACAAGTTAATGTAGAAGTCGCCGGTCTATGGTGCTGATAACGTGGCAGTTTCAGGTTTCACTTGTGATTCAAGTTAAACCCGAAACTCTCTAAAACGGAACGTCGATGCCATCGACCCGTAGCTTTGTCAGGCAAAGCAGCCTTCCAACTGCCACCCTAAAACCACTTCCCTTCCGAAATATCCTCCGGAATATTTACCGGATCATCCGGTTGCAGCGGGATGCTGACGAACTGCTTCTTGATCCCCGCATTCCAGAATTTCGCCCGGTCCAGCAACTCGCGTTCATCGCTCTGCATCCGGCCCCGCGACAGCAAACAGCCCATGTCAGCACCGTGATAGCAATACTCACCGGCGCCATAAACACGCATATAAAACGCCTCGTCTTCATCCCCAATCGAAGTGATGTTCAGCGCCGGTCGGACAAATTCCACCTCGTCATCCTCGTTCAGCCGCCAGATACCGGACTGCGGTGCTTTGGTGATCAGCTCCACCTTGTCCTCGGTCTGTTTCAGGATCAGTTGGGTCCAGTGGTCATACTCGTTCCAGCGGCCCTGAATCTCGTCGGTATCAACCTCGTAATCCACATCCAGAAACTCCAGGATATGGAACAGGAACATCGGGCAACCGCCATAGGTCGAAGTGATCAGATGCGTCGGCGGAGTGGCCCCTGAAACCCGCGGGTTCAACTCGCCGAGGTAGACTTCGTTGGTGTCGGTATCGAGCAGGAAGTCGAGGCAGAACACACCCCTGTAACCTTCCTTGTACAACCGATCACCAAACAGGCGCGCCATTTCGCGCACCTTTTCCGGAACACCATCAGGCAGGATCGACGGCGACACATCGTTGCCACACCAGCCGCCTTTGTAAGGCGTGATTTCTTCGAAACCCGTAATGTCCGTCATCACCGGCCCCACCAGCGTACCGTTACGCGTGGCGCAGCCTTCGATGGTACCGGGCAGGTGGTTCAAGCGTTTCATCACCTTCAGATGCTGGTCAACGATCTTGGCTTCAAATTTGTCCCAGTCTGCCTCCGAATTGATGAAGAAGGTGGTGCGCCCGGAGTCGCCATATGGCGTCTGCACCACCAGATCAGAGCCGATTCCGGCACTCGCTGCCAGCGCTATCAATTCGTCAAATGTCTCGGCCTCGCCCATCACATTGGGGGCAGATGCGACGCCAGCCTCATTGCCAAGGCGCGTGGTTTCGATCTTGCTGTCAAGTCTTGTGCGAAGCGCAGCGGAGGGTAGTGCCACCTCTAAGTCAATCTTTTCACACAGCCGCTCTGTCTCTTCATCAAACATCACGAAGATCGCCATGCCGGGGCGTTGTGATTTGACCTTGGCGCGGAATTCTTTATGCGAAATCAGGTAATTCGCCACGTCTTCCATCGACTGGAAATCCGGTGCTTGCGCCGTTGTCGGCACCGTCACCCGCCGGTGGTTGCCGTCAAATATGTCGAAATAGTTGATGTATTCCAACCCACCGACCCATTGATCCAGCCCTAACAGGCTGAACGGGGTTGGCGTCACCACATAGATCGGCGTCTTGTTGCGGCGCAGGAACCGGAAAATTTCCGTCAATCCGACAAGTTTTTCAGTCTTTGGCATAGTTTCTCCCTTAATCAGCTTTATGACCCTAGACGATTCTTGCCAGGTTATGAAAGCGGATAAGACTCTGCGCCAGCCAAGCCTGATGGTTGCACCGACTTCAGGCACCCCCTAGGCCCGAACCTGCTTCATAAACCGGTCACGGATGACCACCGGGTCCAAGGTGATGACAGGCACTGTGATATTTCCTGATTCACATTTGCTGACGATGATGGTCATCCGATCACCCGCCAGTGCAGCTTCCAGCGCGGCCTTGGTGTCCTCAGCCTGGCATTCCACCACATTTTCGCAGCCACAGGCCCGCGCCACCGCAGCAAGCGAGGTTTTCTTGCCAGCATAGGTCGGCTGATCACCGGTCGAGCCATAGCTGCCGTTGTCGATAATCAGGAGGATGTAATTGTCCGCGACGTTATTGGCGATGGTCGGCAAGGTGCCGAGGTTGGTCAGAACCGAGCCGTCTCCATCAATCGAAATCACCTTCTTGTCCTGCGCCAGTGCAAGGCCAAAGCCAATGGACGACGACAACCCCATTGTGCCGAGCATGTAGAAATTTGTCGGCTGATCGTCGATCATGTGCAGTTCCTGGCTCGGCAGACCGATGTTGCAGACCACCAGATGTTCGCAGATGACAGGCGCGATATCGCGCAGAACCTCAGAACGGATCATGATCAGTTTCCTTTCCAGAACGTGGCATCGGTCAGGACGGCCACCGGCTTGTTGCACATGAAGGAATGTTTCAGAATGGCGTCCAGTTCCCGCAGGTCCTCGCGGTTATGAAAGTGATAGGTCGGGATGTGCAACTGGTTCAGAAGTGCCTTGGTATGCAGCGCCATTTCCACCTGACAAGCGACCGGTTCACCCAGTTCACCGCGATAAGAAATCAGCATCGGCAGCGGCATGCGGTAGAATTGCGTGAGCGTCGCAATCGTGTTGAACGTGACCCCAAGCGCGGTGTTTTGCATGATAATCGCCGGGCGTTTACCCCCCATGAAGGCCCCGGCGCACAGGCCGATGCCCTCATCCTCCTTGTTGGCCGGAACGTGGTGGATATCGGGGCAGGCCTCAATCTCGTCAATCACCCCGGCAAGTTGCTTGCATGGCACTGTGGTGACGAATTCGACCCGGTTGGCGACAAGGTCGGTTACGATTTTTTGGTTTATGGACATGGGGCGACTCCGGCTTGGGCTGGGAGTCATGTGGATTATGGTGCCGGGTTAGTCAATTGGGGAAACGGGGGTTCGGGATTTTCGCAGAAGGGTTTTGGAAAGGGGGAAAGGTGAGTTTCGTGGTTGAAGGTTAAAGTTTCGAACAAATCTGATGGAAACAAACACGCTAAATAATAGCACAATCTCAGCCGCTTTGTGGCACTGGTTTATTTTTCATCAGCTCCGATTTACTTTGCGTTTACTAAGAAACAATCCACGGAACTTTTTCCGTCAGGTTCCATTTTGGATTCAAAAACACCCCCGTCTGCATCACAAGTAGCTGCCAGCGTCGCCTTAGTTGCTCCGTCTACATTGCTGAACGACCAAAGTCGGGGCGTCAAATTCGGCGGCGTAAATGCATTGCTATCACCCAGAAGAAAATCGGTGCTCCACCTCTTTAAAGCTTCCTCGTCTAAGGAAAGTACTCCAATGTCGGACAAAAACCACAATGTCTTCGCCTTATCTTTCTCCTGTCCTTTGAAAAGGAGTTCCTGAAGAATTCCAAACTCAAACTCGAGTTTCTGCTGCTCTAAATCTCTTAAGTGGGCTTCAGCTTTCAAAGTGCTTTCTTCCTGAGCCCGTTCTCTTTGAGCATCTGCATCCATATTCTTGAAGATAAGGTCCGCCGCAAAGCCCCCAAGCCCACCTATCAATCCAACAATTGCAACGAGAATGGAAGGAGGCAGCTTGTGCAGCCAGCTCTGTCGGCTTTCGGCTGAACTGGCCAACGCGTTTGCGATAGCGGCCGAACGCACTGCTTCCGGTATGTTGTCATTCGCCATGAATTCCGGCGTTAAGAACTCCCTATTATCCATATCGTTTAGCCTCGGTAATTCTAAGATTTTTTTCTTTAAATTTATATACTTATTAAAGACCCATTCCAGTTCCTACAAACGTAGCGCTCAATTAGCAACGAAGGAAACTACGCCAGTTGGCTGCCTCCCTTACCGCCCGAAACTCTTCAACGCCGCACAAGCGTCGCCGAACCATTTCACTGCCCGGTCCAGATGGTCGCCGTGGTGGTGGATACCCCAGGTATTCGTCCCTGAGGCCCGCAGGCTCCCTGCATTGTAGGCTGCCGAGGACAGCACCGGATTGAGGTCGGTCTTGGGGCGCTGCATGTTCATATACCCGGTTCCAAGCGGGATCGAGATGTCGCCCTTATACATGCCAAGGTTCTTCTGGCCCGCCGCATTGGGCTTGTTCTTGAACCATTTCAGATCGGTCTTGTTGTTGAGCCCGAGGTTCAGCTTGTTGTTGATGTCGCGAGCGGTGTTCGACAAAACCTGCATCGGCCCGGCGCTGTAATCGCCCTTTTCCTTGTTGTCGATTGCCGGATCACCGGTGGTGGTCAGTGTTACATGCGGTTCCCAGCGGAAGGTTTTGGGGCCGGTGAAATCATGCTTGCGGAAAATCCCGGTTTCCGTCGCGATGGTCATCAGCACATGTTCGGGCGGCACGTTGAACTTCTGGCAGGCCGCGGCGATGTCGTCCGCATAAAGGTC
The DNA here is from genome assembly GCA_024227475.1 of Paracoccaceae bacterium. Lineage (GTDB taxonomy): Bacteria > Pseudomonadota > Alphaproteobacteria > Rhodobacterales > Rhodobacteraceae > Amylibacter. The sequence goes on along the minus strand of JAAEUI010000204.1, from coordinate 8,870 downwards.
AATCGCCGTCATCACGGTTGTTGGGGTTCCCGGTGTGCGTTGCGGCGTGTTGGGGCTGCCGCGCAAATAAATACCGTCGCCATCCACCCGCCATTCCCGACCGCCGAATTTCGACGTCCAATCCACGGGAATCACCGCTGGAAGTGCCGACCAATCTATCCCGGCAACCGCGTGGCCGGAAGCGCTTGCAATTTCGCCAAATGTCGGGCGCTCGACACCTGCGGGCAGTGGTGGTTTCCTGGAATCGGGCCAACGGGCGACGGCCTGAGCGAAATTGTCTGTCCAGCTTTCGTCGCCAGCACCCGGTTCTTCGCCGGAAAGCAATTGCGAGGTTCTGACACCAACGAGCTGCACATGCGGCATCTCAAAACTCAGCGGCTCCAGTCCGTGTTTTTCTGCCAGTTCGTGATACTTTTTCCACCAGCCGCGCGTTTTGGCTGATCCGGTGTCCCACATACCGTGATCGGGGTGATCTATTACCATGTCCACCGCCACCCCGTATTGGTGATAGGATTGCCAGGCATCGGCATTGGTGACCTTGCCCTTGTGCAGATCGCGTGTCCGGCCCTGGGCAAACAAATGCGCCTGCCGCTCCGGTGTGCGGTAGCTTTCGAAAACCTTCATCGGCACTTTTTTGGCCTTCAAATCCGCAATCAGGTCTTTGACCCGCTGCCGGATTTTCGGGTGCAAAAGATCAAGCGAGGTTTCGCGCTTGTTGGGGTTGATTGCGGATGAGGGGGTGGTGACGACGACGGGTGTTGGGAGAGATTCGGAAGTGGGCCCACTGCTCGACGAAAGTGCAGACACACTAGGCGTCGGAGCGGGCGCGGTGCTGCCGGGAATTGGCCTTACACATTTAATGGAGAACGTTCCGTCCGAGTCCTCTTCTGAGGAAAACGAAGCGCCCGCCATCTTCAAGCACAGTTCCTTGAACGGCTGCACTTCTTCTGCGGTAAGTTTGTCTGCATCCATTAAAATTTGTTCGGCCATTATGTGCGCCTTTCAGGTTATTAAACTAAGTTTAGATCTTGCAGCCTCTTCAAAATTTTCTTGTTTCCTTGGGTGTTTGCCTGATCAATAATTGCGTTTGCAGCTCTGGCTTCGGCTGGTAATCCGGCAAGAACGGTCAAATTTTCCTGTTCCGCCATTGCCAGATAAGTTTGTAGATTGACGTTAGATGTATTCACAAAATTCACCAATCTCTGTCTGACCGCGACATCTGTCGGTTCGGTTGATGCAGTCAGCTTCTTAGCCTGAACAATCGCATTCACTGCTGCAACCGGATCCTCGCTTTCTTCAATAACAGTCACCGCTGCCTTGCCAGAAGCAAAGGCGCTGCTGATCGTGATCCTGTTGTCGAAAGGGTCACCCTCAGTCTTTCTCTCCTGGCCGAGTTGAAAGCGCGAGATCATGCTTGTGGATTCGCCTCTGGCCCTTCCATTCACCGGGTCTTCACTTGACGGTATGATACCAACGACCTGTCTTTTGAACCCGGTATTAACTTCAACCGGCAGGGATTTCGCAGCATCCACGCTGACGCCTAGATTAAAACCGGTGTTTTCTCCGAAGACCATTGTGCGGTTGCACCCTGTCAACAAAACGGCGCCAACAATCAATGTTATGGGCAGCAATAGCATTCTAAACCTAGATTTATTCATCATCCCCTACCCTGCTGCCGATGGATCGCACTTGAACAATTCGCCCCGACCTTCGAGTTCTTTGGCCAGAGCAATCGCAGCATCGCCTGTCACGACCATATCCCGATATTCAGTCAGGCTGATGCCATCAACGACGATATGGTTGCAGCCAAGCGAGGACATAACCTCTTCTCTGCCGTTACCCATGTCGACGCTCCGGGGAATAATCGTCGCAAAATCTCGGTCGTAACCAACAACAAGCCGCCCTTTTTGCCGATCCTGACTCAACTGAGCATTAATCCCCACGACGGTATCATGGGCAACGTAGAGGTTTTGGGCTTCACAGGCAGAAATCAAGAAAATACACGCTACAAATCCAATTTTCGCCAAATTCATTGGCTTCCCCCCAACTAATTTATTGTACAGGCATAATCGTTATTGATACGCAAAAAAGTACCTGCCGGATTGTCCGGTCTGTACGCCAAAATTCTATGGTAATCGCGGGTCCTGTCAAGGGAAATCAGGTTCATGTGTTCCCGCAATCCGAGTGTTACGCTGGTTTCGCCCGGGCCGGATTTCAGTTGCAAACCAGCGATCCGGCTGGCTGAAAGTTGCGGGTCGAAAGCACCGAACAGTTTAGAAGGCTTCATCTCCGTGGTTCGGCTGCCACCGCAGTCAAGCGGGAAAATATGGGTGACGTCGTAAACACCAATGGTCAGGCTTGGCTGCTTATCGCGGGTATCGAGATGAATACCCCCGGCCTTCAGCCGATACAGCATCGCCCCGTCCGCCTCGATCCGCTCCGAGGTTACAACGCCACTTTCATTTATCGAGCATCCGGCGATCAGCGCCGCAATCGCTATGGCAGCGCCGTTGCGGGCAGAACCTTCGGGCACCCTGCCTGTCAATCTGCCAAAAACGGTCATCTGGTCAACCAGCCCGGATGGCCATCCCGCCTCCGGTCCAGTCTGAGTAACCGGCAGTTATTTCTGAACCAATGCATCGTTCCACTCGCTGGTGAATTTCTGTCGTTTTAAGCTGTCGAGATAGGTTAGCAACCCCGGACCCAGGGAAATAACGCCCTTGGGCAACCCTTGCTCACCAGGTTGCCCGGCAAGCGAGGGGAGCGATGTTTCAGAGAAATCCGCATCATTCCATCGGGCTGAAATGAGGTACTTCAGAAAGTTGATCGCACTCTCTTTCTTCACGGACCGCGCTGTCACCAAGGCGGTTCGCATCATGACGGTGGTGAAGTCCGCCGGTTCCACAATTTCGATTATCCGGTCCAGATCAGAACGGGCCCGCGCGTAGCTACCGATGACGTTATAGGCCACACTCAGCCGCCCGCTGGCCAGATCGTCAATCATCTGGCCGGAACAGCAATAAAGCTTGGCGTCCAGATTGCCCATGACCTCCATCAGCCGCCAGTAGGTCTCAGAGGTTCGCGCGTCCTGCGTGGCAAACAAATAGCCAAGCCCCGAAGCGCGGATATCATAGGTGCCTATTTTACCCCGGAATCTTTCGGGGTTTGAGCGCAGCACGGAAATCAGGTCCTGGCGCGTCGATGGCATTTGCAGACCAGCGAAGGCAGATTTGCTCAGCAGTATTGTGGCGGGTTCTTTGGTAAACCCGAATACACTGTGCCTCCAATGCGCCCAATCAGGGATATCAATGTTGTCAATTTCAAGGGCATAGCCATCATTCACCAATTTAGTCTGCAGGTCCATGGCACTTGATATCGCGATATCGTAATTGGTATCTGGCTGCATTATCGCCTGGTTCAAGTCAGCAGAACCGGTGACAAAGTATTCAATACCTACCGCTGGATTATCCGCCAGAAAACCCATAATTATTGGTTCAAACAGGGCTGTGTCTGTACTGGAAATAACCCGCAGAACCAGCGAACCATCGGGTTCGCCAAAGCTCCGCTGTTCCTCGAATTCCTGCGCCCGAGCGCAGGAGCAGAAGATCACTGCAATGCAAAAGAAAAGTTGACGCATGCGCCGCCGCCCTCAGCTGCGTTGGAAATAACCATCTCACCCTTGTGCGCCGTGACAACATCCTGCGCAATGGTTAACCCCAGCCCCGAGCCAATCGTCCCTTTCGCATTGCTGCCCCGGGTGAAACGGTGTGGAAGCTGTTCAATCTGGTCCTTGGGAAAGCCCGGCCCCTGGTCCCTCACTTCAAGCCTCACCTTGTCGTCGGTCCACAAAGCAAGCGTTATCTCGCTTTCCGCCGGTGAGTATTTCAGGGCGTTGTCAATCAGGTTACGCACCGCGTTTTGCAACAATATCGGGTCACCATTTATTTTCGCCGGGCCCCGCACATCCAGCGCGATCTCGATGTCTTTCATATCTGCAAGCGGGCGCAGGCGATCAACGATTTCGCCGCATAAATCACCAAGGTCTACGTTCTCCGTCGCAATCTGATCGGCACGGAACGTTACCATTGCATGATCCAGTAACTGTCCTGCTGCGCGCGAGCTTTCATCTATCGCGCGGATCATCGCCCGCAGGGCTGAGCGGTTCTCTTCTTTGTTGACGCGCTGCAAGGTCGCCTCAGCGTGCGAGCGCACGGTGGCAAGTGGTGTACGCACCCGGTGCGCCGCCTCGGCGATAAAATCTTCGGATTGGGTCAGCGACGCACCGAGCCGGCCCATCAGACGATTAAGTGCCCCAACCAGCGGGCCCATCTCTTTGGGCACGGATTGGGTCACGGCACGCAGATCCTGCGGCCCGCGGCGGGCAACCGTGTTGGCCATGCGATTTAGCGGGCGAATGGCATAGGCCGCAGACCAAAGCGAAAGCGCGGTTGCGAGCACGAAAAACCCGAAACCCAGAATTCCTGCCGTGCGGGAAATATCCTGCAAGGTGTCCGCGAGACTGTCCCGGGTCTGGGCGACACTGGCCACCAGCGTTTGGGTGGTCTGGTCATCTGACAGCCTGCGACTCTCTGATACAACCCGCACCACATTTCCGTTGAATTCTTCCATTTTGAACATCGGTGAATCCGTTTCGCCGGAAGATGAAATCAAACCTTCATACCCCGAGAGGAACACACCATCCTGCTCGATTTTGTAGAACACCCGATCATCATTTTTTGTGTTCAGCATGGCAAAGGCTGAATAGGGAATATCAATCTCAACCTCGCCGTTACGCACTGTGGCTGCCTCCAGAATTGATGTTGCAGAAGCCAGCAGAATACGATCCTGACTTTGCTGCGCGATCTGAACCGCAAAACTGCGAACCAGAACGAACAGAATGATTGCCAGAATGGCCGAGCTCCCGATCAGGAGCAGCATCAGCCGGGTGCGTAAAGACCCCCGGATTGTTGCGCCGCTAGCCATGATCGAGCCTGTATCCCAGCCCGCGCAGCGTGGTTATCCGCACCGATGAACCTTCAAGATGTTTGCGAATGCGCCCGACGTAAACCTCAATGGCATTTTCCGAAACATCTTCAACATAAGAGAACAGTCGGTCAGCCAGCTTCTGTTTTGAGAAAATCTGGTTGGGTGAACTCAGAAATAACTCCAGCAGCCGAAGTTCGCGGTTTCGCAGCATGATATCCTGCCCGTTGATCTGCAGGATGCCGGAAACAGAATCAAAAGTGATGTCGCCGATTTTTTTTACGTTGCGCGTTGTGCCGTGTTTGCGGCGCAGAACCGCCCGACAGCGCGCCTGCAGTTCCTCGTGATCAAACGGCTTGGTAATATAATCATCCGCCCCAAGATCAAGAACGCTGATCCGGTCTGACACTTCGGAACGGGCAGTCAGGATGATAACAGGGGTATCTTTTTCACGTGCGCGGTGTTCTTTCAGAAACTCCCGCCCGTCTCCATCTGGAAGCATAATATCCAATAAAATCAAATCATAATCATAGGTACTAATAAAATCGATCGCGCCGGAAACGGTTGCAGCGTGGTCAATGACGTGGCCGTCAAATGACATCCGGCTGCAAATCGCGCGCGCCAAATCCTCGTTGTCTTCCACCAAAAGATATTTCATCGTCCCGGGCACCCGTGACAGGTTAGTGTCAGCTTCATGTGTTCAAGTAGGTCAGCGTAGGCCGCGTTTCGGCCGCCTGTCAAATGGGGAGAAAGCCATGACACTTTTGAACATGACACGCCGTGCAATGACGGCTGTAACACTTGCAACACTTGGATTGGGAGCACCGGTTCTGGCCGATGGCCACAAGGTGCTTGACAGCATCCACTTTCTAATTCCCGGCGGTGCTGGCGGCGGTTGGGACGGCACAGCCCGCGGGACCGGTGAGGCGCTGACCAAGTCTGGTTTGGTCGGAACCGCAAGCTTCGAAAATATGTCTGGCGGTGGTGGCGGGAAGGCGATCGGGTTCCTGATCGAAAACGCCGAAAGCAACCACGGAACCCTGATGGTCAATTCGACCCCGATCGTGATTCGGTCGCTGACTGGCGTGTTTCCGCACAATTTCCGCGATCTGACCTTGGTTGCAGGTACCATCGGCGATTACGCGGCACTGGTCGTTGGTAAGGACAGCCCCATCAACTCGATGTCTGACCTGATTGCAGCATTTGATGCGGACCCGAGTTCGACAGCCATCGGTGGCGGTTCGGTACCGGGTGGCATGGACCACCTGGTCGCGGCAATGGTTATGGAAGCCGCGGGCAAGGATGCCCTGGACGTCAAGTACATTCCGTATGACGCGGGTGGCAAAGCAATGGCGGCCCTGCTTTCGGGCGAGATCGCAGCCCTGTCCACAGGGTTCTCCGAAGCGGTCGATCTGTTCAATGCGGGCGAAGTCAAAATCATCGGTGTGACATCTGAAGATCGTATTGGCGCCGCACCTGACGCGATGACCATGCAGGAACAAGGCATCGACACTACCTTTGTGAATTGGCGGGGCTTCTTTGGTGCGCCGGGTCTTCCTGACGACAAAGCAGATATGTACCGCGCCGCCTTGGCGAAAATGTACGACACACCCGAGTGGGAAGAAGTCCGCGCGCGCAACGGCTGGGTGAACATCCATAACCCCGGAGATGACTTCAAAGCGTTTCTGGAAGATCAGGAACAGGTCATTGGTGATCTGATGAAAAAGCTCGGCTTCCTCTGAGGATACCGACGTCGGGCGGATTCTTCCGCCCGACTATTTGAAACTAACATTTAGTCCGGAGAGTTTCTGATGGCACTTGATCGCTGGATAGCTTTGGTGTTGCTAGGCATCTGCCTGACCTACGGCTACGCTGCCTGGTTTACGATGGATGCAGATCTGGCGCCTTTCATGAAACGCAACCCGATCTGGCCAAGCACGTTTCCCAAAGTGTTGTCGATTCTGGCCACGATTGCCTGTTTGGTGATCCTGTTCGGATTGGAAAAAAGCGAAGAAAAGATAGGTGATATCGATTATCGCCGTCTTTGGGATTATCACCTGGGGCAAGCGCTGATGTTGCTTGGCCTGATGGTGGTATATGCGTTCTTGCTGCGGCCCGCGGGCTTTCTATTCTCGACATCGGCATTTCTTTTTCTGGGATCTTTTATCCTTGGCGAACGGAGATGGCTTATCATGGCAATCGTCTCTCTGATTGCTACATTTACCGTGTGGTATCTGGTGCAGGAAGTGCTCGGCATTTACATGCGGCCACTGCCCGGTTTTCTAGGGGGTTGATATGCTAGAAGGAATTCTGATTGGCCTGCAAACGGCCCTGTCGCTGCAAATGCTTCTGATGGTTATCTGTGGTTGCCTAATAGGAACGTTTATCGGCATGCTTCCCGGTCTCGGGCCAATGTCGATAATTGCTATCATGATACCGATCGCCATCTCGATGGGCGACCCATCGGCTGCCCTGATCCTTTTGGCTGGAGTCTATTATGGCGCGATTTTCGGTGGCTCGACTTCGTCGATCCTGCTGAACGCGCCCGGGGTTGCGGGAACGGTGGCATCAAGTTTCGACGGCTATCCAATGTCCAAGAACGGTATGGCAGGCAAGGCACTGTCCATTGCTGCGATCTCCAGTTTCTGCGGCGGCACAATTGGGGCGATCTTGTTGATGATCTTCGCCCCGGCGCTGTCATCTGTCGCTCCGTTGTTCCACTCGCCGGAATATTTCGCGCTGATGGTGGTGGGGCTGTCTGCAATTGCGGCCTTTGCGGGCACGGGTCAAGTCGCCAAAGCTATGCTGATGACCTTGCTGGGATTGATCATGGCAACTGTCGGAGAGGGCGCATTGTTTAATATGCCCAGATTCACTATGGGGATCATGGATCTGCAATCCGGGTTCGGCTTTATCACTTTGGCGATGGCCATGTTCGCGCTGCCAGAAGCGTTGTTTCTGGTGCTTAAACCGAAGGAACTGAAAGGCGGGGAGGGCGAAATAAAGGATCTGCGCATCAGCCGAGCCGAGGCGCGCGCCATTGCACCGGTAATCGGTCGGCAGGGATTGCAGGGCTTCTTCATTGGCGTATTGCCCGGCGCGGGAGCCACGATTGCCAGCTTTCTGGGCTATGCAGTTGAACGCAACATCGCAACCAAAGAAGAACAGGAAGAATTCGGTCACGGTTCAATCAAAGGATTGGCCGCACCCGAAACCGCTAATAACGCCGCGTGTACCGGTTCGTTTGTTCCTCTGCTAACGCTTGGCATACCCGGATCGGGAACTACGGCAATCCTGCTCGGGGCGCTGATCGCGCTTAATGTGACACCGGGCCCACGCCTGATGATCGACGAGCCGCAGATTTTCTGGGCGGTCATCGTGTCCATGTTCATCGGCAATCTGGTACTGTTGATTCTGAACCTGCCGCTGATACCATATATCGCCAAAGTGTTGTCAGTGCCGCGTAACTATCTGATCCCGTTCATTTTGTTCTTTACATTGATGGGCGCTTACATCGGTCAGAACAACGCGACGGAATTGCTGCTGCTGGTGGGCTTTGGAGTGTGTGCAACAGCGTTGAAATTTGCTGATTATCCGCTGGCACCGCTGCTGATCGGTTTCATTCTCGGCGGTATGCTCGAGGATAATTTCTCGCGCTCCATGCAACTCTATGATGGTGCCGCATTTATCTGGGAACGCCCGATGACATTAGGGCTGCTGGCTATTGCCGTGATCCTGGTGCTCTTGCCGAGCTATCGGGCGCGGCGGGCCAAAGCCAGAGCGGAAGGCGTAGCCGAAGGGGACTGATCTCCCGTCCCTTTCCCTACCTCTGTATCTCTCCAGCTTCCTCTCTCGCTGCCGGGGAGAATTTTTCAGCCGCAACGCTT
>JAAEUI010000203.1 GCA_024227475.1 Paracoccaceae bacterium | reverse complement strand
TGCTCATACAGCCGTTGAAAGCGATGGCGGATGTCTGAAGATAGTGGTTTGGGCATGAAGCAATCCTCCTATAAAGGATGAATCACAAAATGCCCGAAAAGGGAATCCCCTTTGACTCTACGTTCGCTGGAAACGCTTTAGGTGCCTTTATGTGCACTTTGTTGGACGATGAGTCGTTCATGACGCGCGCAGCTCGTGAGGCCGATGAATTGATCGGTGGCCTCCCCAGCCAGCACGTCGCTCGATCACCTTCGACGAGGATACGAATTTCGCGATTGGCGCCGGCTCAAATCCGGCATTGGCACGGACAGCAGGTTCTGCGATCCGCAGGCACCATGGCAGAAAGGATCGGTCGAGAACCTGAACAAGCGCGCCCGGCGATACCTGCCTCGGGACACCCAGCTCGCGGCGCTCTCAAATCGCTATATGAAGGCGATTTGCGAACGCCTCAACGGCACACCCAGAAAGTGTCTCGGATGGCGCAACATCAATCTCATCCGGCGCCGAGATCGAAAAGCAGCTTTGAAATTCTTAAGAAAAACAATGAAACGCTACGGTTCGCCGCACGTTTTGGTAACGGATAAATTGCGCTCCTACGGTGCTGAGATGAAGATCATCGGCAATGCGAACAAGCAAGACACCGGGCGCTGGCTGAACAACCGAGGCGAAAATTCCCACCAGCCGTTTCGACGATGAGAACGGGCGATGTTGGGCTTTCGTAGTATGCGAAGTTTGCAGAAATTCACCGCCGTTCATTCCTCTGTCCATAACCATTTCAACCTGGAGCGCCACCTTTACTCACGCGTCAATTTCAAGCTCAACCGTGACGCTTCTCTCTCCGAGTGGCGCCAACTTTGCTCGGCATAAGAGGCAGCTTCACTGCCCTTCAAGAGACTGGTTCGCATCCGTCTGACAGCACCGCCACAACCTTCCTTTTTTCTGAAATGGCTCCGCGCTCTGAGGGAACCAAGAGAGCTTCGATTTTTGCCTGAACCCCAAGTGAAACCCAAAGCATCCCCGCTATCAGTAGCAGCGACCGGCGATATCCCCATCAACGTGTTTTAAATTAGTGTGGAAACGCTATAAACTACTGATGCCATAGCCGCGGTCATTTTGTTAGCGCTCTAACTAATTCGGGCGGGAAATGGGGTAATACAGCCTTTTTATTTACTGATTTTGACACAAATTGATGCTACTTTTGCCATAAGGTCGTGATTTTTTCCGTGTACTTCGCCTAGACGACAACGAAAATGCAAGGGTGGAATATGCATACTGGAACAGTTCTTTGGTACGACGAAAGCCGGGGATACGGCTTTGTTGCTGACCATTTCGACAATCAGAAGATTTTTGTCACGCACAGCGAACTGGAAGATTTTGGTGTCAGCGCATTGAACCGCGGCAGCAAGATTTGCTATGAAGTTATGCGCGGCAGATCTTCTTCAAAAATCAGTTCAATTAAATCACTGGTCCCAGAGTGCCGGCTGCACTGAACGGTATTACTTTTTCAGCCATTTTCCGTTCAAGTTCCCCTGGTAATCGCTGCAACACCTGTGCGCGCGACTTCGGAGACCCCAAGCGGGCGCATTAAATCAACAAACGCGTCGATTTTTTCCGGTGCTCCGGTAATTTCAAAAACAAAGCTTTCCAATGTGCTGTCAACCACGGTTGCGCGGAATACATCGGCTGTTCGCATGGCCTCAACCCGCTTTTCCCCAACGCCATTGACCTTGATCAGCGCCAGTTCGCGTTCAACCGAGGGACCCTCTACCGTCAGGTCGTGCACATCGTGTACAGGGACCAGACGGCCAAGCTGGGCTTTGATCTGTTCGATCACAGCAGGGGTTCCGATCGTTACGACCGTGATCCGCGAGCGATGGCCTTCGTGATCTACTTCTGCAACTGTCAGGCTCTCAATGTTATATCCGCGGCCTGAAAACAGACCGATCACCCGCGCCAAAACGCCAGCTTCGTTGTCAACTATGACCGCGAGCGTGTGGGATTCGATCTCGTCGCCGTATAAGGAGCGAAGATCATAGGCGCTTTTGCGCGAGATGCCTTTTTTAAGCGATAGGGCGTTCATACATGCGTCCTTCAGAAATAGTTATTGTTGTCAGCCTATTGTGCTTGGTAACTAAACCATTACAGCGCCAGTGGCGTCGATTGTGTTTTGCGTCGACGCCTCGCCGAGCAGCATTTCGTTGTGGGCCTTACCAGACGGGATCATCGGGAAACAGTTTTCGTGTTTTTCCACCAGGCAGTCAAAGATCACCGGGCCATCATAGTTGATCATTTCCATGATCGCATCATCCAGGTCACCCGGGTCCTTGCACAATATACCTTTGGCGCCAAAAGCATCAGCCAGTTTGACAAAATCCGGCAGAGCTTCAGACCAGCTGTGCGAATAGCGTTCTCCGTGCAGCAGTTCCTGCCACTGACGGACCATGCCCAACCGCTCATTGTTCAGAATGAACTGCTTAACGGGCAGACGATACTGAATTGCCGTGCCCATTTCCTGCATATTCATCTGGAAGGATGCTTCACCGGCGATATTGATCACCAGACTGTCTCGATGCGCTAACTGCACGCCAATGGAAGACGGCAGACCGTAGCCCATCGTTCCCAGCCCACCAGAGGTCATAAAGCGGTGCGGATCGTTAAACCCAAGGTATTGCGCCGCCCACATCTGGTGCTGGCCAACCTCAGTTGTGATATAGCGGTCGTGGTCCTTGGTCAGAGCTTCCAACCGTTCCAACGCATATTGCGGCCTTATGGTCTTGCCCTTTTGTTCAAATCTCAGGCAGTCAACCGCGCGCCATTCTTCGATCTTTTTCCACCACTTGGAAATTGCTTCCTTTTCGATTTTACGTCCGCGGCTTTTCCAGATTTTCAGCAGATCTTCCATCACATGGCCAACATCGCCGATAATGGGGATATCAACGTGGATCACCTTGTTGATGGAGGATGGATCAATGTCGATGTGGGCCTTTTTTGACTTTGGACTGAATGCGTCGACGCGACCGGTAATCCGGTCATCGAACCGGGCGCCGATACAGATCATCAGATCACAATCGTGCATCGCCATGTTCGCCTCATATGTGCCGTGCATTCCCAGCATCCCCAACCAGTTATCCCCGTTTGCCGGATAGGCTCCGAGCCCCATCAAGGTAGAGGTCACCGGAAAATTGGAGCTTTTGGCCAGATCGCGCAGCAACATGCTGGCAGCTTTTCCGGAGTTGATGACGCCACCACCGGAATAAATGATCGGTCGCTTGGCTTTTTCTATCAGTTCCACCAGTTCAGTGATCTTGTCGATATCCCCCTTAACGCGTGGATTGTAGTGGCCGATCGCAGCTTTTTGCGGCTTAACATAGGTGCCATTGGCAAACTGAACATCTTTGGGAATGTCTACCAATACCGGCCCCGGACGACCCGAGATGGCAACATGAAACGCCTTGTGAATAGTGTCGGCCAGCGCATCCGTTTCCTTCACCAGCCAGTTATGCTTGGTGCAGGGGCGGGTAATGCCAACGGTATCGGCCTCCTGAAAGGCGTCGTTGCCGATCATGAACGTAGGAACCTGGCCGGTAAGCACGATCATCGGGATTGAGTCCATCAGCGCATCCGTCATGCCGGTGACAGCGTTGGTTGCACCGGGGCCAGATGTGACCAAAACAACACCGGGTTTGCCGGTGGAACGGGCATACCCTTCCGCCGCATGAGTCGCGCCCTGTTCGTGGCGCACCAGAATGTGGCGAATGTCATTCTGTTGGAAAATTTCGTCATAAATTGGAAGCACAGCCCCACCGGGATAGCCAAATACAGTGTCCACGCCCTGATCCTTGAGGGCCTGAACAACAATCTGTGCGCCGGTCATCTGGGTTTTCATCGGTCTACTTGCTCCAACTTTGTCTTCTGGTTTGTTTACTCTGGTCTCGGGACATAAAAAAACCCCCGATCAAGGGGGCTGCGCATGGGGGAAGGGACGATTGCTATCGTTTCCGCGCCACGCGCTTGGTCACCACGACTAGAATATCACACCGGTTTATCATGCGCGGGACACTATTTGCGCCGCAAACGGGGGTCAAGGGGTTTTGTGAAGAAAATGTCGCGAAGTGGGCTTCGTTGGGTAACATTATTTCGCCAAATGCGATTTAGCAGCGGTGGTGAATTAGAAAATGCCCCGGAATTCTTAATTCTAGCTGCGCTCAGACGGTCAGAACCCCGAATGCGCGCCCTCCAAAGGAGCCGGGAACCAGGGCTGCAATCACCGCAAAGACGCAGGTTTCTCGAACACCGGGGGCGTTCGCTTTTTCCGAACCGCCCGCACAGATCGCTGGGCGTGAACGGTCGGTCAGTTAAAAATTTCTTGAGCGGGTGAAAAAGAGCCCTTGGGGAAACGGTGGATACCTGCGTAACTCCCATCAAGTCATGGCGATAAATGGATCAAAATCGCTGGCGTCATGCCGCTCACGCAGTTGCTTGTCTTCATCACCCCAGGTGCGGTTGACCATTCTGCCACGGATCACGGCAGGGCGGGCAGCGATCTGATCGGCCCAGCGATTAACGTGCTTGTAGGATGCAGCGTCGAGGAATTCCGCAGCATCATATGCAAGCCCCTTGGTCAGCGCTCCGTACCAGGGCCAGATGGCAATGTCGGCGATTGTGTATTCGCTGCCACACATATACTCGCTTTCGGCCAGATGCCGATCAAGCACATCAAGCTGGCGCTTCACCTCCATGGCATAGCGGTTGATCGGGTATTCGAGCTTTTCAGGGGCATACGCGTAAAAATGCCCAAAGCCACCGCCCAGGTAAGGCGCGCTGCCCATTTGCCAGAACAGCCAGGACAGACACTCGGCCCGGTCAGCCGGATCTGAGGGCAGGAACGCGTCGAATTTTTCGGCCAGATACAACAGGATTGCGCCGGACTCAAAAACACGTGTGGGTTTGGCGGAGCTGTAGTCCATCAGGGCAGGGATTTTGGAGTTCGGGTTCACTCCAACAAATCCGCTGCCAAACTGTTCGCCTTCGTTGATTTCTATCAGGTAAGCGTCATATTCGGCTCCGGTGTGGCCGAGGGCGAGCAGTTCCTCCAACATCACGGTAACCTTCACCCCGTTTGGTGTTGCCAGTGAGTACAACTGCAAAGGATGTTTGCCGCGGGGCAGGGCCTTTTCGTGGGTTGGTCCTGCAACGGGGCGGTTGATATCGGCAAATTTCCCGCCGCTTTCTTGGTCCCATTTCCAGACTTTGGGCGGTTCGTAGGCAAGGCGTTCGGACATTCGCGGTCTCCGGATATTCGAGTTTGAGCTAAAGTGGGGCGTGGTTCCTTATTGTCAACGGATCACAGACCGCCGCCCTGCAAAACCCCATGTTCCATAGCATAACGGGTTAGTCCGGCCGTAGTGGAGATTCCCAGCTTGCGCTTGATATTCTTACGGTGGGTTTCCACGGTTCGCACCGAGATATCAAAGTCATAGGCAACCTGTTTATTGCTTTTCCCTCCCGCCAGTTCCAGAAGGATGGACTGTTCACGCGCCGTCAGAGGTTCTCGCCCGGTTTCTCCGTCGGGCTCCAGTTGCTGCTCAGACCCGGTACACAGATAGGTACCTCCGGCATAGACCGTGTTGATGGCCTCAGCAATTTCTTCCACCGGCACATCCTTCAGCAAATACCCCTTTGCACCGTAGCGCATGACAGTTGCGATATATTCAGGGCTGTCGTGCATGGACAGAACCAGTATCCGGGTTTGCGGCCTGCGTTCCAACATAATCTCAGTTGCGGCCAGACCGTTAAGGGTTGGCATGTTCAGATCGAGCAGAATTACGTCCGGGTTCAGCGCTTCGAATTGGTCAACCAGTTCCTGACCGTTGGAAACGGTGGCCAAAACTTCAATGTTGTCAAAGCTTTCCAGAATGCCGCGAATACCTTCAGTGACTAAAGGATGGTCATCCGCAATGACGACTTTGATAGGTTCCGTCATACCGATTCCTTCTGTTTTTCGGCTGTTGGCCTGAGCATATGTTTCAGAGGGACATGGGCCTCAATCAACGTGCCGGATTTAGTGCTCGAAATGCGCAAGCTGCCATCGAGATACTCGATCCGTTCTTGCATGTTGCGTAGTCCCAGCCCGCCGGCACTTGCCCGTTCAACCTTTGGGTAGGCCATTCCGATGCCGTCGTCCCTGATACTCAGGGTCGCGCCCCGGCTGTGCCCAAAGACTTTGAGCGACACGCGGCTGGCCTGTGCGTGGCGCTCGATATTGGTCAGGGCTTCCTGAGCAACACGATAGAGTGCGGTTTTTGCCTCTGGTTCAAGCCGGTTCTGAAACACCACGGTTTCAAATTCGGTTTTGATACCAGTGCGCTTGCGAAATTCCTCCATCAGAGTTTTCAGGGCGGGGCCGAGGCCAAGATCGTCCAGAACACCGGGGCGCAAATCGCGGCTGATGCGGCGGACTTCGGTAATTGCACCATTCAGGCCGTCCCGGCCTTTCTGGACGCTTTCAAGAGCTCTTCCATCCTGGCTGCCCAGACGACGAATGGCCAGTTCCAGAGCGTAGCGCACGCCAACCAGAATCTGGCTGATGCCGTCATGCAGCTCGCGGGCTACCCTGCCACGTTCTTCCTCCTGGGTGTCAAATACCCTCTGTGTCAGCTTCTTCAGTTTGGCATCAGCAAGACGCCGTTCCCGAAGGTTGAGAAACATGCCAGACAGAAACACCAGCGTCAGCGCTGCAATAGTGATTGCCACGATTTGCAGGCTGGTGCGGTTGATCCGTTCTTCTGTCTGAGCGCGTGTGGCCGCCAGGTTTTTGGTAACGTCGTCGATGAAAATCCCAGTCCCTACCGCCCAACGCCAATCCTGCAGGCCTACGACATAGGTCACCATTTCCGCAGTTTCACCTGTGGATGGTTTTTTCCAGCTATACCGGTGATAACCACCACCAGTTCGGGCGAGGTTGATCAACCTGTCCACCACAGGCACACCGTTGTCGTCTTTCAGCCCCGTCCAGTTGCGGTTTATCAGGTAGGTCTGGCGTGGGCTAACCAGATTTTTGCCGTCGTAGTCATAGACAAAAAAGAAACCGTCCCGGCCGTAAATCATGGATGACAATATCTGTGTAACCTTTAACTTGGCGTCTTCATCGAAAGGACCGGCGCGCCCGTAAATATGCCCGTAAGAGGTCCGCGCCAGACTCATGTAATTCAAAAGCTCGGCCTGCTTTGCAGCCAGTAACTCGGATTCAAGTACGTGCAATTCCTGTTCGGACAGTTGCCGGGTCTGATAGTTCACCACCAGAACAATGGCCCCGGCAACCAGAATAAGCGGGATCGTGGCGAGGAAGAAGACCTTCTGGCCATAGCTGAGACTGAACAGGTTTTTCAGGCGACCCAAACGATTCTCCCCACCAAACTGTGGCCACGCTTCCGGCGTGCTCAACCTAATGAGCAATACCAATCACCGTCAAGTTGCGGGTTTGTGATTGCAATTTGATCCAGAAAACACTGATTTGGGCCAAAAACTACGGGTTACTCGGTATTGGCCTTTTTAACCGACCTGCGCTAGGCTCCGCGCACGATTAATTGATCTGTCCGAAAAATGGATGGACATAAACGGGAGGAAAAATCCATATGGATCGTCGTTCATTTCTGAGAACATCTGCTTTGGGTGGGACAGCCGCAGCCGCGACTTCGCTGGCCGCACCGGCAATTTCTCAAGGCAAAGAGAAGCTGACAATGGTAACCAGCTGGCCACGTGGCCTGGCTGGTGTTTGGGATTCGGTGGAACGGTTTTCATCAAATGTAGCAGATATCACCGGCGGAACACTTGAAATTGACGCTAAAGCTTCTGGTGAACTGGTTGGTGGGCTTGAAGTATTTGATGCCGTTACAGCAGGACAAGCGGATGTTTACCACGCAGCAGACTACTACTTTACAGGGCAACATCCCGCGCTAGCCTTTTTTACGGCCGTGCCATTTGGCATGACCGGGCCGGAAATTATGGTCTGGTATTATGCTGGCGGCGGGCAGGCGCTTCATCACGAACTTGGCGAAATATTTGGCCTGCGTTCATTTATCGCCGGGCAAACTGCCGCACAGGGTGGCGGCTGGTTCCGCAAGGAAATCAAGAGCGCTGAAGATTTTCAGGGCCTGAAGTTCCGCATGCCGGGTCTGGGTGGCAAAGCCCTGGCCAAGCTGGGCGCTTCGGTGCAGGTGCTGCCGGGTGGTGAGATTTATCAGGCTTTGGCCACTGGTGCGATTGACGGAACCGAGTGGATCGGTCCGTGGTCAGACGAAAAACTCGGACTTCAAGAAGTTTGTGATCACTATTACCCAGCTGGATTTCACGAGCCTGGCGCGGCTTTGTCCGTCTCGGTAAACCTTGAGAGATTCAACGGCTTGTCTGCTAACCACCAGCGTGCAATCGAGGTTGCGGCAGCGGACACTCACCAACACAACTATTCCTTGTTTATGGCCAACAATGGTCCGGCGCTGGAACGTTTGGTAAGCGGCGGAACTCAGCTGCACACTTTCTCTGACGATGTCTGGGATGCTTTTGGCAAGGCCTCACAAGAAGTGCTTGGTGGTTTCATGGACGACGAGTTGTTTGCCAAAATATTCGACTCCGCGATGTCTTCGATGAATGCAACCGCTGGCTGGGCGTCTCGCTCTGATGCGTATTACACTTCCCAACGTAGCCGGGTGCTCGGAAATCTCTGAGCCGATTTCTGTAATAACATCAGCCGCACGCTTACTTAGTGCGGCTGATGGCATGAGTGGAGGCGCGCTATGGAACTGCTTTTAGGAGGGCCCATGTTCCTGGCGGCTGGAATATACAATTTTTTCTACGCAATTTTTCATCCCTTACTTTGGTTAAACTGGGCAGAAAAATCTTCGCTTGCGAATTTTATCTATTTCGGAGGCTCCAGAGAGTTATTTGCCGTCGCGGTAGACATTTTTCTCATCGTTTTAGTAATCGGGCTAGTAAGGCGAAATTTTCTCTGGGCCGTTGTTCGGCTAACAGAGGGGTTTTCCAATGTCGTTGGACGCATCGCGTCCTGGGCCGTGCTTTTTATGGTTCTGCAACAGATCATGGTGATTTTTTTGCAGGCGATTTTCAGGGTGTCCCAAATTTCCCTTGGGCCGTTTGGGATGGTATTTACCCGCGATCTGGCTTGGTTTGGCGATGAACTTAAGTTCTACAACGCGATAATTGTGGCGCTTTGCTGTTCCTATACATTCGTGCAGGGCGGCCATGTGAGGGTTGATCTGTTTTATGCCGGTGCCCGGTACAAAACGAAAAAGCTGATAGATATGCTCGGCTCACTGTTTTTCATGATACCCGTAGCAACCCTAATTTGGATGTATGGTTGGTTTTTCCTTTGGCGGCACCTGGTGACGCCAAAAGTATCTGCCACCGACACATTGGTTTCAATTGGCAGAAAATCCAAAATTCTAAAGTGGAACGTCGAAACAACCGGTTTTTCGCCCAGTGGATTCGATGGCTATTTCCTGTTCAAAATCCTTCTGGTGATGTTTGCCGCGATGATATTCATTCAAGGTATCTCGTTTTTCTATCGCTCGCTGCTTGAATACCTTGAGGGCGAAGAAAGTGAAGGCAAACATTTAGACAAAGACCAACTCGGCGATGATCTCGCCGAAATGGTTTCAGAAATTCACTAGGGGGCCGGGGCATGCTATTCGGATTAGATGGCGTCGAAATCGGCCTGATTATTGTGTTTGCCTGCCTGTTTGCGGGCATCATGTCGGGTTTTCCGGTGGCCTTTGCCATCGGTGGGGCTGGGGTCATCTCTTTTGGTATACTGGCGGCGCTAGACAGTGCTGGTATTATAACGCGTGAGGTGATCGACACCGGTTCAGAGGCTTACAAAGCCCTGAGGGGTGAAGGCGTGTCGACGTATAATATTTCCCATTTCCGATACCCCGACTTACCGCAAATTACCGAGGCGCTATTTGCGGGCGGCTGGGAAACAGCGCTGAACCGCAACCTTTCATTTATTGTTAACCGGATGAACGAGCGGGTGTTTGCCGGGCAATCCATCGAAACCCTGCTGGCTGTTGCGATGTTCGTGCTGATGGGTATCACGCTGGAACGCTCCAAAATCGCAAATGACCTGCTGACAACTATGGCCCGGGTTTTCGGCCCGCTGCCAGGTGGTCTGGCGGTGGCGGTTGTGGCTGTGGGGGCGTTTCTTGCAGCTTCGACGGGTATCGTCGGCGCTACGGTTGTTACCATGGGGTTGTTGTCCCTTCCGACCATGCTGCGCAACGGTTACTCACCAGAATTGGCAACCGGTGTTATTTCTGCCTCAGGAACATTAGGGCAGATCATTCCACCGTCAATTGTGATTGTTCTGTTGGGCACCCTGGCCGGAGACCTTTATTCAACAGCACAGGAAGAAAGAGCACAGGCGCTAGGCTGCTCTGACGCTCTGACATATCTTGGCGAAGCTGCGGTTCTCTCGGTAGGCACCCTGTTCCAGGCCGCTATCCTGCCCGGCGTTCTTCTGGCTGTGCTCTATGGACTCTACGCCTTTGGCTACGCCATTCTAAACCCGGAGAAGGCCCCGCCGGTTCTGGGTGATGGAACCAGCGGTCACAAGATTGGCCGCCGTCATGGTGTATTGTGGTTCCTTGTCGTGCCAGTCGGGATCATAGCCTTTGCAATTGCGTCAAACGCGGTCAACTTGTCCGGAAATCAATCCGTTGTCGTGAGTTCAATAGCTGATCTTGGCGCTAGTGCTGAGCTGCGCACCAAGGTTTCACCGGAATGCAAGGCCGCGATGATTGAGAAACACGGTGCCGAAAAATGGGAGCGCTCAGTTGCGCAACAGGCCGAGATCGAGGCTGCCGGGGGAACTCAGACCCAGGAAGACCGCGTGTTCACCGAAGAAGAACTGGCCCAGGCCAAGCTCGATAAGATCGCCAGCATCGCGCCGATCGGTTCCGGTGTCCTGATTTTCTTCTTGCTGCTGGCGCTGATTATGACCACCGCTTACGGCGTGGGCAAGAAATCTGATCACCGTCCGCTGCTGATCGGATGGGGCGGTTGTGTTCTGGCACTGATCGTTGACATCCTGCTTATTCAACCAACGACGACGCCGGGTGTGTCGTTCCTGATGCTGGCGGTACCTTTTGGTCTGGCAATCTATGGCGCGAAATACGCGGCCGGATTGTTGGGCAAGAACGAGCTGTTGCGGGTTGTGTTCCCACCTTTGGTTCTGATCATCGCCGTTCTTGGCTCAATCCTCGGGGGTATTACCAATCCAACACCCGCGGCTGCGCTTGGTGCAGGCGGGGCGATCATGCTGGCGGCCTATCGCAAGCTTGATGAAATCAAGGGCAATCAAAAGTTCATCCTCATCGCGACCTTTGCCATGGTGATCATGCTGTTGCTAGGGGTGAATTTCGATCTGCGGGTGAACACCGCACAGGTTGGCTTTGAACGCTGGGTTGCCTTTTTAGTGGCTTATGGGGCCTATCTTGTCGCCATGGCGGGATTGTTGTTTGCCTGCTGGGTGTTGTTCCAGAATGCCGTGTTGTCCCCGGTGGTGCGCGAAACTGCCAAGGTGACATCCATGGTGTTCACCATCCTGATCGGCTCGCAAATCCTCAATCTGGTGATCATTTCCTTTGGCGGCGAGCACTATATTCAGGACTTCCTGCGCTCGTTTGACAAGGAATGGGTGGTGTTCCTGATCGTGATGCTGGTTTTGTTTGTGCTGGGCTTCGTTCTTGATTTCCTCGAGATTATCTACATCGTGATCCCGATCGTGGGCCCGGTGATTTATGGTGGTACGATGGATCCCAAATGGGTCACCATCATGATCGCCGTAAACCTGCAGACGTCGTTCCTGACACCGCCGTTTGGTTTTGCGCTGTTCTATCTACGCGGTGTGGCGCCTCCGGAGGTAACTACCAAACATATTTACCGTGGCGTGGTACCGTTTGTGTTGATCCAAGTGGCCGGATTGATGCTCCTGTGGACCTTTCCGGGTGTGGTGACAATTGTGCCAAACTTGTTACCTAACTAGAGCTTTTCACGATTTGTTGGAATCACCAGCGAATCACATAACGCTGCAACATCAAAGGCATAGTGTGCTAAGCAGTCAGGTTTTTTGTTGGGTCAGAGCATCCGGCAGGCTAATCGCAGCAACTTGCTCTGGGATTGGTTGGCACGGTGCGTTTGTGTTATCGAGCCGGATTGACTCAGGATCATCAATCACATGCCACTGACCGCCGGAATAGATTTCCAGGGCTCCAAACTTGGCCTTATAGTCCATTTTGTTGCTGCCCGGCACCCAATACCCCAGATAAATGAACGGCAGTTTCGCCTCCTGCGCGATGCGGATGTGATCAAGGATCATATAGGTGCCCAGACTGGACTTCTCCTGCGCGGGGTCAAAAAACGAATAAACCATCGACAGGCCATCCTTGAGAACATCAGTCAGGCAAACCGCAGTGAGCTCCTCATCAGATGACTCGTCGGTGGCAGGGCTGATGTATTCCACCACCCGCGAACGCACCGGTGTTTCCTCCACCATGGAGGCGAATTCGAACACGTCCATGTCAGCCATGCCGCCATCAGCATGCCGCGCCTCCAGATACGTGCGAAACAATTCGTACTGCGCCTCGGTGGCCCAGGGGCTGGTGGCTTCGCGGCGCAGACGCGCGTTCTTGCGCAAGATACGTTTGTGGCTGCGCTTGGGTTCAAAATCTGCCACCCGAATCCGGGCAGACAGGCAGGCATTACAATCTGTACAAGAGGGCCGGTACAACACGTTCTGGGACCGCCTGAACCCCTGCTGTGACAGGGCGTCATTCAGTATGTTTGCGTGATCGCCCTGCAACGCAGTAAACAGCTTTCGCTCAACCCGGTCCTCTAGATAGGGGCAGGGCTGCGGAGCCGTGACATAAAACTGCGGTGCCAGTGGCAACGAATGGCGCATGTGCGAACCTTATTAAAAGTATCCCTAACAAAATCGTAACAAGGGAAAGCCTTGGCAATCAAGGGTTCTTGAAGGAATACAGTAAAACAATAATCCAGCGCGGTGAGTTTGCAACCTACAGCGCATGCTCTTCGTTGAAGATTCCAACAAAGCTCATAACGCTTTAGTCTGCCGGTCGATTGATTGCGGTTGTGCCAAGAAAAACGTCATGCAATCCGCGGCCATGATCGTTGATCAGCATTAAAAGCCCACTGATCAACACGCCAAAAGGGACCATGAAAACCAGATGGTAGGCCACAGTGTGCACCAGAGCCTCATTACCATCCAGGCGATTTCCCATTCGGTTCCGCAATTCAATACCCGTCAGGCGCATTCCAGGCGTCGCAGACTTACCGGCAATGGTCAGAACCCGGTAACCGAATCCGACAATCAGCCAGAGTGCAAAGTAAACGAAGAACAGCAGACCCAGAGAAAACAAGGCCAGACTAAAAGTCACAACCCCAATCAACAGAGCATCAATACCCCAGGCAAGAAGCCGGCGAAGTGGGACGCCATCATAGAACTGGGCGTCCAGTTCAGGGTTTGGTAATCCGTCATGGAAATCGGCGTACATGTCTGCTCCATCAAAGTGCTTCGCCCCGGGGAACGGGGGCGAAGCGACAGGGTTGGATAGGGGAGGGGAAAGGGGACAACCCTGCTTGTTAGGGGATGATTAAGCGCTGGCTTCTTTCAGCTCTTTGGCGCGGTCATCCATAAAGGAATCAAACTCTGTTTTGTCCTTGGCTTCGCGCAGGCGCTGCAGGAATGACTGGAATGCAGTTTGCTCGTCTTCCAGACGCTTCAGTGTATCGTCGCGATAGGCGTCAAATGCGGTGTTGCCGCTGCTGTGTCGCGCCACATGGCGCTGCGAAGAACGGTTGCAGAAGAAAGAACGGGACATACGTTTGCTCCAGATCATATAAAACAGGATGGCCAATCCGATTGGCCAGACGAAAATAAAGCCCAGGATCATCGCGGCGAGCCAAGCGCCTTTGCCGCGCTCATCCAGCCAGCTCTCAGTGGAACTCAGCCAGGATGCAGGTGTCGACATGGGTTTTTTCCTTTCCATTTCTTGTGGTGTTTTGAATGTTAATGTTAATCACATTTACATACTTGGGGGGGTGGAAAGCAGAAGTCAAGAGACTGGGGAATCTTTTTTAAGATTCGGTAGCGACCAGCCATGTTAGCTGTCTTCCGGCAGGACCCCCAACCCACGCAGGTAAACCCCGATTCCGCTTTCCAGCAGTTCTTCGGCCGAGTAGGGCGAGCGCGTTCCGGGCTCTCCTCTGGCAAATAATTCAACAACGCCGTGGCTCATGGCCCAGATGTGATGGCTGACCATGCTCGCAGGAGGGCGTTTTTCCGGTGGCAAAACCCTGCATAGCTGTTCGGCCGAAGAAATCAGGACATTCATACCCCGGTTTGCCACACTCGCCAGTTCCGGGTTGGAGTTGATCTGAACGCCGCTTTCAAACATGGCGATGTAATACCCGGGATACTTACGCGAAAACGCCAGATAGGCGCGGCCAACAGCCTCGAACGCCGCCAGGGCGGAAGGTTGGCTTTTGCGCTGCGCGTATTCCATCAGATCAGCGAAAATACCAAAGCCGCGTCGGGCAATTTCAGCAATGATTTCATCGCTGCCTTTGAAATGGCGGTAGGGGGCAGCAGCCGATACACCTGCAAGTTTGGCGGTTTCAGCCATGGTGAAACCGGTCGGGCCCTTCTCCTCGATCAGGTTGATTGTCGCTTCAATCAGCGCCTCTTTCAGATTGCCGTGATGGTAGCCTTTGCGTGCCAAATCGGGTCCGGTCCTTGGTAAAGCAGAATGACCTTAATCTGAATCAGATTGAGGTCATTCTGCCGGGTTAGCCCTTTGGTGTTGCGGCGTTTTGCGCAATCCCAGTGTTTCAGAATTCGCTCAAAACGCTCTTACGGGTGAGCCAAGGGGATATACGGGTCTGCACCGACAAATCAAGCATTCAGTTGACGGGATGCCGCCGGTTCCACGCAAAAAATCAAGCTAGATCCGGTCCGCCGGATATTTTGCCATCCGGGGCGGTGGCGACATTTAAATCTTTGGTATCATAGGGAATCTCACCCAGAACGGTTTGGATTGCCGCAAGCCTGGCCCGGCGTTTGTCGTCCGAGCGGACCACCCGCCAGGGGGCGTGACTGGTATTTGACCTGTCAAAGGTTTCCCGGATCGCCGCTGTGTAGTCGTCCCATTTATACAGACCTTTGACGTCAATTCCGGACAGTTTCCACTGCTTCAGCCGATCGCTTTCCCGGTCCAGAAACCGGCGCAGTTGTTCTGCCCGGCCAACCGTAAGCCAAAGCTTGATCAGGATCACTCCATCGTCCTGCAGCATGTCTTCAAATTCGTTCACCTGAGCAAAGAAATGGCCGCGTTGCCTGGGGGTGCAAAAGCCAAACACATGCTCCACAACGCCCCGGTTGTACCAGCTACGGTCAAACAGAACTACTTGACCTGCACTCGGCAAGTGGCTGATATAACGCTGAAAATACCACTGGCTCCGCTCAGTTTCCGTAGGTTTTGACAGGGCAACCACCTTAGTGGTGCGCGGGTTCATGTTTTCACGAAACCGCTTGATCGTGCCGCCTTTGCCCGCAGCATCGCGCCCCTCAAACACAACAGCTATCCGGGCGCCTGATTCTTGCGCCCATGATTGCATTTTCACCAGTTCAACCTGCAGGTCTTCCAGGGTCTCCTCGTAGTCCTTGCGGTCCATTCGTTTACGATAGGGGTAGGTGCCGTTCAGAATTGTATTCTTTGTGGCGTTCTGGATGGTTTGGCGCACTTCATCCGGTGCATCCTGCTCAAAAAATTTCGAAATGGCCCCGTCAAAAGGTTTGTTGATTTCCGTCTGGTCCATTTCAATTCCTCTAAAGCGGTTATTATTCCGATCAAACCGGAGACCTTCTAGCTTCCGATCAGATCCATATCGTATGACGTAGATTGGTATATCTCGTTGATCCAATTGCCATAAAGCAAATGGCCATGACTGCGCCACCGGTTTTCCGGAGGTTGTGCCGGATCATCGCCCGGGTAATAGTTGATTGGCACATTGATCGGGGTTCTGTTGGCGATATCCCGGTCGTATTCCTGTTTTAAAGTTCCGCGATCATATTCGAAGTGGTTGAAGATATAGAGCGCGCGATGGCCCGAGTCTTCAACCAGGCAAGGGCCGGTGTCCTCTGAACTCATCAGGGTTGTTAACCCCCGAGCAGCCTCGATATCTGATGGCCGAATTTCCGTCCAGCGACTGACCGGGATCACCAGATCATCCGAGAATCCGCGCAGATAGGGTGACGAGTCGTCGTGCCGGTGATGGCGGAAGCAACCAAACGCCTTGTGATCGAGCATATGCTTGTCGACACCGTGAAAATGCCGGATCATCGCCATTCCACCCCAGCAAACGCCAAAGGTGGAATGCACGTTGGTCTGGGTCCACTCCATCACTTCGACCATTTCATCCCAGTAGGACACCTCTTCGAAGGGCAGGTGCTCGATTGGCGCGCCGGTGATAATCAGCCCGTCGAATTTCTGTGCCTTGGCCTTCTGGAATGGCTGATAAAATGCCTCCATATGATCTGCCGACGTGTTTTTAGATTGATGTTCGGTCATACGGATCAGGGTCAGCTCGATTTGCAGCGGCGTCGCACCGATCAGACGGGCGAACTGGGTTTCCGTCTGAATCTTTTGCGGCATCAGGTTCAGCAGGCCGATATGCAGGGGGCGGATATCCTGCCGCGCCGCTACCCGCTCAGACATGACCATAACGCCTTCGGACTGAAGGACATCAAAGGCAGGCAGTAGAGAGGGAATTTTTATCGGCATTGAGGTTTCCTTAACCCTTTGGAACCAAATATTTAGGTGGCAAGGCGGCGTCAGGCAAGTGCGGTTGCAATCATCTCGTTGAATTCGGCTTCTGATTTGATGCGTGCCGCGTCATCGGCATCCACTGTTACGCCCCAATTGTCGGCGATTGCCTGATAACGGGGCAGGCGGTGGGTCAGCAACTGCCGGTATCCCCAGCGGATAAAATCATCCGGATCAACCGCTTCAGAGGCCAGGCCATGCAAAAGCAAATAATGCTGCCAAAGGTCCATCAGAAAGGCTTCCTGATAGTACATTGGCTTGGGGGCTTTGCTAAACCGTGCGATCAGCTCTTCCAAATGGCCGTCGTGGCCCCTTATCCACACTGGCAAAACTTCTGGCTGTAAGGTGGACAAGACAGGATCGTTCGGATCAGACGGATCAACAACCTCGACCACCGAACCTGACGTATCGCAAATGAAATTGTCGTACCCGTAAATGGATTTGGCGCGCTGGCTGAAATAGACCGTGTCCAGCATAGCGTTGATTTCGGCCGCGCGGTGCAATCGTTGCCGTCGCAGGTATTCATCAAATGGAATTCCACCTTTGAGCGGATCACCGGGTTTGCCGAGGTAGGACGACAGGGGCGACAGGTTGTTAAAGGTGATGTTGGACCCGATATAAATACTGTCAGAGCGCAGCAAATCAGCCAGAAACGGGTTCTGCATCGCCTCTTTCTTGAAATTATCAACGATATGCTCGCCAAGATACCTCGTACCGATGCGGTAATCGACGGAATAGTGGAACCAGCTGCCCTCCGCGCGCAGGATATTCGAAACATAGGTCTTGCCCAGCCCTGACATGCCAAACAGCATTATCCGCTTATTGGGGGCAGCCAGCCAATCAGTTGCGCTTTTGTAGAGCATGTTAGCCTCAGATTGATGTTCTGACGTTGTTAACGCAGGGGAGGGCTGAATTTCAAACGGAAACCGAAAGAAGATCAACTAACAGGAACATGCAGCACTCTTTTTTTCCCGGCATTCTGTTCCGATCTGATGTTCAGGTAGTTCGCTCCAAAAACAAGGGCAGCGCCAACAAATACAACAACCTCAAGTGCTTCGCTATAAAGCAACCAACCGACCACAGCGATGAGTGGCAGGCGCAGGAACTCCATCGGAGCCACCACGGTCGCTGGTGCCAGTTTCAGTGCAGAGGTAATGCAAAAATGGGCCAGCAGGCCACAAACCCCCACGAGAGTCACCCAGAAGGTGCCAACACCATCGGGTATCGCGATGTCTCCGTCAAACCCGGCGCAGACCAGCCCGAAAACCCCTTGCATGCTTACCAGCCAGAACAGGATGCAGGTGGTGGTTTCCGTCCGTGCCAGCAGTTTCGTGGTGATAACAGCGCCAGCGAAGCCCACTGCGCACAAGGCCGCTGCGACGGTTGCCGGGCTCAGGGCAGAGATCTCGGGCCGGGCCACGATCAAAATACCGACAAACCCAAGAATGAAGGAAAAAATCCGCACACGGGTCATCTTTTCCCCCAAAAATAAAGGGGCGAGGACAGCCACCCACAGCGGGTTGGTGAATTCAAACGCAAACAACTGCGACAGCGGGACATAGATCACGGCATAAAACCACAGATTCTGACCGAAAAAATGCAGCAGGTTGCGAACTGCGTGCAGGCCGAAACGGTTAAATGTCACCTGGGGCAGGGCTCTGGCCTTATAGGCAATCACCAGTACAATCATTAACCCGACGGTCGAGCGGTACATCATGATTTCAAAGGTATCGAGCGTGCCGGCCAATTCGCGCCCCGCGACTGCCATGGCAGAAAACGAAACCATCGCACCGACCATAAACCCGGCTGCCCGGAAGGGTTGAGACGGCTCTTCGCTCATTGCTTTGCTGGACTGCAGCAGCCGCTCAGCAGGATCGGCAGGTCACGATCCTGAGTCAGCACATAGCCGGTCATATCAGCGCCAGTGGAACAGGGAATTTCGTCAACCAGCAGGATTGCGGTATCAAAATCGCTGATCAGTGTGTGGGCCATGGGACCAGCGCCACCTTCAGCTTCAGTCGATAAGCGCACTTCAAACCTGATGTTCTTGTTCAGGTAGCTGAACATTGCCTCAGTGCCAGACGTTTTCATCTCCCAGTCAGGAGACCGGCCGCTGCACAACAGGCCTTCTGCGATGGCAGAATTCGAAAAGCAGCCGAGAACTAAACCGGCAGCGATTCCCTGTCTGAAACACATTCCTTACCCTCGCCGCCGATCCTGGTGCATAACCAGTCCAGCAATAGACCAAGAACCGCGCCTTCCGCAACCAGCCACCAAGGCGAAGCCCAGATGGAATCTTCACCGAAACCGTTGGCCATCATTGGCGCCAGATCATCAAAGATGAACAGCAGCAGAATTGCATTCAACCATCCTCCCACCCAAGGCCCGCGGAACCACCAGGGCAGCTTCATGGCCAGCATTGGATGATAGGTCATCACCCCGAACATGCCGACCACAGCCCCTATCGTGATGTACCAGAACAGGAAACCCAGCTGGAACTGCCAGGACATATCCGGGATTATTCCCCGGGCCGCGAACAAGCCGAGCAGGGTCAGAACCAAAGCTGCGAGCTTGCCAACTGCTATACGGGTGAGCAGGGAGGGAGAAGCAAACATAATTTACTCCTTTCTTTACGAGTAAGCACATCACCAGGCTTCTTAATGTGCTTTGATTAATATCAATAGATTCCGTAACGCTTTAATTTTAAACTATTTTATAATGACGCTGCAACCCTTCTGAAACCAACGCCCAGTCCGAATTGGCAGTTCGTATCTGATGCGCGTCAAATGCCGCCCGGTCAGAGAACTCTTCGTAGACATCAAAACGCCCGGCCTGATCCGGGTTTTTGGTGACGGTAAAAACCAAACATCCGGATTCCGCCCGGGTGAGCGCTATATGGTGTGGCAGAGCGGCTAGAACCGACGCTATTCGTTCCGGCGGGACAAGAAGATAGCCGCAAATCGTGTATTTGTTGTCCTTATCCTTTGTGGCCATCCGGTTTTCCTCAATACAGAAGGTCATTGCGGTCGGTTTCGTCGTAATTCAGCAATCCAGCCACTTCCCAAACCACCAACCGCCCGGCATTGAACCAGATTGCCAGAGCTTCGCGCAGGCACATGGTCAGCCAGGGCCAGCGTGCGTTTGGACTGGTTTTGCGGAACGCGACCGAACGCGCCAACGCGATATCATAGTTACTAAAGTACTTGAACGAGGCCCAACTTCGGGGCAGGTGAAAGCCTTCGGTCACAAGAATAATCCGCTCAGCGCCCTGCAGCATGGGTTGCGAAAAAAGCGCGTTTTGCAGCGTCGAATAGCTCTGGCCTTCTGCTGTGGTGGCGGTTGCGGGGACCCCCAGACTCTGCGCCAATGCGACCATCTGAGCCCCCGCCGAAGGACCGTTGGGCCGCCCAACCCCGCCAGTAAAATGCATGCGAGGGGCGGTGCCTGCCAAAAACAATTCCGCACCTTTCTTGACCCTCAAACGTGATGATTTATGCAACGTTCCATCCGCATCCATGCCAGCGCCCAATACGACGATTACATCGGCAGGTTCAAACGGTTGAGGCTCAAAAACCGGTTGCAGCGCGGCGAATCCCATGACGAATGCCAGCGTGGCCAGGTAGGTGAGTACGGCAGCTTTCAGCAGGCGCCAGAATATACGGATCAGAACCATGACCTTGCCGTAAAGGAAAATGCGGCGATCTGAAAGCATTCAACGCAGGGTTATTCTGTGCAAGTCTTTTGCTGCCTTCAATGTCGAGCGGACGAATAACAAAGGGGCGCCCCGATCCGAGGCGCCCGTTTACAGTTTTTTTTCTGAAGATCAGTTCAGATCGAACCGATCCAGTTCCATTACTTTGACCCAGGCCGCTACAAAATCTTTGACGAATTTGGCAGCACCATCTTCACAGGCATAAACCTCAGCAAGTGCGCGCAGTTGCGAGTTGGAGCCAAACACCAGATCGGCGCGGGTTCCGGTCCATTTCGGAGCCCCGGATGCACGATCGTGTCCTTCATAGACCCCATCCCCCTGGAAGCTCCATTCGGTTGCCATGTCCAGCAGGTTGGTGAAGAAGTCGTTGCTAAGCACGCCAACCCGGTTGGTCAGAACACCATGGGTTGATTTGCCGCTGTTGGCTCCAAGCACCCGCAGACCGCCGACCAGAACAGTCATTTCAGGTGCGCTCAACGTCAGGAGTTGGGCACGGTCCGCCAGCAAATGCTCGAACGGTACTGTGAAGTTTGCCGCGCTGAAGTTGCGGAACCCATCAGCGCGAGGTTCCATCGGAGTAAAGCTGGCAGCGTCGGTCTGCGTTTCACTGGCATCTCCGCGGCCCGGGGTAAACGGCACTTCGATGTCGTGCCCCCCTTCGCTTGCCGCTTTTTCGACCGCGACGGCACCGCCCAGAACGATCAGATCGGCCAGCGAAACCGGCTTAGCAAACCCGCTTTGAATGCCCTCCAACACACCCAGAACCTTGGCGAGTTGCTCAGGATCGTTGGCTTGCCAGTCTTTTTGTGGTGCAAGCCGCACTCGCGCACCGTTTGCCCCGCCGCGCTTGTCCGAGCCTCGGAAGGTCGAGGCGGAGGCCCATGCGGCCGAGACCAGTTCAGATACACTTAGCCCGGACCCGAGGATTTGCGCCTTCAAGTCGTCAACGTCGGAGGCATCCAGTGAGGCAGGATCACCTGCAGGAATTGGATCCTGCCAGATCAGTTCCTCGTCAGGCACTTCTTCTCCCAGGAAAAGGGCTTTGGGGCCCATGTCCCGGTGGGTCAGTTTAAACCAGGCGCGGGCAAAGGCTTCCTTGAACTCTTCGGGGTTTTTATGGAAACGCTTGGCGATAGGGCCGTAAATCGGATCCATACGCATCGCCATATCGGCCGTTGTCATCATGGTTTTGACCTTCGTGGACGGGTCATGTGCAGCAGGGGCCATGTCCTCTTCCGTAACGCCTACCGGCTCCCAGATCCAAGCCCCCGAGGGGCACTTGGTCACGTTCCAGTCATAGCCGAACAGAAGGTCGAAGTAGCCGTTATCCCATTGGGTCGGGTTCGCGGTCCAGGCACCTTCAACCCCGCTGGTGATCGTGTCATCCCCTTTGCCACTGCCGTGGCTCGAAAGCCAGCCCAGCCCCATGGCTTCAAGCGGCGCGGCTTCGGGTTCAGGGCCGACATTCGCCGGATCGCCCGCGCCATGCGCCTTGCCAAACGTGTGGCCGCCGGCTACCAGCGCCACGGTTTCCTCGTCGTTCATTGCCATGCGACCAAAGGTGTCGCGGATGTCACGGCCAGAGGCCAGAATGTCCGGATCACCGTTTGGGCCTTCCGGGTTGACGTAGATCAGGCCCATCTGCACAGCTGCCAGTGGGTTTTCAAGATCGCGCTCACCGGAATAACGCTCATCACCCAGCCAGGTATCTTCGGCCCCCCAGTAGGTATCCTCTTCCGGTTCCCAGACATCGACCCGGCCTCCGCCAAAGCCAAAGGTTGTACCACCCATCGATTCGATGGCCGCGTTGCCGGCCAGGATCAGCAGGTCGGCCCAGGAGATTTGCTTGCCGTATTTCTGTTTGATTGGCCACAGCAGGCGGCGGGCTTTATCAAGGTTGCCGTTGTCCGGCCAGGAGTTCAGCGGCGCAAACCGCTGCATTCCGCTGCCTGCACCGCCGCGCCCGTCAGATGTCCGGTAGGTGCCAGCGGCGTGCCAAGCCATGCGAATGAACAGACCGCCATAGTTGCCATAATCGGCAGGCCACCAGTCCTGGCTGTCGGTCATCAGGTTGTAGAGGTCCTGCTTGAGCGCCTTGAGATCAAGTTTCTGAAACTCGGCCCGGTAATCAAAACCTGCGTCCATCGGATCACCAGCAGGCGGATTTTGGTGCAGAATTTTCAGGTTAAGTTGCTCTGGCCACCAATCGCGGTTCGATTGCACCGCACCAGCGCTGTGCATCACCGGGCATTTGCCAGACAAGTTTCCATCCATGGGAGTCTCCGTTCAAAAGATTGGGGCAGAGCGTGTCCGCTCCGGCCTTGAATTTAGAATCATTCCAAATCATGCAGAATGTGTCTGCAGGCTTCAACCCGTTTTAGACAAAGGTGCAGCACTTTCGGCCCCTTTTCATTTCGGGCCGCCCCGTGGTAACAGTCCGGCAAGGAGAACCCGATGCGAGACCTGAAAGTACCCCAGCAGCGCCATCCGGAAAAAGCGCATAAACCGGACACGCAAAGGCCGCGCAAACCCAATTGGATCCGGGTCAAGGCACCAGGGGGTGAGGGATACAAGAAAACCCGGAACCTGTTGAAAGACAACAGTCTCGTGACCGTCTGCGAAGAGGCCGGCTGCCCGAATGTTGGTGAATGCTGGTCCCAGGGCCACGCCACCATGATGATCATGGGCGAGATTTGCACCCGTGGTTGTACCTTCTGTAACATCGCCACCGGGCGGCCTGATGCACTTGATACTTTTGAGCCGGGCAGGGTTGCTCACGCCGTGCAGAAGCTGGAACTCAAACATGTGGTCATCACATCGGTTGATCGGGATGACCTGAAAGACGGCGGGGCCGAGCATTTTGCCCAGACCATTCGCGCGGTGCGGCACCGGTCGCCCGAAACAACCATTGAGATTCTGACACCGGATTTTCTAAAATGTGATCCCGGCGCTGTGGAAACCGTGGTCGAGGCGAAGCCCGACGTGTTCAATCACAATCTGGAAACCGTTCCAGGCATTTACCCTGTCGTCCGTCCCGGTGCGCGCTATTTCCATTCCCTGCGTCTGCTGCAGCGGGTCAAGGAACTGGACCCCACGATGTTTACCAAATCCGGCATCATGGTTGGGTTAGGCGAAGATCGGCAGTCTGTACATCAGGTGATGGACGACATGCGTGCAGCGGATGTGGATTTCATTACCATCGGCCAGTATTTGCAGCCCACACCCAAACACCACGCTATTGACCGGTTTGTGACGCCTGAAGAATTTGCCTCCTACGAAAAAGCTGCCTATGGCAAAGGCTTCCTGATGGTATCGGCAACGCCGCTGACCCGCTCCAGTTATCACGCTGGCGATGATTTTGCCCGGTTGCGGGAAGCACGGCTGAAGGCGTTCAAGGGATAACTGCAGCGCCGCTCAACTCTGCAAGCTGATGAACCTCGGAATATCTTCAAACAAATCCGCAAGGGAGCCTTTGCTTTTGCCCCAATCAAACGCCTGACCGGGTATCGTGATTTTTGCGCCAACCCGACATCCATTTGAATAGCGGGTGAATGTCACCGAAATCACGCCTGCCCATGACCACATTGAAGACGGCAGTTTTGCCACCAGAACACAGCCGTCCTTGGCCTGATCGCCTTCGCTCAATGTCTGGTTGCGGCTGGCCAGCGAACACAAAACTGCGGCTATCACCCGGCCGGGTGGAAAGGTGAAGTCCTTCTCCATTTCCTTACCGGTCGTGATGCCCAGTTTGGCGTAGAGCCCGGGCCCGACTTCAGCGATCAGTTTGAGCGGCGTGTGTTTGGCACCGGTCAGCAAAAGCAGGGGTTTCGCCGCGCTCAGAAACTCATCAGCGCTCATTCCGCCGGGGTTGGTGCCACTTGCCCCTGCTATCAGCTTTTCAACGTCGTCATGGCCAAGAACAGTTTTGTAATCAATGCTGTCCTGCCAATTGGCATCCGGCGCCTCAGGTGCCGGTCTCTTTGGTGCTGTTCCCACCGGACCGGGTTCATATGCCACCGGTGCTCCGCAGGCTCCGCAATAGCGATGGGCTTCCGACAGGTTTCGACCGCAATTTGTGCAAAACATTTCAACCTCCGCTGCCCACGATAACTGACTTATAGCGTTTCTACATTAACTTGAGACAAGTTGATGTGG
>JAAEUI010000202.1 GCA_024227475.1 Paracoccaceae bacterium | reverse complement strand
GCGCCGTCCATTTAATCTGCAACATATCCGGCAGCTCTGAAGTAGTTTTCACACTCTTTTTGCGGGGAGAGTTCACATGTTTCAGCAACGGATGCGAATAGGGTGTCGAAGGTGCGGGCTTTCATACGGCGCAGGTGGGCTTTGAGTTTGGAAAACGCCATTTCGATTGGGTTCGGATCTGGGCTGTAGGGCGGCAGGAACAGGAGCCAGTTTCCTTGTGGACCTGTCACGTTTTCGTGCCGTCCCAAGTGCTCGTTTAGGCCACCTCCCGTTCGAATGCCACTGGGCTTTTCCAGCCTAATAACGAATGTCGGCGTCGCGAATTGTAAAATCCATTGATGTATTCAAAGATCGCCATCTCGGCCTACCGCCGGGTTTCCCACGACCGTCGCCAGATCAGCTCTGCCTTTATGGTTTTGAAGAAGGTTTCAACCGCTGCATTATCGTAGCAGGTTGGCATACTTTTCCTCTAAGGTTTCAAGCACGAACATGAGCTGAAACGGCTCATAAAGCACCATAGCTTGTAGTTCCGCTCGTCGCCCAAAAGACGTAAGCGTTTGGTGAACCCGCTCTAACGGTGAAGGTGAAGTGGTCCCACCTTTTCGGACAGGTTTGCAGCGTTTTTAAGGTGTATCGGGTCTAGGTTTCATGCTGCTTTCAGTTGGCTGTTTCGGATTGAGTATGCTTCGTTGGGCGTCTTGCGATCAAGCGCGGAATGCGGGCGATCTGAGTTGTAGCGCGGTGTAGTAATTTCTGATAAATTTTCCTTAACTGCTGGCGATCTGACTGAAATCCCGCTGGTTTACTCAACCTGCCACTTGGCCATCGCCTGCTCAAAGAGGGAAATTTGATGAAGTACAATCGAGAATTCGACTTGAACCCGGCTGACATTGACGTCATCGAGGCTTGCTTGTCAAAGGAGCTGCATCATCGCTCCGATGCCTATCTTGAACTGGAAAAGCAAGAGGATGCCGAGGCGATGGAAGAAGCCAAATTGGGGATTGCGGAAATCACTGAACTGCTTGGCAAGATTCATCAGCAGAAGGTCTGGTTCGGGCGCGATCCTGATGACAACGTTGTACCGCTCGGATAACCACCTGAGCATCGGTTTTTCGGATTTTGATGCTGGTTTGGGATGCCTGCGAGGAAAGCAACTTGAAAGGGTTTCAAAAAACTCGCCAGAGTCACGCCCGATTCAGAACCGCGCGCAGATAAAAAACTTTCTGGCCACGGCGGGTTTTTGTTGAAAACTATGAAAATGAAAACAACATTGGGCAGGTGACAGGTAAGGGATGACGGAATGAACTTTGAGACTTCGAAAATTCAGCTAACCATTGACGGTAAGAAAGTATCTGCCATCCAGGGGCAGACAATATACGATGCAGCGGCGGCGCTGGATATTTTGATCCCTAACCTTTGTTACGACCCGAGAATGAAGCCGACCGGAAAATGTGAGATGTGTTCGGTTGAGATCGAAGGCCAGGACGGGGCCGTTCAGGCCTGCAACACACAGGTTGCCAGCGGTATGGTTATCCGAACCGGGTCTGATGCATTGGCCGAAAAGCGGCGCGGCATTCTCGACACCTACCTTTCCGACCACAACGCCTATTGCCAACCGCCGTGCACCGATGCCTGCCCTGCCGGTATCGACATTGCCGGATACATCGATTTGATCATCAAGAAGGACTACGCTGGTTCCACCGCTCTTATCAAAGAGATGCTGCCCTTGCCTGGCGTACTGGGCCGGGTCTGCCCGCGGCCATGCGAGGATCCTTGTCGCAGAAAACAGATCGATGGCAGCCCGGTCGCTATCTGTTCGCTGAAGCGTTTTGCCGCGGACAAGGCAGCTGAGTCGGGGTTGCCAACGCAGCCGGAACCAAAACCGGCCACCGGCAAAAAGGTTGCCGTTGTAGGTGCGGGACCCACCGGCCTTTCCGCAGCCTATTATCTGGCTCTGGCAGGCCACAAGGTTACGCTTTTTGAATCGCAGAAAAAGGCCGGAGGTATGTTGCGGTTCGGTATCCCGCCATACCGGCTGCCAAACGCCGTTCTTGATAAAGAGATCGACGATATTCTGTCACTCGGGGTTGAGCTTAAAACCAATCAGGAGATGGGGCGGGATTATCAGCTGGATGGTCTTCGCAATGACGGGTTTGATGCGGTGTACCTTTCCATTGGAGCGCAGGCTGCCAAGCCAACCGGAATTGCCGGTCAGGATGCTGACGGAGTGATGTCGGCGATCAAGTTTCTTGCGGATGTGAACTGGAACGAGAAGGTCGACGTGGGCGACAAGGTGATTGTCGTTGGCGGCGGCTTTACGGCAGCAGATGCTGTACGGACCGCACGGCGGGTTGGTGCGTCTGAGGTGACGATGAACTATCGCCGTACCCGCACCGAGATGACCGCCGCGGCACATGAAATTCATGAATGCGACGTTGAGGGGATCAAACTTGATCTGCTGACGGCCCCGGTTTCTGTTGAATCCAAGGATGGCAAGGTAGTTGGTCTGACCTCGCAGCGCATGGAGCTTGGAGAGCCCGACGAAAGCGGTCGTCGCCGTCCGGTGCCGCTCGAAGGGTCTGAATATTTCACCCCGGCTGATACGATCCTGCTGGCAATCGGGCAGGATGTGGATGTTGCCTCGCTTAATGAAGACGCGCTTGGCTTGCATGAGCGATGGGGCACCATCGAGGTTGATGAACAAACCATGATGACCAACCTGCCGGGTGTTTTTTCCGGGGGTGATTGCGTCACGGGTGCCGCGACTGTTGTCGAGGGTGTCGGGGCCGGGCGAATGGGTGCTTTTGCAATCGATGCTTTTCTGGCAGGCGCTGATGAAGCCACAATTGCAGCAGCAATCCACCGCCACAGGCCAAAGTTCTTTGACATCGGGGCCAAGGCAGCATCCGATGAGGCGCTGAATGAAATGCCGGTTCTGGACGGGGGCGGTCGGCTGGTCGCGTTCAGCAAATCAAAACACGGCGGCGATGTTGATAACGACGAGGCTTTTGACGAGGTTGAAACCGGTTTTTCGGAAGAGGATGCACTGAAGGAGGCCGGCCGGTGCCTTATGTGTACCTGTCAGGCGGCAGGCGTGTGTGATTTGCAAAGATTGTCAATTGAATTTGGCGCCGGGACAAAAACCTACCGCGGCAAGGAGGCTTGGAAATGAACAAGGAAACCAAAGTGGGAGCAGGTGAAGTTGTTGATCCGGGCCTCGCTCAGCCGCTCGTTTCATGGCCGTTTTTTCAGCTTGAATATGAGAAATGCATCAAGTGCATGCAGTGTGTGCGTATTTGTGACGAGGTTCAGCACCGGTCGGTTTATGCTGAAGGCGCGTCAGGCTACCCCGAACTTGTCAGCGGCACCAATGACTTTCGCGATACCCAGTGCAACAACTGCGGCCAATGCGTGGGGGCCTGCCCGACCGGAGCGCTGAAGGATCTGTCCGACACCGGTAAATTGCCTAAAAACCTGCGCGAAAAAACTACCACGACCTGCTGTTACTGTGGTGTTGGCTGCGCGATTGAGATTGAAACAGAAAATGGCAAGATGGTTGCGGTAAACCCGTCGTTTGAGTCCGATGCCAACATGGGCAACCTCTGCGTAAAGGGTCGGTTTGGTTTGGATTTTCTGCACCATGGTGACCGACTTACACAACCCCTGATGCGGCGTGGCGGCAAGGACAGCCCGCTCGAACCCGCAAGCTGGGAAGAAGCGGTAGCCTTCACCGCAAAACGCCTGAACGGAGTCAAAGCGCAACACGGGGCGCATACGCTTGCCGGTATCACATCGGCCCGCGCCACCAACGAGGAAAACTTTGTCTTCCAGAAAATGATCCGTTGTGCCTTTGGCACCAACAACATCGACCACTGTGCGCGTCTCTGCCACATGGCCTCGGCCGTTGCTTTTAAAAAGGCGGTCGGCTCCAG
>JAAEUI010000201.1 GCA_024227475.1 Paracoccaceae bacterium | reverse complement strand
CTCTCTGATGATGCGGATAAAATCCTGTCTCACCTGTCGCCGGAACGTGGTGAAAAATGTGAGATCGAAACAATCGAGCAAGAAGAGCGAACGTTGCTCCGGGGAACTTACCTGACCCGGCCTGCCCAGGCAACAATCGAAACGCTTAAAAACCTCTCCGGGGTTTTGCAGATATGGCAAACAGAACCCGTCTACTTCGTACCAAAGGGGGAACTTCTCTTTGAATCCGCGCAAGAGATGGTTGATTTGGCCAGGCGCCACGGCTGGAGTCTTGGGGAAACGGTCTTGAATTACGAGGCCGCCCTGCTCGGATTCTCAAAAAAAGGAGCCCTGACGGAAATGGTCAGGCGGTTGGATGTGATGAGAAAATCTGCGGCGTCCGGATTTTCGGTTGACACGCTCCAGCTTCGGCTTTTGAATCCCAGTGCCCATAATATCAGCCTGCGCGAACAAAAAAAGACCCTGGCAATAGGCGGCATCCATACCCAGGCCGCGTCCTGTGCCATGGCCGTCATGCACACGACCTGCAGCCAGGGGGTTATCTGTGCCGCACCGACCGGCGGCGCTTCAGGAACGGTTCCCGGTGTCGTGCTGACGCTTATGGAATCTTATCACTTGTCCGAAAAACAAGCCGCCCTACTGTTGTTCGCCGCCGCCGGTATCGGACTCATCACGGCCATAAGGGCCACCTTTTCGGCGGAGGTGGCCGGTTGCCAGGTTGAGATCGGTGTCGCTGGCGCCATGGCCGCCGCCGCCGTGGTTGAATTTGCCGAGGGGACGGCTGATCAGGCAGCCAACGCCGCGGCCATCGCACTCCAGAATACCATGGGGTCAGTGTGCGATCATGTCCAATCCATGTGTGAGATCCCGTGCCATACACGAAACGCGGTTGCCGCCTCTTCCGCCTTCACCTGCGCTGATTTGGTATTGGGAGGATATGAAAATCCGATCAACCTGGATGAGAGCATAGACGCCTCCTATGCCTGCGGCCGAATGTTGCCTGAAGCGCTGCGTTGCACGGCCGGGGGGGGACTGTCGAAAACACCCAGCGCCCTGAGAATGATCCCCAGGGCGTTTAAGACCCTACTGTAAGCCACTCTTTCAAGAACTATTTTCTTGTTGTCGAGGACGGCCCAACATTAAGGTCAATACCCGTGAATGAATTCGTTTTTCGCCTCGGCAGGGGCATTCGCCAATAGCCCACCGATGTATCAGAACACCTTAAGAAATTTTCACACGAATAGAAAGAAACACGAATGATGTCTGT
>JAAEUI010000200.1 GCA_024227475.1 Paracoccaceae bacterium | reverse complement strand
CAAACGACATAAAACGGTCGGCCATCAGCGCAGAAATAACTGCGGTAGAAAGGGTCCAGATATTCCTGGATATCTTCATAGGTCATATCCATCGGCTCAGCAGCGGTGCGGCGTCTTTCTATTTCACGCTCACGTGGCGACTTGTAGCGCTCGGGGTAGTTTTCTATCTGCATGGCGTTATAAACCAGGCCTTCGAGCAGAGCCGAGGCAAGCGGCACCTCGATGCTTTCACCCCGGCCGGTTTTCCTGCTTTTACGCAATGCCAGAACAGCAGCGGTTGCCCCCAGTATGGCTGCATAAGCAGATGCCAGCGGCAGGGGTGTAAAGGATGGGTTAATGCCCATTAATACACGGCTCAGGCCCATGTCGGTAAATTGACCGGATGCCGCTGCGATCACACCTTCATAGGCTTTTATCCCACTTCGGGTATCATCGGCGGCAGAAAATCCAGGCAATGACAGATAGACTAATGCCGGATTGATCGTCATTAATTTGTCCGCACTCAGCCCCAGGCGTTCCATGACCCCCGGTCGAAAATTCTCAATCAGCAGGTCGCTACGTG
Source organism: Paracoccaceae bacterium (assembly GCA_024227475.1). Taxonomy (GTDB): domain Bacteria; phylum Pseudomonadota; class Alphaproteobacteria; order Rhodobacterales; family Rhodobacteraceae; genus Amylibacter. The sequence goes on along the minus strand of JAAEUI010000200.1, from coordinate 79 downwards.
CCGCCAGTTTCTCGGCGGTGGAACGACCCTCGACGGTCTTTAGATTCAGCATGATAGATTTTTTGCCGCGACCGAGAAT
>JAAEUI010000199.1 GCA_024227475.1 Paracoccaceae bacterium | reverse complement strand
TCACGTTGAACCGGAATGGGTGTTCATGATGGGCCGGAATACGCAATCGGGGCGTGGCGCGCGATAACTTTTCCCATCCAGCACCAGTTGATAAGCCCCGTGACGTATCCGATCCAGTGTCGAGGCACCGAGCAGTTTGTTCGGAAAGGCCTCGCCCCATTCGCCGAAATCCAAGTTGCTAGTGATGATCGTGGCGGCCCGCTCGTAGCGTTCGCCAATCAGGTCATGGAAGTCTTCGTCCTGCCCCGGTTTGAGGGGTTTGAGTCCAAAGTCATCGATGATTAACAGTGGTACGCGGGTCAGCGTCTGCATCTTGCGTTCGATATTGCCGGTAGCCCGTGCGGCGTTGATTTGCGACAGCAGATTCGACTGCGTGATGAACATCACATCGACCCCGACCCGCACGGCACAGTGACCAATGGCCTGTGCAAGGTGGCTCTTGCCGGTACCGCAGGGGCCGGCAATCAACACGGCCACTTTTTCATCAACAAAGCCACAGCGGGCCAGCTCGTTGATCAGTTCCTGGTTCAGGCCAGGGTTAAAGTTGAAGTCAAAGCCCTCGAGCGTCTTGTCACCCCGAAAGCCGGAGCGACGCAATCGCAAGTCATACTTTTTCTGATCACGCCGGGCCGCTTCATCCTGGATCATGAGGGCGAGGAACTCTGGATAGGTCAGTTTGTTTTCAATGGCTTCACGGTTGCGGGT
>JAAEUI010000198.1 GCA_024227475.1 Paracoccaceae bacterium | reverse complement strand
CGATACGCAGCCTGAGCTTGTCGAAGGCGTAGGGGGGAGTGAACGATTACCCACCTTATCGATACCCAGCCCATTCATGAGGCTGTTACCTTTCTGCTCAACCATCTGCCATCCCAGATGCATCTGGTGATTACGACTCGCGTCGATCCACCATTGCCTCTATCTCGTTTGCGCGCACGTGGTCAAATGATCGAATTCCGTGTGGATGACCTGCGCTTTACCGCCGCAGAAGCGACAGCTCTTTTTAATGAAACGATCGGCCTTAAATTGTCGACGGAAGAGGTGGCGAAGTTGGAGACCCGCACTGAAGGCTGGATTGCCGGGTTACAGTTGGCCGGCCTTTCGATGCAGCGGCAGGCTAATCTGGCTGGCTTCATCGATGCTTTTGCCGGCGATGACCAATACATTGTTGATTATTTGGTTGAAGAAGTGCTCAACCAGCAACCGGCAGAAACTCAAGATTTCTTGCTGCAAACATCTATTCTCAATCGACTGTGTGGTCCGTTGTGTGCCGCCGTTTTTAGCGGCGGAGACGCAGGGGCGCAAGGGCGCGGGGGAGAGTCTTTTTCATCCCTGCTCCCTCACCCCTCTGCTCCCCTACTTGAATCCGCCCCTCCACCGGTTGAGAAGCAAGCTTTGAGTCAAGAAACCCTTGAGTACCTTGACCAGGCCAACCTCTTTATCGTCCCCTTGGATAACAAACGTGAGTGGTATCGCTATCATCGCCTGTTTGCCGAACTGCTGCAAAACCGCTTGCAACGAACCCGGCCTGATCTGATCCCCGGCTTACATCGCCGGGCCGGCGATTGGTACAAAGGCAACGGATGGGTCGGCGAGGCGCTCAATCATGCCTTGAGCGCCTCAGATTACGACCGCGCGGCCGGCCTCATCGCCCAAAACGCACAAGGTATGCTTAAACGGGGCGAGGCCACTACATTATGGCGCTGGCTAAACAAACTCCCGCCTGAAATTGTCCGAACCGATCCCCACCTGGGTGTGGCTGCGGCCTGGGCGCGGCTGCTGACCGGCCCGTTTGAGGGGTTTGACGCTGTTTTAGAAGCGACTGAACAGGTCGTGACCAGGCTGCCAACCGAGGCGGCTACCGGTCGGCAGGGGTTGTTGGTTGAGGTTCAGGCCATTCGAGCGATTGCTTCAATTGAACAGGGTGATACCTCACCGGCCGTTATGCAACTCGCGCAGCAAGCCCTTGCTGACTTGCCCCCGGATAACCACTATTTGTCTAGCGTCCTGACCACCTCATTGGCCCTGGCTTACCACACCAAGGGCGACACGGGCGCAGCGATTCAGAGCTTTACCACAGCCAAATCCAGCGCCGAACAGAGCAACAACATTTTTTCGATTCTGTTTGCCGGCTACGAGCTAGCCGAACTCCAGGTTGAACACGGCCAACTCCGCTTGGCCGAATCACTCCACCGCCAGGCCCTGAGCCTGGTTGAAGATCGTTTTGGACCTGGGGCGCGGCATATTCCCTTGGCCGGCGCAGCCCACATTGGTCTGGGCAAGCTGCTCTATGAGTGGCATGACCTGGAGACAGCGCGGCGGCATTTGGAGCAGGGTTTTGAAATGACCAATCAACCGGGCGGTATCGGTTTTCCTCGGGAAGCCTCGGTGGCGATGGCCTTTCTCCATCAGGCGCTTGGTGATGAGCAAGCGGCCGCATCCTGGATGCAGCAGGCCGAGGATATGGCCCGCACTGCACCTCGGCCGCAAGTGATGGCGCAGGTGTTACTGTACAAAGTGCGGTTGCAACTCGCCCAAAATCAGCTAACCATGGCCCAACGGTGGGCGCGGGAAAGCGGCCTGGATATCACCCAGGTTCCTGATTACAGCGCTGAAATGGCCTATCTGACTCTGGTTAGAATGTTCCTGGCTCAGGCAGATCAGAAACCGTTAGCGGTGGCTGTCGACGTGACGACACAACTGCTGCAACGGGTTGAAGCGCAACAGCGTTGGGGCCGCGCCATCGAAATTTTAAACCTGCAAGCCCTGGCTTATCAGGCTTTGGGCCAGGTTGATCGGGCCCTGACAGTATTGGAGAACGCGCTATTGGTGGCAGAAGCGGAAGGCTATCTGCGGCGATTTGTTGATGAGGGGCAACCGATGGCAGATTTACTCCAATTGGCCCTGGCTCGCAAAATCTCGCCCGGTTATACCCGCCGCTTGCTGGCCGCCTGCCAAGCGGAGCAGGTCAGGTTAACCACTCAGGGCAAGTTACAGCCATTGGTTGAACCGTTGACCGAGCGAGAACTTGAAATCCTCAATCTAATTGCAGCCGGGTTGAGCAACAAAGCCATTGCCGACACACTCTTTATCACCGTTGGCACGGTTAAACGACATTCAATGAATATTTATGGCAAGCTGGGTGTCAATAGTCGAACCCAGGCTGTGGTTAAAGCGAGAGCGTTAACCCTTATAATGTCTTAATTCGGCTGGGGCCTATGAGAACATTCTTTATTGTCTGGTTTGGGCAGCTTGTCTCTTTAGTTGGTTCAGCATAACCGGCTTCCGTGAT
>JAAEUI010000197.1 GCA_024227475.1 Paracoccaceae bacterium | reverse complement strand
CAGTATGCCGTCAGCGCGACGGCGAACGCGATTAGGCTATCGTAGGCCAGAGCGTTGCCCGCAAAAAGCGAAAAATCACCCAACAACAACGCGGGGTAGCTACGCAGAATAGCGTGATCATGCGGCTGCCTCCAAAAGTACTCGTTTAGGTGGTCGTCCCCGGCGTTTTTGGGGCTGAAAAGGCGCAGGCGGGACCTTGAAAGACAGCAGTTCGTAGACGGACCAGATGTGGTCGGTGAGGCCAGCAGCCAAAGCGGGTGTACGGCGTACCCAACGCCGCTGACCGCGGCCATTGACCACGAGAGGGAGACGCAAGCTCTGATGGGGCCAGCAGAAGTTGTAGAGACAACCAACCAGGTACATACCATGTTCCAATGTGGCGGCGGTGCGCGCCAGGTGGCGGGTGCGTCTGCCCAGCGCAGCCAGGCATTGGCGAAAGGTGGCATTGAGCCGCTCGATGAAGGCGGTGTTGATGCCGCCCCGACCGCCCTGGCTGGTGTCAATGACCTGCTGAACCTGCGGCGGGTCGCCTTGACGAATACGGCGCTCAATGGACAAGACGCCTTTGGCGCGACGTTTGATGACCTGGACGATACCGACATCCGGCCAGGCGACCTTGCGCGGCGCGCCCGGCTTGCCATTCCGCAGCGGGGTGCGAAAGGCACGTTGGATGGCTTTCACGTAGGTCGACAGGCCATCAACCGCCCAAACCATAGGCCGGCACAGGGCTATCGCTCGCACCTGGGCGACCAGCGCATCAATCAGCTTGCGGTCACGACGGGCGCTCACCGTCCCGCCCAGCCACAGCCGACAAGACACCAGCATCGCCATTGCTATCCAGATGATCTTCATTTGCGTCTTGACCTTGATCTCGTCGGCCTGCACTTGCCCCACGTCCAATTGGCTCTGACCAATGATATGTTCATGCACGCCTTGGCAGTGCGCGCCTGCTTTGCGCTGCCAGTCGGCCACCGTCCGTTCATCCAGTCCAAACGCCGCCACAATCGCCTGCGGCGGACAGCCGTGCCCCAACAACGTCACCACCCACTCAACCAGCTTGTGGTCTTTCTTCAGCCCGTAGAACATCGTCCCCTTCGTCTCACTGAAGGTTGTTTTGCACACATCACACGCCAATCGTCCTTCCTGCCAGCTATGGACGCTGATATTGCCTTGTCCTATCAATCCACTGGCATTGCATTTCACATTAGGGCAGAATATCTCTGCTGGGTTCATGGTCTCACTCTCCTTATTTCCTGTGAAGCGTGTGTCCCATGACCCTTTTTTCTACAAGATCACGCTATTCTGTGGTGCTACCCGTGAGGGCTGGCTCGACAAGAACCAGCCCTCAT